>NZ_BCAG01000003.1:1913333-2270000 GCF_001293685.1 Desulfatitalea tepidiphila | reverse complement strand
TGAGCTGTGGATAGGGGTGAAAGGCCAAACAAACTTGGAAATAGCTGGTTCTCCCCGAAATATATTTAGGTATAGCCTTGCGTTATTAAGTGATGGGGGTAGAGCACTGGATGGGCTAGGGGCCTCACCAGGTTACCAAACCTAACCAAACTCCGAATACCATCAACTTCTATCGCAGGAGTCAGACTACGGGAGCTAAGTTCCGTGGTCGAGAGGGAAACAGCCCAGATCGCCAGCTAAGGTCCCTAAATGTGTGCTAAGTGGGAAAGGATGTGGAAATGCATAGACAACCAGGAGGTTGGCTTAGAAGCAGCCATCCTTTAAAGAAAGCGTAATAGCTCACTGGTCGAGTGCGTCTGCGCCGAAAATGTAACGGGGCTTAAGCACACTACCGAAGCTGCGGGTTTCTTCGATTCGTCGAAGGAGCGGTAGGGGAGCATTCTGTACGGGTTGAAGGTTGACCGAAAGGACGGCTGGACTGTACAGAAGAGACCATGCTGACATGAGTAACGATAAAGCGGGTGAAAAACCCGCTCGCCGTAAGCCCAAGGTTTCCTGAGTAAAGCTAATCTGCTCAGGGTTAGTCGATCCCTAAGCCGAGGCCGAAAGGCGTAGGTGATGGCAAACAGGTTAATATTCCTGTACCACCAGGTCATCGTTTGAGTGATGGGGGGACGCAGAAGGGTAGGCCAGCCGTCTGTTGGATTAGGCGGTTTAAGCGAGTAGGCCGAAGGGACAGGCAAATCCGTCCTTTCTATTAAGGCTGAGACGTGATGACGAGTCCGCTTGCGGACACAAAGTGGTTGACCCCATGCTGCCAAGAAAAGCCTCTAGCGAGATGATCAGGTGATCGTACCGAAAACCGACACAGGTGGGCTGGGAGAGCATCCCAAGGCGCTTGAGAGAACCCTGGTTAAGGAACTCGGCAAAATGACACCGTAACTTCGGGAGAAGGTGTGCCTCCATTAGGTATAGCGACTTGCTTGCGAAGCCGAAGGAGGTCGCAGAGAAACGGCGGTAGCGACTGTTTACTAAAAACACAGGACTCTGCTAAGTCGCAAGACGATGTATAGGGTCTGACGCCTGCCCGGTGCTGGAAGGTTAAGGGGAAATGTTAGCTTTCGGGCGAAGCATTGAACCGAAGCCCCAGTAAACGGCGGCCGTAACTATAACGGTCCTAAGGTAGCGAAATTCCTTGTCGGGTAAGTTCCGACCTGCACGAATGGCGTAACGACTTCCGCACTGTCTCAACCAGGGACTCAGTGAAATTGTAGTGGCGGTGAAGATGCCGTCTACCCGCGAAAAGACGGAAAGACCCCGGCACCTTTACTATAGCTTGACATTGAATTTTGGAATAGTATGTGTAGGATAGGTGGGAGGCGTTGAGACCGGGACGCTAGTTTCGGTGGAGCCAACCTTGAAATACCACCCTTGCTATTTTAGAATTCTAACTTCGACCCGTTATCCGGGCGAAGGACAGTGTCTGGTGGGTAGTTTGACTGGGGCGGTCGCCTCCCAAAGAGTAACGGAGGCGCGCGAAGGTTCCCTCAGGCTGATTGGAAACCAGCCGTGGAGTGTAAAGGCATAAGGGAGCTTGACTGCGAGAGAGACATTTCGAGCAGGTACGAAAGTAGGTCTTAGTGATCCGGCGGTTCCGAATGGAAGGGCCGTCGCTCAACGGATAAAAGGTACGCCGGGGATAACAGGCTGATCGCGTCCAAGAGTTCACATCGACGACGCGGTTTGGCACCTCGATGTCGGCTCATCACATCCTGGGGCTGGAGCAGGTCCCAAGGGTTCGGCTGTTCGCCGATTAAAGTGGTACGTGAGCTGGGTTTAAAACGTCGTGAGACAGTTTGGTCCCTATCTTTCGCGGGCGTAGGATATTTGAAGGGATCTGTCCCTAGTACGAGAGGACCGGGATGGACGAACCAATGGTGTTCCAGTTGTCGCGCCAGCGGCATGGCTGGGTAGCTAAGTTCGGAAAGGATAACCGCTGAAAGCATCTAAGCGGGAAACCCACCCTAAGATAAGATATCCCGCAACTTCGGTTGCCTGAAGACCCCTCGAAGATGACGAGGTAGATAGGCCGGATGTGTAAGCACAGTAATGTGTTCAGCTTACCGGTACTAATAGGTCGTGAGGCTTGGCCACAAAACAATCGACATAAGTCTTGAAGAAGAAATAATCCAATTCAAATTGCGTTGCTAACAGGTCATCAAGTTTTCGGTGGCAATGGCGAAGGGGATACACCCGTTCCCATCCCGAACACGGAAGTTAAGCCCTTCTGCGCCGATGGTACTGCACGGGAAGCTGTGTGGGAGAGTAGGACGCCGCCGAAAAATTTTTAGCCCGGAACCGTCAAGGTTCCGGGCTTTTTTTATTTCTAGCGTTCAATGCTCGCAAGATGATTTGAATTTTGAAAGGTGCCACCCCTCTCGCTTGGGGGTTGCATCATCTGTGGCGCTGAGCTAAAGAGGGAAATGCGCGCTGAAACCTTGAGGAAGAGCTGATCTGGGAAAATGGTATAGGAGATTGAACATGCTATCTCGTATCAAAAATTACCTGTGGATTGCGATTATCGTGGGTTCTTTTTATTATTTGTTGAGTCATCATTTCATTTTTACCAGTTGGAATTCTTTCGATATTCTGCCCAAACAGGAACTCACGTTAAAATATACATTTTTCAGCCTTAAACAGGCCAATCCAGAAAAGGTTTTGCGTATAGATGAATTGCGGGAAGTCGGTATAGGAGACCTCATGGTCGAAAATGGGATGATCACACTGGAACGATACGACGAAATTTTAAGAAAGATCGATTATCAATAATACGGTGTTAACGTCGCAAATGGTTTTAAAGTTTGGAGGCCATCCGCTATTGGCCGGTCGTAGAGAATGGATGTTTCCGGTAGATGGCGAAATCCTATGTCCGCATGAACATCATTGGTAAGAGGTGGGCGGGGGATTGGGCGCGGTGGCCACGGGATTGTCTTGACCCATACGTTCCAAATAAACCGAAAGAACAAAGATCGTCGCAAACGGTTGAGTGAACAAGGTGCCGATAAACACTGAACTGCCAATCGACAAGAGACCGATAAATAAAATAACCACGACGATATGATCGGCGATATTGCCATGCACCGACATGTTCCAACTGGTTTTTATGGCATCCATCAACCCCAGCTTTTTGTCGGTCATCAGCGGAAGCACGTACAGGCAGGCAAATGTAACCAGACACGCAACTGCGATGCCGGGCAGAAAAAAAAGCTTAAAAAACCCGATTAAAATGAATACAAACACAACAAATGAAAAAAGAAAGAGGGGTAAAAAGAGATGCAGGTGACTGAATAAGTCGCCGATTTTCGGTTCGCGTCCATCTCGAACCAACAAGAGGAGAGAATAGACGTACCCCGCCAATAGTACCGGTGCCAACAGCCCCATTGTCAGGACAGATACACCGATCAGGACCAGTGTGCTGAGGATTAGCGGCGCAATGTGCTTAATGCTCAAATGCCAGGCATTTTCAAGGTGACTTTTAAAATCCATAATGCAGTCCCTTTCGAATCTATGTTATAGGCAAAGGACGTATAGCACAGCCAGAGCTGAGAGAAAAGGATCTGCTGATTCCATCAGCAAAGCCTGTCGATTCAAAGGCACTGCCAGCGCGGCAGCCATACATGAAAAATTGCGCTGCAGGTCATCTTTTGAGCTTACAAAGGGTTGTAACAGCTTCATGTTTCTCGAATGCCGCGACTTGACGTTTGGTTATCAAGGCACAACCAAGACGCTCTTCAAGAATCTATCGTTCAAGTTCGAAAATCCTGGGTTTCACTCTCTGTTTGGTTCTTCAGGTGTCGGTAAATCCTCTTTGGCGCGTATTTTATGCGGACTCTTACGACCGGAAAAGGGGAGGGTGGACACCGATTCCATTGACTCTCTTCTATATGCACACAATTTGGAACGCTTACCCGGATGGTCGTCCATCGGCGAACACATCGAAAGGATCACTCCCCATCACAATCAGGATAAGAAAGAGCTTTTGATTCGCCATTTCGGAATGTCGGCCCATTTGAGAAAAAGATTTTCTCAGCTCTCATTAGGGCAGAAAAACCGGATCAATTTGTTGCGCTATCTGGTTCAAGATTTCAACGTCTTGATCGTTGACGAGTGCCTGGCCAACGTTGACGAAAAATTGCGTGCCCGGATTCTAATCCATATCAAGGCGATGTTTAAGGATCGGTTATTCATATACATCAGTCATAACGTGATCGAGGTCGCCACTTACTGCCAACAGATCTGGGTGTTGCGTGGGCCCGAAAGAGACGGACAAGCCGTCCTCGTGAGGGGGCAGGATTGCCGGGATCAGAAGTGTCTGGATCGATCAACCTTGCAGCAGACCATGTTGGAGATCATGAATGCTGCTTAGACGTATCTATCAATTTTTAATGATTTATCTGATCGGTCTGGCCCTTCTTTTGATGATCAAATATGTGGTCAATCTCTCAGACTATGTGATACCCAGTCTGGGAATCCTGCTCAAAACATTTGGAGAAATCTCGTCGACCTACGCCCACGACGTGTTCAGCACACTTTGTGTGGCCATCATCGGGCAAATTTTTTCGATTATGCTGGCCTTTATAGTCGGCATTTTGGGTCGAAAGACGACCTGGCTCGGAAGCCTGATTAAGGTAGCGGCCTACAATATCCAAGCCTATCCCATCGTGGCACTGGCGCCGATTATTTTTATCCTGTTAGGCGATGGGTTTTTATCGAGGCTTTTGATTGCCGCCATGATTTGCTATTTTCCTTTACTCTTGTCCGTGGTCGGCATACTGGCCGAACCGATAACCGAGGTTGAACATTTCTATCAACAAACCGGGCGGATGCGTTGGCAACTCGAAGTCAAAATCCGGGCATTTGAGAATCTGCCAAAATTGACGACCGTCATTGCGGGGAGTGCCACCTTGGCCATGGCTGGCACCATCGTTGCCGAGTTTATCGCGGCAAACGCCGGCATTGGCTACAGTATCCGTATCGCCCTATATCAGAGTGATCTTTCGAAAATCCTGGTAGCCCTTTTTATGATCGGAATCACATTGTCCATCTACCAGGGCGCATTGGAAGTCGCGGGACGGCTGGTCAAAAACGCATGGGAGCAATAACTGGAGGTTTATGGTGATTGGGGTATGCTCTCTTTTTCCATTGCTCATTGACCGACTGACACGTCTGATTCCAATTGCAGTAGCGTTAGGGATCACGTTTTTTGTATCTGATCCGGCCGTCGCCAAGGAAAACATTACCTACCGACTGAAATGGCTGATCAACATGTCCACGGTGGGCGATATCGTTGCAGTTCATCGGGGTTGCTTCGAAGAGCAGGGGTTGACCGTCACCCTAAAATCCGGCGGTCCGGAAAGAGACGCCATTCGCGATCTGGAGTTGGGACACGCTGATTTTGGTGTGGCTTCGGGAGATCAGGTCATTCAGGCGATATCCAAAGGATCTCCGGTAGTGGTGATCGCCCAGCTGTTCCAGAAGAATCCATTGCAATGGGTTTACTTCAAGAACAAAATTCGCATCGACGGGTTAACCGATCTCAAAAACAAGACCATCGGGGTCACCTTCGGGAAAAATGATGAGATCATCATGCGTACCCTGCTGGTCAAGTCAGGCCTATCCGATCGGCAGGTCCGGCTGTATAGCGTGCGTCTGGATTACACGCCTTTTTACAGAGGGGTAGCCGACCTATGGCCTGTCTATATCAATACGCAGGGCGTTGAAATCGGGCACAGGCTCACGGCATCAGGTGCTTCCATTGCGTTTCTGGATCCCGAGTCTTATGGCGTCTTTTTTGTCGCCAATTCAGTGGTCACATCCAAACGGTTGCTCGAAGAACATCCTGAACGGGTGCAGCGATTCATAAAAGGCCTGATCAAAGGCTGGACCACCGCGGTCGAAGGCACCGACAGCGATCGGATCGTCGAAGATGTCAGGCAATATGACCGCGATACATCCCGTGATCTTCTTTTCGCTCAGCTGGATCAGACACGCGCATTGGTCAAACCTGATGAATCCTTTTCTATCGGTCGGATCAATGTCCCTGCATGGGAGCAGACGGAAACGATCATGTTGGCCAATCAACAGATCGATCGGCCCGTGAACGTGGGGGCCCATTTGAGGATTGAGTTCGTAGAGTAATTTTAGGGTATCTTGCTCTCGGAAGGATATTTTTTTTTGAGATGGTGGTCTAATTCTGCTGAACGCATAACGAAAATGGCGGTGTTGAGGTCGGTGTCATATTCAAGCATGCGTTGTGTCTCTTTTTCCAGCCAAACATACCGTTCCACACCGATCCTGTTCTGAGTGCCTGGGCCGTATTTCGTAAAAAGGGCATCTCTCAGTCGATGAAATCCGATAGATCCATCGGCCCACATCACGATCGAATAGAGTTGGTCTTCCCAAAAGCCGTATACCAATCCGTCTAACGGCGCCCCGCTGATCGACAGGGGATGCTCCGGACGCCAGTATTGATCGATACCGCCAAAGATCAGGTCGGTCTTGATTTTTTCAAGGCCCTGGATTGCGGCCGGTTTCATGCGCCAGGAGATGTTTTCCAGCCCGGTGCCAAGCTCCGGCTGGTTTTTGCGGGAAAAGGTACGATGGTTGCGTTCGATCAGAGGACGACGCCCGTTATATCGGTCTAGTTCACGGTTTTCGACATCAACTGCAGAATCGGGGATCCGGAAGGACGCATCGTTTTCTTCAATACTGGTCGGTTTGGGACGAAAAGCCGTGACTGTTCCTTTTCCCCTATCGAGTACATCTTTTTCCCGGACGATCGAAACCACTTCCTCCTTCGCGACGCTCACCAGCAATCCATGCATATTGAAACGAATCTTGCCATTTTCCTCCCAAATGCGATCGGATGAAAAGCGTTCGCCGCTTTTCAACACCAACTCATCCGCGTGACCGATGGAAATGCTTATGAGTGCCAGAAACAAAAGCGACATTCTTATGCTTGTATGTATTCGCATGCGAAGATGGCCCGATAGCTGATCTACCTAATCGAAGATACCCCAGTTTTTGTTCATTGTTTGACAAATTCGATTTGAACGACATCTCCCTTGAGTTGGGCACGAAAACTGCCAGAGCTAATCGATTCTGGTAAATGTATAAGATGCTGAAATTGCGAATTTTTATTTGATTGCAGGGAAAAAGATGCACTCTTTGGAGGGCTGCCGATTTTTTCCCCTCGAATGACCAGTTTTTTATCCAAAATAGCGAGGTGAAGGCTTTCTTCCTTGATGATGGTCAAGGCCACTTCAATGGTCATTCCCTCGTCTGTTTCATAAACCGCGATCCCCTCCGGCTTGGTTCCGGATATGGAGGGGTGCTGAATGTCATTTGACCGGCGACCGCAGCTAAAAACATTGGGGTGATTGGATATCGGACGCCATCCGCAAAGTGTCACCCGGCGGTACAGGGCTGCCGACGGCCCAAAAGCGGTGTCAAAGAATTTATCGACGGATTGCTCGAAGTTGTCGGATGCATAGCGTAAATCCAGTTTCATCGATCCCATTCTCAATCTCCTTGTGAGGTTCCGTTCGCTTCTACTCATAAATCGGCCTGACCGTGACAAACTTGAGGCCTACAAGGATAAAAAAAATGGGCTATAGGTAAAATATACCTAATAATTTTAAGTATATCATTTTGATAGCAAGAGAAGGGAGCGGGCTTCGGCGGACAGTGCCTCAAAAGTCGATCAGACCCGTATAGCTATGGGGCGTCAAGGCCGACAACTCCTCTTTGACTCCAGGGGGCACATCCAGGGTGGCGATAAAATCGGCAATGGCCTGGGCATCGATCGTTGTGTTGGTTCGGGTGAGGGCCTTGAGTGCCTCGTAAGGCTTTGGGTATCCTTCCCTGCGCAAAATGGTCTGAATCCCTTCTGCAACGACCGCCCAGTTATTCTCCAGATCCTTGTCGATGGCGGTTTCATTGAGGACCAATTTGGCCATCCCTTTTTGGATCGATCGGAAGGCGATGAGGGTGTGTGCCAATGGCACCCCCAAATTCCGGGTGACGGTCGAATCGGTCAGATCGCGCTGAAGCCTGGAAATGGGCAACTTGGCGGATAGATGTTCAAGCATGGCGTTGGCGACGCCCAGATTGCCCTCTGCATTTTCGAAGTCGATGGGGTTGACTTTGTGGGGCATGGCCGACGACCCAACCTCATCCTTTTTTATTTTCTGTTTGAAGTAGTCCATGGACACATAGGACCAAATGTCGCGGCACAGATCGATGAGAATCGTGTTGATGCGTTTGACGCTGTCGCAAAAGGCGGCAAGATGGTCATAGTGTTCGATCTGGGTCGTCACCCGGCAACGTGACAACCCGAGGATGTCGTTGACGAAATGATTGCCGAAGTCAATCCAGTCCACTTCTGGATAGGCCACCAGATGGGCATTGAAGTTGCCGGTCGCGCCACCGAATTTGGCCGAAAAGGGGACGTGGGTCATCAATTCGTATTGCTGGGTCAATCGATCGACAAAGACGAAGATCTCTTTTCCAAGACGCGTCGGAGAGGCGGGTTGTCCATGGGTGCGGGCCAGCATGGGGATTTTTTTCCATGCCAGCGCCCTTTCGGTCAAATCAGCTGTAACGGCTTGAAGTCCAGGCGATATGTGTTGTTGCCAGCATTCTTTAAGTGCCAACGGCATGGCGGTATTGTTGATATCTTGTGAGGTGAGTCCGAAATGGATAAATTCACTGAAAGGGGTCAAGCCCAAGGCACTGAACTTTTCCTTGATAAAATACTCCACCGCCTTCACATCGTGATTGGTGACCCTCTCGATGTCTTTGACCCTTTGGGCATCGTTCAGGTCAAAGGTCAAATAGATATCTCGCAAGGAGGCCAACGATCGTTTGTCGATCTTTTTCAGCTGGGGTAGGGGTAGCTCGCACAAGGCGATAAAATACTCGATTTCCACTCGAACCCGGTATTTGATCAGTGCGCTTTCCGAAAAAAAGGCCGACAAGACCTGGGTCGTGCCCCGATAGCGTCCATCCACCGGAGAAATGGCTTCCAAAGGAGTCAGCGTCATATCGATTCTCTCTTTATCCGTTTCATTGCGGCTGCAAACCGGGTTTTATGAATTTTCCGCCACTTCAGATCATATTCCGACCCTGGTGTAAAGCGGTTTCCGTATGGTTTTAAACTCTGTTTGACAAGGCCCTCGCAGGTGTTCAATATTCAATTAATCAGGAAAGGGGGGATGCGCCCGATGGGGTATGTGTTCGATTTTCAAGATGCACGTGAATACGAACAGTGGGCAACCCTCGAGCACAACCGCCGCGCCGCACGTTTGGAACATCAACTGATGTTCGACCTTTTACAACCCTCGCCGAACGAGTCGGTATTGGACATCGGCTGCGGTTCAGGATTGAGTACGAGGCCCTTGGTGGAAATGGGGCTGAACGTCACCGGAGTCGATCCGTCCCCTTATATGCTCGATCTTTGCTTTGCAGCTCTTCAGAACCGAGTGGAATTGTACCGCGGATATGCCGAGGATTTGCCCTTTGGTGACAATTCCTTCAACTACGCCATATTCTTCATCGCCCTTGAATTTGCAGACGATCCGATGAAGGCCATCGAAGAGGCCTGCCGGGTGGCCAAGGACAAGGTTTTTTTTGGGCTTCTAAATCGTTTCGCCATCAATGGAACCCAGCGCTGGCGTGGGCCAGGCGTCTTTTCCCAGGTCCGGTTTTTCAGCCCCTGGAAACTGAAAAAAATGATTCGCTCCGTGGCCGGCAACGTGCCGGTGGTATGGCGCACGGCATGCCAGTTCCCTTATCACACCACTCGCATGATGGAACATTTTGAACGATCGGCCATTTTACAACGCTGCCCATTCGGTGCATTTGCCGGCGTGACGGCCACCCTTGTACCCAGGTTTCGCACACGACCGTTGGCGATCCGCTATCGACCGAAAAAGGTGCCTCGCGTGATGACCGGATCTGCCCCTGTGGGGCCGGCTACCTCCGATCATTCATGCATGGGAAGGTGTCGCCGACATGGTCGTTCCGGCGGCCCGGAACCAGGATCGCGCCATGAAAGCCTGTCTGTATGAAGAGTTGGAAGATCAGGTCGTCCGGTGCCATTTATGTCATCATCGTTGTCCGATGACATCGGTAAAGTTGTCCGATGACATCGGTAAAAAAGCAGGCCTTAAGTATGTGTACATTGGCAATGTGTTTGCCGAAAAAGGTGAGAACACCTGGTGCGCCCACTGCAACGCACCGCTGATCGAATGCTGGGGGTACACGGTCAAACTCAATCACATCGTCGAGGTACGATGTCCGATAGGCAAAGAGATCGACAGGCGCCCTCGCACTACAGATGTGTCGGACCGAGCGGGGAGCACCGGTGCAGGCCATCAAGGAAGGAATTGACGGGCTATCGCGCGATAAAAATCGGCCTCATCGTCACGCCCACGTTTATAGCACCCTTCCGCATAGATGCGACATTTCTGTTCGAGCACCCTACAGGCGGCCTGCCGCTCTTCTTTTGACAAGACCCCTTTGAGGAGCATCCGTGTAATCGAGCGGATGCGATACTTGTCCAGTTCCGGCAATCGCGACAATTGATCGGCGTGCCCGCCTCTTTTGACCACCAACGGAACAGAGATCAAATGAACAGGATATTTCCACGTGATGCGCAGCCACAGGTCGTAATCTTCACATGCCGGCATATCTTCGTCGAAAAGACCCACTTCATCCAGAAGGGATTTGCGCATCATGACCGCCGAAGGGCTGATAAGACACAACGGTAGTGACGCCTGGAAAATCATGCCCGACAATTTTCGATGGCGGCGCTTGGGATTGACACGGACGCCGTTTCGAATCCAGATCTCCTCGGTTTGACAAATCAGGGATTGCGGCGTCGCTTTAAAAAAAGCGACCTGTGCGGCCAGTTTTTCGGGCAACCAATAGTCGTCTGAATCGAGCAGGGCGATCAAATCGCCGGATGCGGCCTGGATACCGAGGTTGCGTGCGGCACTCACCCCCGCGTTCGGTTGAAACAACACAGTGATCCGGTCTCCGTAGGGTGCCAGCAGTTGCCTGGTATTATCGGTCGAACCATCATCCACGACGATCAGTTCAAAATTCCGGTAGCTCTGAGCCAAGACGGAATCGAGGGCCTCTTTCAGCAGGGAAGCCCGATTGTAGGTCGGCACGATGACCGATACCTGAGGGAATGATCCGTTTTGACCAAAATCGGGGGTGGAGGTTGACATGTAGTATCGATTAGCTCTATTTTCTAAAAGTTTACCAATCAAAACGCCGGCGTGATCGCTTATAAACTGCACCTAAATCCGTGTCAAACGAGGCACCGGAAGATCCCCGCCGATCGCATACCATTTCATCGGGCGGGTTGAGCCGGCACTGATGGTAAACTTGTTCAATATCTATCTATAAAACAGATGAATGCAATGATCGTCTGTTAATGCCATTCACATTAGAAATTTCGCCTTTGGCAACGTCACCGATTCGATCCATCGATGCGATGGACGATGAGACCATGCGAACAGACAGGAGGGTTCTATGAAAAAAGTTTTTATTCTTATGGCTTCGATTTTTCTCATTTTCATGCTGGCCGCTTGCGGCGGTGACAAACAGTCCGATACCGGCAATGCCGGAGACACCGGCGACAAGGCGGTCAAAACGGCTTATGTCACCATCGGTACCGGTGGAATCACCGGCGTATATTATCCCACCGGCGGCGCGATCGCCAAGATGGTGAACAATAAAAGAGACCAATACAACATCCGGTGCACGGTCGAGGCCACCGGCGGTTCGGTGTTTAACGTCAATGCCGTCATGGCGGGCGACCTGGAATTCGGCATCGTTCAATCCGATCGCCAGTACCAGGCCATCAAAGGCATGGCCGAATGGCAGGAGAAAGGGCCCCAGAACGATTTGCGGGCGGTCTTCAGCATCCATCCCGAGTCGGTCACCCTGGCCGCGGCCGTCGATGCCGGCATAAAAGATATTCGTGATTTGAAGGGCAAACGTGTGAACATCGGCAACCCGGGCTCGGGTCAGCGCCAGAACTCCATCGATGCCCTGCAGGCCGTCGGGTTGGACTACGAGAAAGATTTGCAGGCCGAGAGCGTAAAGGCGGCCGAGGCACCTGGATTGCTCCAGGATGGCCGTATTGACGCTTTCTTCTACACGGTGGGACATCCCAGCGGTGCGTTTAAAGAGGCCACCGCCGGTGTCCGCAAGGTGCGATTCGTTCCCATCACCGGTATTGATGAGCTGTTAGCCAAGTATCCTTACTACGCCAAATCCTTCGTGCCAGTGAAGGAGTACCCGGGGGCTGAAAATGAAGGCGACGTCGATACGTTCGGCGTCAAGGCCACACTGGTGACCTCGGCCAAGGTGCCGGACCATGTCGTTTATGCCGTGACCAAAGAAGTGTTTGAAAATCTCGAGGAGTTCAAAGGGCTCCATCCGGCCTATAGTGTATTGACGAAAGAAGACATGCTAGAAGGTCTTTCCGCGGAGATTCATCCCGGCGCCATGAAGTATTACAAGGAGGCCGGATTGATATAATGGTCGAGGCGACTTGCGATGGGTATCAACCTTTGGTGTATCCTCCAGGAGAAAAATGAGCGACAGAGACCGGCTTGAAGCGACCCCAGAGGAAAATGATTCCATAGACGATGGTTTGGACCGGGCCAAGCGGCTGGCGGAAAGAGAAGAGGGACTATTCGGGCGCCAGCCGCAGGACTGGACGCGTTTTATTGTTCCAATTGTCGCCGTGGCATGGAGCCTTTTTCAACTTTCCATCGCCAGCTGGTTGATTATCGATTCCACTTACGCTCGTGCCATCCACCTGGCGTTTGCCTTCCTGATCGTCTTTCTGAATGTGCCGATGTTGAAAAGAGAGCTCGGGAGGCTCTCTTTTCTTTCGGCCCAGCATCGTATATCGTTGCTCGATTTTCTTCTGGCCATCGTGGCGGCCCTGGCAGCCCTTTATATCGCCCTGGACTACGAGGGGCTGGCCATGCGCATCGGTGCCCCCAACACCTTGGATTTGATCGCCGGGGCCGTACTGGTCATCGTGCTGCTCGAAGCCTCCCGGCGGGTGATCGGCCCCGCACTGCCCATCATTGCCTTAGGGTTCATCCTGTATGCCTTCCTTGGGCCCTATATGCCTTCCGTCATTGCTTTCAAGGGGGTTTCCCTCAATCGCTTCCTGGGCCAGATGAGCATGTCGACCGAGGGGATTTACGGCATTCCCCTCTACGTATCGGCGCGCATCGTTTTCCTGTTTGTTCTTTTCGGCGCCATGCTCGATCGCGCCGGCGCCGGGCGCTATTTCATTCAACTGGCGCTCTCCATTCTCGGCGGCTTCAAGGGGGGACCGGCCAAGGCCGCCGTGGTGGGCAGCGGGTTGTCGGGACTCGTATCGGGCTCGAGTATCGCCAACATCGTGACCACCGGCACTTTTACAATTCCTTTGATGAAAAAAGTGGGCTATCCACCCAAAAAGGCCGCGGCCATCGAGGTGGCCGCGAGCACGGACGGACAACTGATGCCGCCCATCATGGGAGCGGCCGCCTTCATCATCGCCGAATACGTCAACGTGCCGTACATCGAGGTGGTCAAGGCGGCCGCCATTCCAGCGTTCGCCTCCTATGCGGCCCTCTTTTTCATCACCCATATCGAGGCTTCCAAGCTGGGTCTCACCGGGATGCCCCGGAGCGAATTGCCGCCTTTCTGGAAGACCCTCATGTCGGGCGCCCATTTTCTGTTTCCCCTGTTCATGCTGCTGTACGAATTGATCGTAGTGCGGCACACCCCGGACACGGCCGCCTTCAATGCCATATGGGTCATGGCCATCGTCATGTTCGCTCAGCGTCCCATCCAGGCTTACTTGAACAAGGAACCCCTGCTACCCGGTTTTGTCAGAGGATTCATCGATATCGTTCAGGCCCTGGTCGGCGGCGCACGAAACATGGTGTCGGTCGCATTGGCCACTGCCGCGGCTGGCATCATCGTAGGGGTGGTGGCCATGGGGCTGGGCAGCCGTATCACCGAAGTGGTCGCGATCCTTTCAGGCGGTAATGTCTTCCTGATGCTGATCATCACCGCCATCGCCAGCCTGCTCATCGGCATGGGGCTGCCCACCACCGCGACCTACATCGTGATGGCCAGCCTGACGGCCAAGGCCCTGGTGGTCGTCGGTGCGCAAAACGACTTCATCGTCCCGCTCATGGCCGCGCACCTGTTCTGTTTTTACTTCGGCATCCTGGCCGACGACACCCCTCCGGTGGGTCTGGCGGCTTACGCAGCGGCCGCTATTGCCAAATCACCGCCCATTCCCACCGGCCTGCAAGGATTCATGTACGATATCCGCACCGCCATCCTGCCTTTCATGTTCATCTTCAATGCCGACCTGATCTTAGATGGTATTACCAGCTGGCCATTGGGGTTGCTCGTATTCGCAATGGCCTGCATGGGAAACTTCGCCTTTGCAGCCGCGACCCAGGGTTGGCTGATCACGCGCAACAAAGCTTATGAGATTCCAATCCTACTTTGCGCGACCTTCATTTTGATGCAGCCGAAATATGTGGCGCAGTGGATCGGATTTCAGTACAGTCCCTACTGGACCTACTTGATAGGCCTTGCGATCATGGGGGCGTTGTATCTGTCCCAACGCTGGCGCCGATCCAGGCACACCGCCTGACCATGGAGAAGCATTGACCCGTTCTTGTCGTTGAGGTGGTTGTGGCCATACGTGGATTCAGGACCAAGATCGCATTCCATGTGGTGTTGCTGGTGTTCTTGTCGGCGTTGATCGCCGACATTCTCGCGGTGTTGGTTCTCCAGGGATTCGTTGTCCGTCATCGATTGGATCTACATAGCGCCATACTGGAAAGTGCCGCCCGACAGGCGTTGCATGACCTGGAACAACCGATCGACGCAGCGGATTCAGAGGTTCCCCGGCAACCTCCCGAAATGCTGGCGAATGATGCTTTTTCGGCGGTTGCCATTGTCGATCGCAGCGGCACCCTGCGATTTGAAAAAGGCCATCCCGACCATTCGCCGGAGCGTCTCCGGCGGGCCGTCGATTCGGCGCTGCATACCGGAAAGCCCTGCAAGGAGGCGTTGGGATTGATGTGGGCCGTTTTCTGGTGGAGCGCTTCGAACGAATTGGTGGCCGTTGCACTGGACGGCGGTGGGACGGTTATAGGAGCCGCGGCGGCGGTCGTTCCATTGGCGCCCCTATATGACAAATTGCGTCAATACAACAAGCCGGTTCTCTACTACATTCTGCTGAACAGCATCATCTTTTCCGCAGTAGGCCTGTATCGCATCTTCCGAATCTATCTGCATCCCATCGACCGCATCGTCCGTCAGGCGGACGAATACAGCTCCGACGAAGATCTTTTTTTCACCTTCAGACGGGAGGACAACGAACTCAATCGGCTCTCCTCGGCTCTGAACAGAATGCTGAAGCGAATAGCGGAAGATCAGCAAAAGCTAAAAGCGAGCGTCGTCTCCCTGGCAAAGGCCAATCAGGAACTCAAGGAGGCCCAGAACGAGATCGTGCGTGCCGAAAAGATGGCCTCCGTCGGTCGACTGGCCGCCGGCATCGCCCACGAGATCGGAAATCCCATCGGCATTGTGCTCGGCTATATGGAATTGATCAGGCAGCCGGATCTGGCACCTGAGGAACTCAAGGATTTCAGCCTGCGTGCCGAAAAAGAGATCCAGCGCATCAACACGATTATCCGTCAACTGCTGGATTTGGCACGCCCCAAAAAGAGTGAACCTCAGCAAATATCGGTCCACGCGGTGCTCGAGGAGATCGCCGGTGTCATGGGAACCCAGCCCTTGATGAGCGGCATAGAAATGGATTTGAAGCTCGAAGCCGGGCATGACATCCTCATGGCCAACGCAGAGCAGTTGCGCCAAGTCTTTCTCAACTTGCTTCTCAACGCAGGCGATGCCATCGCCGATGCTCACGGGTTGACGCAAGGCCGTATCGGGATCCGAACCTGGAACGAAACACCACCGAGTTCGCATCAGGTACTGGGCATTCGATTCGAGGACAACGGCAACGGTATCTCCCCGGATCAGATCGAAAGCGTGTTCGATCCCTTTTACACCACCAAGGAGCCGGGCAAGGGGACGGGATTGGGCCTGGCCGTCAGTTATATGATCATTCAAAAGATGGGGGGCACGATTTCGGTGGAGAGCCGGGAGAACAGCGGCACTCAATTTACGATTCTTCTGCCGCTGGAGCCGACCGGTACGGCTCCCCAACCCAGGGACGGAGATTCTCAATCACGCTAAAACTGCATCGGATGTCATGCGTTTATGAAGAACAACAACACGCCAAAGAGGGCTCAACCCAGTGTGCTGATCGTCGATGACGAAGAAAACATGCGTCACATGCTGGCCAGCATGCTCAAGCGGGACGGTTATGTCGTTGAAACCGCGGAGAACGGAGAGGCCGGCATCGAGGCGCTGAAAATCCACCCGTACGATTATGTGCTGTGCGATATCAAGATGCCGAAAATGGATGGCATGGCATTTCTTAAACATGCCAAACTACTTTCCGATACGACCACCATCATCATGATGTCGGCCTACGCGACCATCGATCTGGCCGTCGATGCCATGAAGCTGGGCGCCTATGATTTCATTTCCAAGCCATTTAAAAGCGACGAAATCAAGCTGGTGATCGAAAAAGCAGCGGAACGGGACCGTCTGAAACGGGAAAACGTGATGCTCAAGGAGCAAGTGCGCCGCTTCGAAGGGCAATACCGTTTCGGCCATCTGTTGGCCAAAAGCCCGGCCATGCGGGATGTTTTCGAACTGGCGGCCAAAGTGGCACAGTACAACACCACGGTCTTGATCGTCGGTGAAAGCGGCACGGGCAAAGAGTTGGTGGCGCGCGCCATCCACCGGGCCGGACCACGCCGCGATAAACCCATGGTAGCCATCAATTGCGGCGGTATTCCCGAGGCGTTGCTGGAGAGCGAAATGTTTGGCCATGCCAAAGGCGCCTTTACCGGGGCCGATCGCTCCAAACGAGGCCTGTTTGAAGAGGCCGACGAGAGCACCCTTTTGTTGGACGAAATCGGCGAAATGCCTGTTCCACTTCAAGTCAAGCTGCTTCGGGTGTTGCAGGAGAGCGAGATCCGAGCCGTTGGGCAGACCGTCAGCCGCAAGGTGAATGTGCGCGTTATCGCTGCAACTTCGCGCAATCTCCCGCAAATGGTCGCAGACGGCGAGTTCAGGGAAGATCTATTCTATCGGCTCAACGTGGTGACCATCGAGTTGCCGCCGTTGCGCGACCGGGTCGAGGATATTCCGCTTTTGTGCCAGCACTTTATCGAGAAATTCAACGAACGACTCGGGCGGAACGTAAAAGGGATCGAACCCGATGCCATGTCGTTGCTGTTGAGCCATCGATGGCCGGGCAACGTACGCGAATTGGAAAACGCCATGGAAAGGGCCATGGTACTGTCGGTGGGAAACCAACTGTCACGTGACAATTTTTCTTTTGCCAGTTCCGCACCGGATGCCAAACCACCGATCGAGCAGTTGTTCGAAGGCTATTCGATCAAGGAAGCGCAAAAGCAGATGGAAAACGCCATGATCGTCAAGGCGCTCAAAGCAACCGAGGGGAATCGGACGCATGCCGCACGTCTTCTGGAGATCAGCCATCCCTCTTTACTCAGCAAAATGAAGGCGTACAACATAGACCTTTGAAAACAAAATCAGCCGAAAAATTTCTGTTGCTCTGGGGTCGCCTCGAAAAACGGTTCCTGCCGGAATACGTTTGGCAAAGCGATCCACTGACGTTCTGGCGCGAGCGCGTTCTGTTCGTCATGTGTTTTATCGCCGGTGCGTTCGGGCCATTGGCCTTGATTCCGTCGCTTTTTCTCGCCTTCAAGGAGGGGTTGTGGAGTGTCATCGCCATCGATTCCTGCGCCTATGTCATGATCGTGGCGGTCCTGCTGGGCCGCAAATGGCCGCTTAAGGTTCGAGGCTATATCGCCTGTCTCATTCTCTACTCGCTGGGAGCAGGCTTGTTGTTTATTTTGGGCCCGGTGGGCGCCGGCTATATCTGGCTGTTCGGTACATCGGTGATGATCAGCACGATTATCGGCCTGGAAGCGGCCATCTGGACCCTTGTGCTCAATGCATTGACCCTTTTCGGCGTGTCGGTTTTCATACATTTCGCGAGCCCGTCATGGTCCCTTCAACTCGAGAACGCTCAAGAGAAATGGATCGTGATGATCGGCAATTTTCTCCTCCTCAATGCCTTTGTCACCATTACCACTGCGTTCATGCTCAACGGACTGAAAAGAGTTTTCTTAAAGGAGCAGGAGATCAGCGCCAACCTGCGGCAAAGCGAGGAACGCTACCGTATCGTGGCCGATTTCAATTATGACTGGGAGTACTGGATAAGCCCCGGGGGAACGCTCGAATATGTATCGCCGTCGTGTGAGCGGATCACCGGTTACAAGGTGGATGAGTTCATGCAAGACCCCGGTTTGATGCTCGCCATCGTCCACCCCGAAGACAGGGACAGGATGACCGCGCATATGAGGTCCGATCAAATCGACCGATGGGAAACCGGTTCTCTGGACTTCAGAATCACCACGAAAAAGAATACCATCAGATGGATCAACCATGACTGCCAGGCGGTCTATGGCCAGGATGGCGCATTTCTCGGCCGGCGTGCCAGCAATCGCGATATCACCGAACGAAAACAGATCGAAGAAAAACTTCGGCTTCACCACGAGCGTTTCGTCACGGTTCTGGACAGTATAGACGCGGCCATCTATGTGGCCGATCTTCAAACCCATGAAATACGATTCATGAACCGGCACATGATTGAAATTTACGGGCAGGATATGACCGGCAGCATATGCTGGAAGGCGATCAGGCGGTTGTCGGGGCCTTGCCGTTGGTGTCGGTCTCAAGGGGAAGGCGAGTCGCGAGGGTTTGCCGGAGTGCACGTCTGGCAAGAGCAAGACCCTCACACCAAAAGATGGTACGTCAATCATGACCGGGTCATTAAATGGACGGACGGACGGCCGGCAAAACTGCAAATCGCCACCGACATCACCGAACTGAAAAAGATGGAGGCAGAGCTGCGTCAATCCCACAAGATGGAAGCCATCGGAACGCTTGCCGGCGGCATCGCCCACGATTTCAACAATATCCTTTCCTCCATTATCGGATTCACGGAGTTGGCGCTCGATGATGTCGACAAAGGCACGCTGCTGGAAGATAACCTGCGGCAGGTATTGACTGCCGGCAATCGGGCCAAAGATCTGGTCAAGCAGATTCTGGCCTTCGCACGGCAGTCCGATGAACAAGTCAAGCCGATCCAGGTGAGCGCCATCATCAAGGAGGCGCTTAAATTCATCCGCTCTTCGATTCCCACGACCGTTCAAATTCTTTCCCACATCCATAGCGATTCACTGATCATGGGCAATCCGAGCCAGGTGCACCAATTGGTCATGAACCTTTGCACCAATGCGGCGCATGCCATGGAGAAAGGCGGCGGACGGCTGGAGGTGGGGTTGGAAGACGTTCATCTTTCCCATGACAGCTCCGAAGAAATCGGCTATCTGGCGCCGGGCGATTATCTGCGCTTGACGGTTTCCGACACCGGCATCGGTATTCCGGAGGAGATACTCGATTCGATTTTCGAACCCTTTTTTACGACAAAAGCGCCGGGTGAAGGTACGGGCATGGGGCTGGCCGTGGTACACGGCATCGTGGTGGCTTACGGGGGCCGCATCGATGTGACAAGCACCTTGGGGCAAGGAACGACTTTTAAGATCTATCTTCCGGTTTCCAGCAAACGCACGTTCAGAGAGATTGAACCGGTGGAAGCGTTACCGTGCGGAAATGAACGCATCCTGTTCGTCGACGATGAACTTTCCATCGCAAAAATGGGCGCACAGATCCTGGAACGTCTCGGTTACCAGGTTACCACTCGCACCAGCAGTGTCGAAGCGCTGGCGTTGTTCCGATCCCGTCCCGGCGATTTCGATCTGGTGATCACCGATATGACCATGCCCGATTTGACCGGCGATGAATTGTCTGCGGCGCTCATTCAACTCCGGAGGGACATTCCGGTGATTCTCTGCACCGGGTACAGCAAAAAGATATCCGACACCCTTGTCAAGGAGATCGGCATCAAGGCGCTGGTGTACAAGCCCGTGGTCATGAAAGAGTTGGCCGAAACGATACGAAGGGTTCTCGGCGCCCCGAGCACCGATGATGTCGCTCGTTCTTCCCGAGACGACTGATACGCCCCGCTACAGTGAAGGTCTGGCCCCATACATAAATCAATCTACCATCTGTTTAAAAATGGATCTACAAGTTGTGGGCGTGATTCAGCGAGCTCTTGCTGATCGCCAACCTCATGTCTGCACGAACCAGTTCGTGCGGTCCCTCTTCGAAGGGAAGGTAGGCGAGCAGAAAGCGGCGGGCCTTGATCTCCAGGGCAGACAGAATGTCGTCGATGCGTTTTCGGGGCCGGACAAACTCGGTGAGGATGAGTTTCAATGCCTCGACGGCCTCCTGCAGGGGCAGGTTGACATGATGCATGTCGCCCCGGGGCAATCCGGTCTCCAATCCATCCCGGGGCTGGGCGGCGGTGAGGTGGCCGGCGATTGCCAGAAAGCGCTTGGGGTGTATTTTAAAGGCCGGACACCAGAAGTAGAAGGGACGTTCTTCATCTCCAGGCTGGGCCACTCTGGGCAGGTTGGCCGTCCGAATCAAGTCCGCATAACTGCTGAGCGGCAGGTCGGTGATATCGGCCTGAATCCGCCAGAACGGCAAAAAGACAGGGTTTGGGAGCGACGTTTTTTCATAGATGGTGGGCAGGCGTTCGAGTCGGCCCTGTTTCGGCCACCAGACGGATTGACAGTTCTGGCAGTAAAGGGTCAAGGCGTCACGCTCTCCGTTCAGGTCCCATCCGCAATGAGGGCAAAGCGTGGCCAGAAACTGGATGGGCCAGTTGGGCGATTGCGCCACTTGCAATAATTTTTCAGTCTCTTCGGTGGATCCGCCGCCGACCGGTTCGTTCAGGATGGCATCGAAGACCTTTTCGGTCACATAAAACGGCGCGTAAAGGAGGCTGATCGTCTCCCCGATCTGCGCCTGATGGAGGATCGGTTTGGGCAGGTTCGCGTTGAAGCGGTCGTTGAGCGCCTCGATCAGACCGTTTTTGGGCAGTTCGGGTTTCAAGAATCGGCCGTTGATCTCGGATGTGGCAAACCGCAGCTTCTGCGTTTGACTTCTAAAACCCAAGGAGAAAGGGAAATGGTCGGATGGAATCGCTTGTTGGCTGAGATCCACAAATCGATTTCGTATCTGGCCGGGAAGGCACGAAAAGAGCATGCCCTTGAACCGCCAGTAGGGGAAGTAGACCAGCTCTTGGTCCTGTGGTGCGTTATGGGGCAGAACATAACGAAAAAAGGAAGGCGCGCTCAGATAGGAGGCCGTCCGGCAAAAGCTGCACCGGAAGAGACGATCCGTCTCTTCCAGCTCCGCCGGCGCACCGCACTGCGGGCATTGATGCTCGATGATGAAATTCGTCAAAAACAGTTCCTCGTCCTGGTCCTATCTGAAGCCCGTCCACAAACAGGCGAGTGGGGCGTGTGTGGACGGGCCCGATCTAATACTTCTCACCGCATTGCGTGCAAAACTTGGCATCTCCCAGATTCTCGGCACCGCACCGGCCGCAGATTTTCGCCGCCGGCTTCTCTTCGGCCGGATGGCCGCAGCGGGAGCAGAACTTGGCGCCCGGCGTCAGGTTTTTACCGCAATGGGTGCACTGACGAAAGACCAACTGCTGGTGGCCGCACATGGGACAAAATTTCGAACTGATGGGGATGGATTGCCCACAATCCGGGCATTGGGCCATGGCCTGCTGCGCGCCGGCCGGCGGCGCCGAAGGTGCGGCCCCCGAGTGCCCCTGAGCCAGGGGATGGGCAAAATATTGCGCCAGCATGGCCGGCATCATCAGACCGAGTCCGGCGCCCATGCCCTCGCCGCTGGCTTCGCCCTGAGCGGCTTTTTCCATGGCCATGGCCGTCTTCATCTGCATCAATTTGTTCATATCATCGAAAACGCCCATGCGGCTGCGATCGTCGATGGCCTGTTGCACTTCAGGCGGCGGTGTGACTGAATTGATATACAGCTGGGGCAACCCGAGGCCGAAATGAGAGAAATCTTCCTGCAGGCGTTTGGATAAACCGGTGGATAGTTCGTCGTATTTGGCAGGTAGGTTCAACAGTGAATCGATCGTTTCGCCCATGAAATCATTGAAACGCGAAACGATCACCCGATTGAGATACTCTTCGATGCCTTCGGTGGTAAAGATACCCTGGGTGCCGACCAATCGGTTGATAAAAAGCACCGGCTGCACGACTTGCAGGTTGAAGACGCCGAAGGCGCGCAATCGAATCAGACCGAGTTCCGTATCCTTGAAGGCCACTGGGTCCCGGGTGCCCCACTTTAAATTGGCGAAAGTCTTCATGTTGACGAAGTACATTTCGGCGCGCAGGGGGCTGTTCATGGCCCACGGCAGACTGGCGAGCTTGGTCAAAATGGGGATGTTGCCCGTTTTCAGGGTGTGCCGACCGGGGCCAAAGGCTTCGACGGCCTTGCCTTTATAAAAAAAGACACCCACCTGACTTTCGCGTACGGTGAGCTGGGCACCCCATTTGATTTCACCGGAGCCCTTTTCGGGCAGGCGGTGCACGAGTTCCTTGCCAGTTTCGTCAAACCACTCCAGGTTTTCCAGAAAAACGATGTTATCGGTGCCCATGCAAGCGTCTCCTTTGCCCTATGGTCTAAAAATTATTGAATCGGAATGATTAATCGGCTGGTCGTACGTTTTCTTTAGCCCATCGCAGAACAATCAACAGCTCCGTTCCGGGCAACCCCATGTCATAACTTCAGCCATGGGCCTCGGCGATTCTGTCTGAATGGTATTCATTAAACCCGGCGCTGAGGGAGCAGATGGCCGACGTCTCATACTCAAAGAGCACGCCCGCCTTGCGATTTCAAAGACGATAGATTATTTCAAAAACTAGAAACACCTTTCACGTCATTCCTGTTCTGGTGCGAATACGATGTATACAGAGATGGACTTCGAAGCAGAGGCTCTCGGCTGCAAGCATATCGTCTGGAGGAACGTATGAAGATCAACTGTCTTGTCACAACGACACTGATGGTGGCGACCCTTGCAGTGGCATCGGCCATCGGCGGATGCGCCGGCCTTAAGGCCAGAATGGGCCTGAACATGACCGGGATCTGGATTCTCGAGGTGGCCACTCCCGGCGGCATCGGCACACCGCTGTTTCATCTGAACCAGGACGGGAAGGCATTGTCCGGCGCCTACCAAGGGGCTTTCGGTGACGCTCCCCTTCGAGGAGAGGTCCATGGCATTGATTTTGTGATCGAATTTACCTCCAACGGTCTGCCGATGACCTATACGGGCCAGGTGGCCGGCGATAAAATGCAAGGCACCATCGATTTCGGTGGGCAGGGGAAGGGCACGTTCGTGGGCTACAAAAAGTGACGTCCGACTGACTCATTTATATTGTCCTGTCTATTTGAAAGGAACCTCGTTCTGCGTTAATGTATCGATGACTCGGCAAATTTGATGGAACTTGCTCCATGCCCAGGCGATTGGATCTGTACCCAAAGCGCGCTGTTTAATCAGACAACCAAAGGGGTGAGATGATGAAGTCCATGGGTGACATGTTGCTGCGACGTGAGCCCTTCGCCGAAATCGTCATGGGAAATACCGCCCTCGTTCGCGGCATGGTGGAAGCCGGTACCCAGGTGGTGAGCGCATATCCCGGATCGCCGACGCCCGAAATCGCTGCCGCCATCCAATCCATCCCCATCGATCGACGCCCTTTTTATTTCGAATTTTCCACCAACGAAAAGGTGGCGACAGAGGTGGCCTACGGCGCCACAGTGAACGGTCATCTGGCCACGGTTTTTTTCAAGAGCGTAGGGCTCAACGTGGCGGCCGACACCTTCGTCCAACTGAGCCTGATGAACTTGATCGGCGGCATGGTGATCGTCCTGGGCGACGATCCCGGCGCCAACTCTTCCCAGAACGAACAGGACAACCGCCATTATGCCCATCTGGCATATATGCCGGTCTTGGAGCCGTCCGATCCGGAAGAGGTCTATGCATATTACAAGGAGGCAGCACGCCAAAGCCGGGAGCGCCGGATGCCCATCATCCTGCGCCTGACCACCCATGTGTGCCATGCCAAGCAAAAAATCTCTTTTGCGGCCTGGAATCCCATCGCCGTGGACCGCACGCCCCGATTCGATGCCGCCAACGGTCCTTACATTCCGCTTTCCGCAACAGTAGCGGAACTCAAGGCGCGGGCGTTGGACAGGTTGGACGACTTCCGGACCTATGCCAACAAGTGCCCGTTGAATCAATTGATGGATAGCGGCAACCCGGCGTGTGGCGTCATCACCTGGGGGCTGCCCTATTTGTCCCTCATGGAAGCCATTTCAAAGGCAACCGACAGACCTGACATTCTAAAGCTCGGCATCGTTCATCCGCTGCCTCACGACCCGATCGCCGATTTTTTAAAAAACCATCAGGAGGTGCTGGTCCTCGAAGAGCTTGACGACCTGGTGGAAAAAGAGATCAAGGCCCGGGCTTACGACATGGGGTTGACCGCCCGAATCGTCGGCAAGCGAGACCACAGGGATTGGATCGGCGAATATACGCCGGATAAGGTGCGGGGCATCCTCCACAGCGTCTGGCCGGAGATGGTACCGGAGCCTTTCACCCCTGGCCCGGCCTCCGAAGCTCCGGAGAGGCCGCCCCAGATGTGCCCGGGATGCGGTCATCGCAGCGCTTTCTATGCGATCAAACAGGCATTGGCCGTAGAAGACATCACGGTGGCGGACATCGGATGCCACACTCTGGGCTATCTGCCACCTTACGAAATCGGCCGGTTGCTGATGTGCATGGGCGCATCCACCGGGATCGGTTCGGGGTTGGCCCTGTTCAACCAGACCCGCAAGGTGGTCGTGTTCATGGGCGATTCCACCTTCTATCATGCCGGTTTGCCCGGCATCATCAACGCGCTGCACAATCGCCACAACCTCACCATGATCGTGATGGAAAACGGCACCACCGCCATGACCGGCCATCAGGATCACGCCGGTTCCGGGCGCAATTTCAACATGGCCACGGATAAAATTCCGATCCGGAAGGTGCTCGAAGGGCTCGGGGTCAAGGACATTTTCGAGGTCGATACCTATCAGCAGCAGCGTCTCGCCGAAATCGTCAAGGAGGCCATGGCGGTGACGGGTTTCAGCGTGGTTATCGCCCGGCATCCCTGCATGTTGAAGTTCAACCGCGAACAGCGGCGTAAGCCTGGTTTTGAACCCCGTCAGGTCGACATCGATCAGACCCTGTGCGAACAGATTCACAACTGTGTGGCCCGATTCGGGTGCCCGAGTTTCAGCCGCGGTCCAGATGGCCGTATCGAGGTCAACACCGATCTGTGCATCGGGGATGGATCCTGCGTGCAAACCTGTCCCACGCACGCCATCGGCATGCCTTCCAAAAAGTAGGGATTGCCAAGAGGGATGACACCATGAGCACCTTCAACATCTACATGATAGGGGTTGGCGGCCAGGGTATCGGCCTGCTGAGCGAGGTCCTGTTGCGCGCTGCCGATCATGCCGGTCTGGCGGTCAAATCGGTGGATACCCACGGTCTGGCTCAGCGCGGCGGAGTCGTCGTTTCACAGTTGCGCATCGGCGCCGATGCCTTTTCGCCTCTGATCGGCGCTCATGATGCCGATCTGGTGGTGGCCCTGGAGCGTCATGAGGCCTTGCGGGCCGCCGATACCGCCCTCAAGGAGCACGGTACGCTCATCTATTACGATACGGTCTGGCAGCCTCTGCCCGTGCGTCTCGGCGAAGCGCCGGAGGTCTCCGGGGAGGAGGTCTCTGATAGGTGCGAGCGGTTGCGGGCGCGCCTGATTCGAGTGAATCGTCCCGATCTGGCAGACGCGCGTATGCAGAACATCGTGGTCCTGGCCCGGATTCAACGGCTGGATTTGATCCAAGGCCTCACGGCCGCGCATTACCGCCAGGCCATGCAAGATCTCATGGATGGGACGGTCCTGAAACGCAACCTGGCCCTGTTCGAAGACGAAAGAGCGGCCGCTACAGGAATTTCGGCATGACATTGCGAAGCGTTGCAAGGTGGCTGATCGTAGCGATCATTGTCGTTGCCATCGCGCTGTGGATCTGGACCGCCACGCGGCCCGAACCGGTTAAGGTGGTGCTCAAACCGGTGACTCGCGGCACGGTTGCCCAAACGGTGGCCAACACCCGCGCCGGCACCATCGAGGCGTGCCGCCGGGCGAAACTCTCTCCCAGCACCGGCGGACAGATCGCCTATCTCCCCATCAAGGAGGGCGATACGGTCAAGACGGGGCAGTTGCTCCTCGAGTTGTGGAACGAGGATCTGAAAGCGCAGGCCGTATTGGCCGAACGCGAAGTGACGGCGGCGCGCAGCAGGGCCAGGGCCACTTGCCTCAAGGCGGATGCCGCCCGGCGCAGCGCCGACCGCCTTGTCGCTTTGCGGAAAAAGGATGTGGTGTCCCAGGACCAAACCGAAAACGCCGTCGCCGATGCCACCGCATTGGAGGCCGAGTGCCGGGCCCGAACCACGGAAATAGGGGTTCTGGAAGCCAAGGTGGCCGTGACCCGCGCCAATATCCGGCGCACCCAATTGACCGCCCCGTTCGATGGGGTGATCGCCGCCATCAACGGTGAGCTCTTCGAATTCGTCACCCCGTCTCCCATCGGCATCCCCACGCCGCCGGCCGTGGATATCATCGACAACGCCTGCTTCTATGTCACCGCGCCCATCGACGAAGTGGATGCCGCCGCCATACGGGTCGGCATGACGGCGAACGTCACCTTGGATGCCTTCAGGGAAAAACAATTTCAGGGGCAGGTGCGACGGATTGCCGATTATGTGCTCGACATCGAAAAGCAGGCGCGTACCGTGGATGTGGAGGTCGCCTTCAGCCGGCCGGAGGATTTCAAGCACCTGCTGGCCGGATACAGTGCCGACATCGAGGTGACGATCGATGTTCGCCACGATGTGCTGCGGGTGCCCACCGAGGCGGTGTTGGACGGACGGCGCGTTTTCGTCTTCCATGCCGACGAAGGTCGAATTTCGGCACGATCGATTCAAACCGGCCTGAGCAACTGGGATTGGACGGAAGTGGCCGAAGGCCTGACGACAGATGAACAGGTGGTGGTCAATGTCGATGCGCCGGGTATTGAAGATGGGGCGGCCGCGGTGCTGATCGAGGCGACGCCTTGATACGGCTGGAGAATATCGATCGCGTTTTCGAGGTAGGCGACGAACGCGTTCACGCATTGCGTGATGTGACCCTGGAGGTAGCGGCAGGGGAGTATCTGTCGATCATGGGGCCTTCCGGTTCCGGTAAATCCACGATGCTCAATATCTTAGGCTTGTTGGATCGACCGGATCGGGGACGCTACCATCTGGAAGGGCGGGACACCACGGCGTTGTCCGATCGCCAGCAGGCCGAGGTGAGACGCCACCGTATCGGCTTCATCTTCCAGTTTTTCCATCTGGTCCCGCGCCTGACGGCCGCCGAAAATGTCGAACTCCCCCTGATCCTGGCCGGGGTGAATCCATCGGATCGTAAATCGCGTGTCGCCGTCGCTCTGGAAAGACTCGGGTTGGCCGATCGAGCCAGGCATCGCCCGGACCAGCTTTCCGGCGGCCAGCGTCAACGCGTGGCCATTGCCCGGGCCACCATCATGCGGCCGGCCATCGTGCTGGCCGATGAACCCACCGGAAATCTGGACCGCGCTTCAGGCAAGGAGGTGATCCAGACCATCGAATTGCTGAACGCAGAGGGCATGACGGTGGTCATGGTGACCCACGATCCTGAAATCGGGCGCCGCACCCATCGGCAGGTTCGGATGATGGACGGACGCATCGAATTTGACAGCGGTTTTGACGGCATGCTTGACAGGGGGCACGCTAACGAGGGCGCCCCATGAAGACCTGGGATTCGATTCGTTTTTGCACGGGTTCCTTGTCCGGTTATCCCTTGCGGACCAGTCTCATGCTCCTGGCCATGGCGATCGGTGTCGCCGCCGTGGTGATGTTGACCTCCCTGGGCGAAGGGGCCCGCCTTTATGTGACCCAGCAGTTCAGTTCCCTGGGTTCCCACCTGTTGATCGTTTTGCCGGGCCGCTCCGAAACCGTGGGCGGACCGCCACCGCTCATCGGTGAAACCCCGCGCGATTTGACCTTGGAAGATGCCCTGGCCCTGCAACGGAGCAGTGCCGTGGATCTCATCGCGCCGATCATGGTGGGTTCGGCGCCCGTGGCCCATGGCAACTTGACCCGTGAAACCGTGGTGCTCGGGTCCACCGCCGAATTGCTGCCGGTTAGAAATCTGGTCGTGGCCCAGGGACGTTTTCTGCCCGAAGGGGACATTGATCGCGCCGAAGCGGTTTGTGTCCTGGGGCATAAATTAAAAGCCGAACTCTTCGGCAACGATTCGCCACTGGGCGGCTTCGTGCGCATCGGCCAACGCCGACTCCGGGTCATCGGAGTTCTGGCCAAAAAGGGGCAATCGCTCGGTGTGGATATCGGCGATGTGGCCATTATTCCCGTGGCCTCCGCACAAGCCCTTTTCAATCGCAGTTCACTGTTCCGCATATTGGTGCAGGCGACCGGGCGCGACGCCATCCCTAGAGCCAAAAACGCCGTTCTGGAGATTATCCGTGAGCGACACGACGGCGAGGATGACGTCACGGTCATTGCCCAGGATGCGTTATTATCGACCTTTGATCGTATATTCAAAGTGCTCACCCTGGCCGTGGGCGGTATCGCGGCCATCAGCCTGGCCGTGGCCGGCATTTTAATTATGAACGTCATGCTCATTGCCGTGTCTCAGCGAACGGCCGAAATCGGGTTGCTCAAGGCGCTGGGCGCCACCGGCACACAGATCGAGCGGCTCTTTATTTCCGAAGCAGCCATGCTGTCGAGCATCGGCGCTCTTTTCGGCCTCCTTCTGGCCATGTTGGGGCAAGTGTTGCTGGCCAGGCTCTTTCCCGATTTTCCGGTGACCGTGCCACCATGGGCGACTTTCGCGGCCGTGGGTGTGGCCATCGGCACCGGGTTGATCTTCGGGGTGATGCCGGCTCGCAGGGCGGCCCGCCTCGATCCGGTGGCGGCCCTGTCGCGGAGATAGGATCGCGCCCGGGCACCCGCCGGAGGCGCTGGAGGCCTTTGGGCCGACTGTAAGAACATACGAATAATAGAACAGAAGAATAGAGACATGTTTCTGCGAGACACCGCCACCCTCTCCCTCCAGGCCGTGGTCAGCCATCGGTTGCGTTCTTTTTTGACGGCCCTGGGGATCGCCGTGGGTATCGCCGCCGTCGTTTTGCTGACTTCCCTGGGAGAGGGCATCCATCGTTTCGTGTTGGCCGAGTTCACGCAGTTCGGCACCAACCTGATCGGCATCACGCCGGGCAAAACCACCACTACCGGCTTTTCCGGCGGTGTGATCAGCAATGTGCGGCCTTTGAGCCTGGCCGATGCCGTGGCCCTGGCACGGCTGCCCCGGGTGTTGGCGACGGTGCCGGTGGTCCAAGGCAACGCCGCGGTGGAGAGCGGTGAACGCAGCCGCCGCACCTATGTGTTCGGCGTGGGCGCGGCGGTGCCCCGGGTGTGGCAGATGGACGTGGCCCAGGGACGCTTTCTGCCGGATGACGATCCCCGTGCGGCCAGGGCCTACGTCGTGCTGGGCAGCCGGGTCAAAAAGGAGTTGTTCGGCATCGAAAATCCTCTGGGGCGCAGGATCCGCATCGCCAGCGAACATTATCGGGTGATCGGCGTCATGGCATCCAAGGGGCAGATGCTCGGGTTCGATCTCGATGATGCCGTCTATATTCCCGCGGCCCGGGCGCTTGCACTGTTCAATCGCGAAAGCCTGATGGAGATCGATCTGCTCTACGCGGCCGGCAGCAGTTCTGCGGACGTTGCCCGGCGAGCCAGGAAGTTGCTCATCGAGCGGCATGGGGATGAAGACTTCACCATCGTCACCCAGGACCAGATGCTGGAGGTGCTCGGCTCGGTGCTCGATATTCTGACCCTGGCGGTGGGTGCCCTGGGCGGTATATCGCTGTTCGTCGGCGGTGTGGGTATCCTGACCATCATGACCATCGCCGTCCATGAGCGCACGGCCGAAATCGGACTCCTGCGCGCCATCGGTGCGGATCGTCGGCAGGTTCTCTTTCTTTTCATCGGAGAAGCGATCGTTCTTGCCAGCCTGGGCGGGTTGGCCGGTCTGGTGGTCGGTGCCGGCGGCGCCTGGTTGTTGGGAACGCTGGTACCGAGCCTGCCCACCCACACGCCCTGGAGCTATGTGCTCTATGCAGAACTGCTGTCTGCCGCGATCGGCCTGCTGGCCGGTGTCTTGCCGGCTCGGCATGCGGCACAAATGGACCCCATCGAAGCGTTACGCGCCGAATAGGCCGGCGTTGACAGGGCGACGCGAGAAAGTTATTTTAGCACGCACATCAGGCCCATGCCTTCGACGGCATGCGGGCCGAGGATATATCCAACCGGCGTTCGGTCGGCGCCTCCGAGGGTCGCTGAACGACAGCGATAGGCATCATGACGCAATCCACACCGCCATCCCACTGCCCCAACTGCAATGAACCGGTACAGCCCACCTGGCGCATCTGCCCGGTGTGCGAAACGCGCCTGGTCGAATTGGCCTGCCCGGTCTGCGGTCAGCCCGTCAAAGAGAACTGGAAGCGCTGCCCCGAGTGCGAAGCGTTGCTGCTGTGCAGCATCTGCCGGCGTCGTGTGCCCAAAGGCCACCATGTCTGCCCCCATTGCACGCCTACCGTGGCGGCGGTCGATGAGAAGCCATCGCCTTCCACATGGACCGAATCGGTCTGCGGCATCGAAATGGTTCTGGTGCCCGGCGGCCGGTTCAAGATGGGGGATACCTTCGACCAGGGTTCGGACAACGAGAAGCCGGTGCATGAGATCGGTCTGGATCCGTTTTATATCGGACGCTGCTGCGTGACCCAGGCGCAGTGGCTGCGGCTGATGCCGGAGAATCCGTCCCATTTCCAGGAGCCGGATCGACCGGTGGAACAGGTCACCTGGGACGATGCCATGCAGTTCATCGCGCGGTTGAACGCGGCGCATCACGGCCGGGCTATCTTCGATCTGCCCACCGAGGCCCAGTGGGAGTATGCCGCCCGGAGCGGCGGCCGCCAGGAGCTATACGCCGGCGGCGACGATATTCAGTCGGTGGCGTGGTACGAGGCCAACAGCCAGGGGCATACGCATCCGGTGGGCACCCGGGCGCCCAACGGTTTGGGCCTCTGCGACATGAGCGGCAACGTGTGGGAGTGGTGCCGGGACAGTTTTGCCGCCGATGCTTACAGCCGGCACGCCGCGCACAATCCGCTCGTCGAACTGTCGGATGCGGACCGCGTGATCCGCGGCGGCAGCTGGCACCTGGACGCCTGGAGCGCCCGCTGCGCAAGGCGTTTCAGTTGTGCGGCCGATTTTCTGGGGTCGGGGCTGGGGTTCCGGGTGACTTGCAAACTTCCAGGGAATTAATTCCGAAACGGCTTAACGGGTTTCGGGCCGGCGCATCAGATCGGTATCCGCATCCATCCAGGCCGGAAAGTCCTTTCGGTACTGTTCCAGAAGGTCATGCCGCAGGGTGACGGTGGGCGTTGCTGCCTCAAACAATCCTTCCATGAGAATCTCTCCAGTGGGTGATATCACCATCGAGCCGCCATCATAGCCCAGGCCGTTGCCGTCGCGGCCCACGCGATTGACAGCGATCACATAGCATTGATTTTCGATGGCGCGGGCCACCAGCAGGGCACGCCAGTGGGCCGATCGCCGGTCCGGCCAGTTGGCCACGAAGAGGGCCGCATCATATGCGAGGTCCAGGTTGCGCGTCCAGAGGGGAAAGCGCAGGTCGTAGCAGATGAACGGACGGATGCGCCAGCCGCGGCATTCCACGGTGATATGCCCATGGCCGGGGGTGTAGACCTTCTCTTCTCCGGCATATCGAAACAGGTGGCGCTTGTCGTAGGTGGCCAGCGTGCCGTCGGGCCGGGCCAACACCAGGCGGTTGAAATATTTGCCGCCCTCTTCGATCATCACGCTGCCGGTCAGCACGGCGCCCCTGGCTTGGGCCTTGCGGCGCAACCAGGTCACGGCCTGGCCGGTCATCGGTTCGGCCAGGCGCGCGGCATTCATGCTGAAGCCGGTCGAGAACATTTCGGGCAGCACGATCAGGTCGCCGGCCGCTTCCAGTCGGTCGATGGCGGCGTCGAACCGGCCGATATTGGCCGCGACATCCTCCCAGGCCAGATCGCTTTGCATCAGGGTCACGGTCAAATCCGGCATAGCAGCTCCGCGGCTTGAATGAGGGTTTGATCCTGCTTGGCAAAACAGAAGCGCAGCACCTGATGATCCCGGCGGTCGTGGTAAAAGACCGACGGTGGAATGGCCGCCACGCCGAACTCGGTGGTCAGGCGCCGGGCGAACTCGATGTCCGGGGCGTCGGTGATGGCCGAGTAGTCCATCATCTGAAAATAGGTGCCGGCGCAGGGCAGGGGCTTGAAACGCGACGTGCGCATACAATCCAGGAACAGGTCGCGCTTGCGCTGATAAAAGCCGGCCAGCTGCAGATAGTGTTCGGTGTGCTGCATGTAGTCGGCATAGGCCAGCTGGATCGGCGTGTTGGACGTAAAGGTGAGAAACTGGTGGATCTTTTGAAACTCGACGGTCATCTCCGGAGGCGCCACGCAGTAACCGATCTTCCACCCGGTGGTGTGGTAGGTCTTGCCGAACGAGCTGACCACGAAACTCTTGCGGGCCAGTTCCGGGTGGCGCAGGAGGCTCTGGTGGACCCGGCCGTCGAACACGATGTGTTCATAAACTTCGTCGCCGAGGATGAAGAGGTCCCGGTCGGCGGCGATGGCCTTCAACGCGGCCATGTCTTCCGTGTCGAGCACCGTGCCGGTGGGGTTGTGGGGCGAGTTGAGGATGATCAGCCGGGTGCGCGCGGTCAGGGCGTCCCGCAGGCGATCCCAATCCACCGTATAATCCGGGAAGCTAAGAGGGATGAAGACCGGCACTCCGCCGTTGAGCTGGATGACGGGCACGTAGGCGTCGTAGGCCGGCTCGACCACGATCACTTCGTCGCCGGGGCGGACCACTGCCGAAATGGCGGCGAACAGGGCTTCGGTGGCCCCGGAGGTGATGGTGATCCAGGTGTCGGGATCGACATCGCAATCGTAAAGTGCCTTGATCTTCTCGGCGATGCGCTGCCGCAGGGCCGGCACCCCCTGCATGGGCGCATACTGGTTCATGCCGCTGCGCATGTGGTGGCCGACCCTTTCGATCAGTTCGGCCGGCGCATCGAAATCGGGAAAGCCCTGGGATAGGTTGATGGCCCCGTGGTCGGCGGCCAGCTTGGACATGACCGTGAAGATGGTGATGCCCACATCAGGGAGCTTGGATGCGATCGTCATGAAAGATTCCTCCCGCTACGAAGAATAATTTCCGGCCATGGCGCGGATTTCCTCGGCCACCGCAAGGCGCAGGTGGCTGGGCGATAACACCGTGGCCGCCGCCCCCCACTTGAGCACCCAGTATTTTATTTCATCGATGCCGGCCACCTCGGCGCCGAAAATGACGCCGCCGTCGGTTTCCTCCGTCAATTCCTGGGTCGGGTGCCAGATCTTTTCCCGGATGTATCCGGCCGCCGTCGAATCGAAACGGATGCGCACCCGGACCGCTTCTCCCTGAAACACTCCGAAACTGGCCTGCATGAAGGCATTGGCGTCGAAGTCGGACGGTGCCTGGAAGGTCTCTTCCGCAACCTCCAACCGCTCCACCCGGTCCAGTGCGAACAACCGGACCGCCTGCCGGAAGTGGCAAAAACCGATCAGGTAGAAGGTGTCCTGGTGGAACCACAGCCGGTAAGGGGCCACGCGACGATGGGTCGCGACGCCGCGGCTCATGCTGAAGTAGTCGATATCGACGCAGCGCTGTTCACGGATGGCGCTCCTGACCTGGTCGAGCCGCGCTTCGATGCCGTCATAGGGTTTGTACGCTTTGAACCCGATTTCGACGGTTTGTCCCAAAGCATCGAGATATTGGGTGTAGGCCGGCGGCAAGGTGGCCTTCACCTTCTCCAGCAGGGTCTCCAGCGACTCGTGGATGACCGTGCCGCGCAGCACCTGGAGCATGTCGCGGCTGAAATAGAGCGCCATCAATTCGGTCAGGCTCAGCGGCAGGGGCATCTGGTGCTTTCCCGCATCAAGGATCGACCAGTAGGTTTTTCCGCCTTCCTGTTCGGTGAACAGCGGGAAACCGGCCTGCTGCAAGGCCTCGAGATCGCGATAGATCGTCCGGGAGTGGCAATCGAGGTCGCCGGCCAGTTCGCCGGCCGACTTGCCCCTGGCCGATGCGATCAGGCTCTGGATGATTTTCCACTGCCGGCTGAGTTGGTCTCCGCGTGCCATAGTGATTTCCGGGCAGTGCCTTTGGATTGTTTTTTCCATTGGCGCCGCCATGATCTTGAACCAGAATTCATTTTTTGAGATAGCTTGTATAGACGTGGGATCGGGTTTTGTCAAAACAATGGATTGACGGCCAGGGATTCTAACTGAACGCGATTCATTTAACCCGGCGTGGGTGGGGCAGGTGGCCGATGCCACACGCCAAGCGGTCAAGAGCCAGTAAAATGCACGGCGGGCGGCCCAGAAACTCGCTGCGCTCAAACAGTCTGGGCCACTTGTCCGCCGTCTGCATTTAACTGGCTCTAAGACCGCAGGCTCACGTGGCCCTGGCCACCTGCCCCACGCACGCCTGCCATCTGCGTTGCCATGCGACTTTTTTGTCAAAAACTTTTGGAGGGTGAGCCCTTCCAGGTGAATCACATTCAGTTAGAATTGCTGATTGACGGCACCGTCGGGGGAAATTTTCTACGAATCCATCGTGCATTGGATGCCCAACCTAATTACGGAAGGAGTCGACTTAATTATGAAGGAGATTCGTCAAACCGCCAGGGAACGAATGAAGGGCTTTTGCCGGGTTTGCCCGGTCTGCGACGGCCGCGCCTGCGCCGGTGAAGTGCCCGGTATGGGCGGCATTGGAACGGGCGGCGCGTTTACCGCCAATGTGGCGGCCCTCGCCAGGCGGCGCTTGAACATGCGCGTATTGCACAATGTCGCCGATCCGCGCACCGACCTCGAGCTGTTGGGCAAAAAGTTGCGTTTGCCGGTCCTGGCCGCACCCATCGGCGGGGTCTCCTTTAACATGGGCGGTGCCATTTCAGAAGATGCGTACATCGAGGCGGTGTTGTCCGGGTGCGTGGCGGCCGGTACGCTCGGCTGCGTGGGCGACGGCGTGCCGGACTTCATTCACGAAGCCGGCTATGCGGCCATCGAATCCCTGGCAGGGGCGGGTATCCCTTTTATCAAGCCCTGGGAAGCGGCCGAGTGGCAACTTAAAGTGGATAAGGCTCTGGCTGCAGGGGCCGACATCATCGGCATGGATGTGGATGCCGCCGGCCTGATCACACTCAAGCTCATGGGACGGCCGGTATCGCCCAAACCCGCGGATGCGTTGCGCTGCATCATCGAGAACCTGCCGGTCAAGTTCATTTTGAAAGGCATCATGACCCCGGACGAGGCCCGCCTGGCGGTGGACGCGGGCGCCCACGCCATCGTGGTCTCCAACCATGGCGGCCGGGTGCTGGACCACACGCCCGGCACGGCCGAGGTTCTGCCTGACATCGCGGCGGCGGTGAAAGGCAGGATCGCTATCCTCGCCGACGGCGGCGTGCGCAGCGGCGCCGATGTCCTCAAAATGTTGGCCCTGGGCGCCGATGCCGTGATGATCGGCCGTCCGATCAGCGTGGCCGCCATCGGCGGCGGCAAAGCGGGGGTCGAGACATATCTGAAGCAGATCGCATCGGAGTTGCAGTCGGCTATGGTGTTGACGGGAACCCGCGATTGTGCGGCGGCCTCCGAACGGATCCTGCACACCTGATCAATTCATACCCTCTTCGGCATATGTCGCCAGCAACTCTCACTCAACGTGATTCACCTTGAAGGGTAATTTTCAGAGGTTGTTTGATAAAAAAACGCAGGGCAATGGGCATGGCAGGCGAGGATAGGGCAGGTGGCCAGGGCCACATACGCCTGCGGTCGCTAGTGCCGGTTGAATGCAAACGGCGGACAAGTGACCCAGACTGTTTGAGCGCAGCGAGTTTCTGGGCCGCCCGCCGTGCATTTTACCGGCACTTGACCGCTTGGCGTGTGGCATCGGCTACCTGTCCTATCCTCGCCGGGTTTAATGAATCGCATTCAGTTAGATCCGCTGGTATGTCGATAATTGCGTTGACCCGCCCGGAGCGCGATGGTAACGTCCCGACGTTTTTTGGGACGGGACGGCCGCAGGGCCGACCATGACAATGGGGTCAACTGTCACCAAAGAAAGGCGGCGACGATGCCACACCATGACCGATCCAGCTGTGGAGAGCTGCGTCTGGCCGATGCCGGGAAAGAGGTCACCCTGGCCGGCTGGGTGGACGCCCTCCGGGATCACGGAGAGGTTCTCTTCATTCACCTGCGCGACCGCAGCGGTATCGTGCAGGTCGTATTTACCCCCGAAAGCACGCCCCAGGCGGTTTGCGACAAGGCCGCCGAGCTGAAAAGCGAATTCTGCGTGCAGGTCACCGGCCGGGTGATCGAGCGGGCCGAAGGCACCGACAATCCCGGCATCGCCACCGGTGGCATCGAGGTGGTGGCCGCGGACCTGGATATTCTCGGCCGGTGCGCTGCCCTTCCGTTTCAGATCTCGGAAAAATCCATGACTGCCGGCGCCGCCGTCAAGCGCGAAGAGACGGTGGGAGAGGATTTGCGGCTGCAATACCGCTACCTGGATTTGCGGCGTCCCAACATGCAGGAGCACTTGATCCGGCGTCATCGCATCGTCAAGTCCATACGAGATTTTCTGGACGAGCAGGGGTTTGTCGAGGTGGAAACCCCCATGCTGACCCGGAGCACCCCCGAGGGGGCCAGGGACTATCTCGTGCCCAGCCGCCATTTTCCAAAGAATTTCTACGCACTGCCCCAATCGCCGCAGTTATTCAAACAACTGCTCATGGTGGGCGGCATGGAGCGCTATTTCCAGATCGTGCGCTGTTTCCGGGACGAGGATCTGCGGCCCAACCGGCAGCCGGAATTCACCCAGCTGGACCTGGAGGCCTCGTTCATCGACGAGGCGTACCTCTACACGCTTTTCGAGGAGCTCACCGCCCGCATGTTCAAGATCGGCGGTATCGACCTGTCGCGTCCCTTTCCCCGCATGACCTGGCAGGATGCCATGAACAGCAGCGGTTCGGACCGCCCCGACCTGCGCTTCGGCATGACTTTCCAGGACGCCACCGATCTCTTCACCCAAACCCGCTACGGTATTTTCAAACAGATTCTCGAACGCGGCGGCTGCATCAAGGGGATCAACGTCCAAGGCGCGTCCGAACGGTTGAGCAAGAATGTGCTGCAGAACGAATATGCCAAGGAGATCGTGCCGGGATTCGGGGCCAAGGGCATGACCTGGATGCGGGTGATGGACGGCGGACTGGAATCCAATATCGTGCAGTTCTTCAGCGAAGCGGAGCGCATGGGGATTCTCGAACGCTTCGACGCCAAGCCGGGAGACGTCATTCTCATGATCGCCGATCCCTCCTGGTCCCTGGTCTGCACGGCCTTGGGGCAGTTGCGCCTGCACCTGGCCCACCGTTTGGATATGATTCCCCAAGGCGTCTATTACCCGCTGTGGGTCACCGATTTTCCCCTGTTCGAGGCCGCGGACGAGGGCGTTACGTCCAGCCACCACCCGTTTACCATGCCGGACCGGACCGATTTCGATCCCGGAAACATAGACGAATTGCTTGCCCTGCGCTCGCGCGCCTACGATCTGGTGATGAACGGCGAAGAGCTGGGGGGCGGCAGCATCCGCATCAACGATCGCGGCCTGCAACAGCGCATTTTGCAGGCCCTAGGGCTGGGTGAGCAGGAGGTGGCTGAAAAATTCGGTTTCTTCCTCAAGGCGCTGGAATTCGGCGCCCCGCCGCACGGTGGCATCGCCCTGGGCATCGACCGGGTCGTGGCCATGATTCTGGGCGCCGCCTCGATCCGCGAGGTGATCGCCTTTCCCAAGAATCGCAGCGCCTTTTGCCCCCTGACCCAGGCCCCATCGACGGTGGCCTCCGCGCAGTTGGAGGAGTTGGGCCTGCTCGATCTGGGGGGGGACCGCCCGCTGCCCGGCGCCCATGCGAAGAAGGACCAGATCGAGACCTTATCGTGGGTGTCGCGCATCGGCATCGGCGACCCGGAACGGCCGGCCATCGCCGATGCACTGGCACAGGCCGCCGCCTGTGCCGACCGGGTCAATCGGCAGGCCTCCCCGCAGGATGCGCCGCTCTTCCGGGTCGCGGCCGTATCCAACCGGTTCCGGGAAGGCCGCGAGGCACGTATCCATTCCCTGTCGGAAAACGGCGAGCTGTTTAAAAACGCACCCGCAGAAAAAGGCGGTTTCTTCAAGACGGCCGCCGTCCTGGATTGAGAGGTCATACGGATGCACGAGGTTTACACTTACAGTAACGCGTCACCATCCCGAATCACCCCGGAGGGAACACTCGCGGACCTGCGGGTGGCGGTACAACCCAATCTGGCGGTGCGGGGATGGCCTTGCGAGGCCGGTTCGCGCGCCTTGTCCGGCTATACCGCCCTGCAGGATGCCACGGTCGTCGCCCGCCTGGTCAAGGCCGGCGCCGTGTTGAGCGGCAGTTCGCGCATGGCCGAATTGGGTTTCGGACTGGCCGGCGACACATCGGCCCGGACCCTCGTCGACGGCCACGCAGACGTGGCCCTGATCACCGACACCATGGGCGAGGTCCGTCTGGCCGCTGCCGGTTCCGGTCTTTTCGGCCTGAAACCCACCCACGGCCTCGTCTCGCGGCACGGCCTGGCCGGCCTGGTGCCTTCCATGGAGAGTATCGGCCTGGCCGCTGCAGATCCTCGCATGATCGCAGAAATTCTGGCGGTCATGGCCGGCGCAGACCCCGACGACCCCTCCATGCCCGACGATTGCACGGCCGGTTTCAGCGCGGCGCCGCCGTCCGGCACAGAATCATTGACGGCCGGGGTCATCGAAGAGAGCTTGAGCAGCCTCGATCCGGAGGAACGCCTCGCCTTCGATGCGGGTACGGCGTGTCTCGAGACCGCCGGCGTCACCATCCAGACGGTCAACCTGGCCGATTACGGGCTATTTAAGGATGTGCACCACCTGATCGCCGCAGTGGAGGCCTCTTCAAGTGCAGGAAAATTCGACGGCGTGCGTTACGGTCACCGCAGTGCGGTCGGCAAAAACTGGAACGACATGTACCTGAACACCCGGGCGGAAAGCTTCGGGCCGCTGCTCAAACCTTTTCTTTTCCAAGGCGCCTATTTCCAGTTCGAACGTTACCTTGCCTTTGAGAACGCCTGCCGTCTCCGCTGCCGGTTGGTGCGGGCGGTCGACGATCTGCTCGGGAAGGTGGACATCCTCGTCTTGCCCACCCGGCGCCCGGCTTCAGATCCGGCGCAGGCGGCCACGATCCAAGCGACCTATGCGGTCTTTGCACTGACCCTGCCGGCCAGCGTCACCGGCCATCCGGCCCTGCAGGTGCCGAACCCGGGAGTGGCCGCGGATCGGGATACGGGCCTGCAACTCATCGGCCGGCGGCTGGACGACGGCCGGCTGCTCGCCATCGGTCAGCACCTGTCGTCAGCGGCACGGGAGGGACGCTAACATGACATACGAAGCCGTCATTGGTCTCGAAATCCACGTACAACTCAACGCCGCCACCAAATTGTTCTGCGATTGCCCCAACCGGCCCGGTGATGCGCCCAACCGCAATGTCTGTCCGGTTTGTCTCTGGCTGCCTGGGTCGCTGCCCCGATTGAGCCAGGAGGCCTTGGAAAAGGCCGTGCTGGCCTGCCTGGCCCTGAACTGCACCATCCAGAACGAAAGCGCCTTCGACCAGAAGGTCTATTACTACCCCGATCTGCCCAAGGGATACCAGCTTTCCCAGCACCATAAACCCTTGGCGCGCAATGGTTGGGTGGACATCGTGGGGGCGGACGGTGGTCTGAAGCGGCTCCGCATCCACCATATCCACCTGGAAGAGGATGTGGCCAAGCTGGTGCATGAAACGGAAGGCCGCACCCCGATCAGCCTGGTGGATTTCAACCGCGCCGGCACCCCGCTCATCGAGATTGTCAGCGAGCCGGACATGCGCACCCCCCACGACGCCATGGAATATGTCAAAGCCTTGCGGGCCCAGTTGCGCTATACAGGAAGCGCCGAATGCAGTCTCGAGCAGGGCACCCTGCGGGTGGATGCCAACATCTCCCTGCGGCCGGCCGGCACCGAGGGGTTGAACACCAAGGTGGAGGTCAAGAACATGAACTCCATCCACAACGTGGGCGATGCCATTGCCTACGAAATCGTCCGCCAGACCGAGTGCCTGGAAAAGGGCGAACCCATCGTCCTGCATACCCGTTTGTGGGACCCGGAGCGGCGCGTGACCGCACCCATGCGGGCCAAGTTCGAGGGGCCCTGCGTCCCGGACCCTTCGGTGGCGCCCATCGTGGTGACCGATGCCTGGCTGGAAGGCATCCGAGGCCGGCTGCCCGAGATGCCCGCCCGCAAATCCGCGCGTTTCATGGAAACCTACGGCCTGACGCCGGACGAAGCCGCGGCCATGAGCGCCGAGCGCGATCTGTCGGAATTTTTCGAATCCGTCGTCGCACAGGATTTGCCGCCGCGGAAAACGGCCGGCTGGATCGTTTCGCAACTGATCCCGGCGCTGCGGGATCGCAACCAGGGTATCGGCCAAACCCATCTGACGACCGAGCGTTTCGCCGGCTTGCTGGACACATTGGAGAAGGAGATCATCAACACCCAATCCGCCCGGGAGATACTGGTGCAGCTGCTGGACAGCCCGGCCGCCCTGGAAGAGATCATACAGAATGGCGGTTTCCGCCAGCTCTCCGCAACCGGCGACCTGGAGACGTTGGTCGATGGAGTGCTGGCGGACCACGCCGCCGATGTGGCCGACTATCGCAACGGCAACCCCAAGGTGTTGGGATTCCTCATGGGGCAGGCCATGAAGGCCTCCCAGGGTAAGGCCAATCCCAAGGTGCTCAAGGCCTTGCTGGCCGAACGGCTGGGCTGAAACCGATCATCCGGCATCGACGGGCGAGGAACAGGTTGCGTCCCGCCGGTCGACGCGCATCACCATGAACAAGGGACAAGGAGATTGCATCATGACCATCCAGGAAATCCTGTTGAAAGATCTGGATCCCCAGGCCTTTATCGACGAGCAGTGCCGCCTTGTTTCCGAGCAGGTCGGGGACGCCAGGGCGGTCAACGCCCTGTCGGGGGGCGTGGATTCGTCGGTGACCACCATGCTGGCCCATCGGGCGTTGGGAGACCGGCTGCTCACGTACTTTATCGACAACGGCCTCATGCGCCAAGGCGAGCCGGAGGCCGTCGTATCGGCCATGAAAGCATTGGGGGTGCCCGTCCAACGGGTGGATGCCCGCCAGGCGTTTTTTTCGGCCCTCGAGGGCAAGGCGGATCCGGAAGAGAAGCGCCAGGCCATCACCGACACCTTTTACAAAACCGTTTTCGGCCGGCTGGTCAGGGAAAGCGGCGCGCCGTTCCTGCTTCAGGGCACCATCTTCACGGATGTGGAAGAGACCGTGGCCGGCATCAAACGCCAGCATAACATCCTGGCCCAGTTGGGCATCGATACCCAAGCCGCCTATGGCTACACCGTCATCGAGCCGTTGATTCAACTGCGCAAGACAGGGGTCCGGACGATCGGCAAGACCCTGGGCATGCCGAAAGAAATGTACCATCGGCCGCCGTTTCCCGGCCCGGCCCTGGCCGCACGGGTGATCGGCGAGGCGACGCCGGAACGGATCGAGCTGGTCCGCAAGGCCACGGTCGTGGTCGAAGAGGAACTCGAAGCCGTCGACGCCTTCCAGTACATGGCCATCCTGCACGGGGACCGGGTCACCGGCATGCGCGACGGCAAGCGGCAGTATGGTTTTCAGATCGAAATCCGCTGCTGGGACAGCCAGGACGCCGTGACGGCCTCGCCGACCCGGCTCTCTTTCGAGTTGCTCCGCAAAATGGCGGATCGGATCACCACGGAGGTGCCCGGCGTGGTGAGCGTCACGTATAACGTCACGAGCAAGCCGCCGTCCACCATAGAGGCGGTGTAGACATCCGGAACGAACCCAGCAGCAAAATCGCTTTCAATGAAAGGAGATATGGCAATGACGGTCAAAATCATGCCCTGCCTGGACATGCAGAACGGACGGGTGGTCAAGGGCGTCCAATTCGTCAACATCCGCGATGCCGGTGATCCGGTGGCATGCTGCCTGGCCTACTGCCAGGCCGGTGCGGACGAAATCGCACTGCTCGACATCACCGCCACGGTCGAGGGCCGTGCCACCATGCTGGATGTGGTCAGGAAGGTGGCCGATGCGGCCACCGTGCCGTTTACGGTCGGCGGCGGCATCAATGACGTGGCCTCGGCGGCGGCCGTTCTGAAAGCCGGCGCAGACAAGATATCCACCAGCAGCGCCGCCTTCCGAAAGCCGGAGATCATCAAGGAGATGGTGGCCGAATTTGGACCGGATCGGGTCACCGTGGCCATCGACGCCTCGGTCAATGCCGCCATGCCCTCGGGCCATGAAGTGTACATCGACGGCGGCCGCACGCCCACCGGCGCCGACGCCGTGGAGTGGGCCAAGCGGGTCGACGGCTATGGCGTGGCCACCATTCTGCCCACCAGCAAGACCACCGACGGTGTGAAAACCGGTTACGATTTGCCCCTGATCCGCAAGATCAAGGAGGCGACCTCAGCCGAGGTGGTGGCCTCGGGCGGCGCGGGCAAACTCGAACATTTCTACGACGCCGTGCAGGCAGGGGCCACCATTCTGCTGGCCGCCTCGGTGTTCCATTTCAACATCATCGGAATCGGAGAGCTCAAGGCCTATCTCAAGGAACGTGGCGTGCAGGTGGCATAATCGTCGCAGGGCCCTGTTCACGTGCATCGGGAGTGAACAGGGCCCTGGCACGCCTTGCTCGCGGTGCTCGGATGCGCCGCAATGCCGTTTGTGACGGCCCTACTTCTCGCAGATTTCTTTCAGCCTGGCCAATGCCTCTGGCCAGGTACGATTCATAAATTCCTCATACTCCGGCGGTACATCCATGTCCACTATCACTTCAGTCGCGCCATCGCGTTCACTGAAGGTGTAATTTTCAAACATGTTCACCCAGGTTTGACTATCCGGACCGTCCCGAGCCTCCATGCTGTCCTTGATCATGCCGAGATGTTGGATCGATATGAATTCAAATGGCTTGTTTTCGGCGATTATGGAAGTCATGCCATTGCCATCGGGTGTCAGAAACCGGATTTTCTCGCCTTTGTTCCAGGAACCTTCAAAATAGGAACCATCGCAGAACGGTGTGGTCCAGATCTTAAAGCCTTCCGGGTCAAGCATGGTCTGCCAGACTCTCTCCTTCGGAGCATCGATGAGGTTGGAAAATTGCATTTTTTTCATTCTTACCTCCTTGCGTCAGCTTGCATAGAAATCGGTCGTCGACCGGCCGATGACCGTGTATCGACCTGTTCGTCTTCCCAGCCGCCGCCCAACGCGCGGTAGAGTTGCACCACGGCCACGACCTGGTCCAGCAGCGTCCGGCTTTCGGCCACCTCCTCGGCGAGCAGGGTGCGCTGGGCGTCCAGGACGTTGAGATAGTTGGAAAGGCCGCTCGCGTAACGATACTCAGCGATGCCCAGGGCTTCCCGTGAGGCCTGGACCGCGGCGTGCCGCTCGGTCAGTGCGTCCCGGGCCTTGCGGTGGGCGATGAGGGCGTCTTCCGCTTCCCGGAAGGCTTGCTGGATGGCCTGCTCGTAGTGCAGCAGGCTTTCCCGCTGTCGGGCTTCGGCCAGTTCGAGGGTGGCCTGGTTGCGGCCCGCTGTGAAGATCGGCAGGGTGATGCTCGGGCCGAACCGCCAGATGCGCGACGGCCCCTCGAAAAGATTCGAGAGCGACTCACTCTCCACCCCGAAATATCCGGTCAGGGAGATTCGGGGGAAAAAAGCCGCCTTGGCCACGCCGATGCGCGCGTTGGCGGCCACGAGCCCGGCTTCGGCCTGGCGGAGGTCGGGACGGCGTTCGAGGAGCACCGAAGGTAACCCGGCCGGAACGGCGGGCGGCGCAATCTGCCCGATGAGGGGCCGGCCGCGGTCGATGCCGCCCGGATAACGGCCGAGCAGAAGGCTGAGCCGGTTTTCCGTCTGCGCGATCCGGCGTTCCAGTTCAGGAATCTGGGCGCTCGTGCCCGCCAGCGCGGCCTCGGCCTGGCGCAGATCGAGCGGAGAGGTCAGACCGGCCGCCAGGCGCTCACGCACGATATCCATGGAGTCCCGGCGTGATGCGACGCTGCGTCGGGTGGTTTCGAGTTCCAGATCGAGCTGGCGGAGTTGGAGATAGGTGGCGGCGACGTCGCTGACGAGGGTCATCACCACCGTATGCCGGGCCTCTTCGCTGGCCAGGAGTTCCGCCCGGGCGGCCTCGCTGGCCCGCCGGAGCCGTCCCCAGATGTCGATTTCAAAGGTCAGATCCACTGTCGTGGACAGCAACTCCATTTCTCCGCCCTGACCCTGCAAAGATACATTTTCCGAGAACCTGTTGGTAGTAGCGCCGGCGCCGGCGTTGATTCCCGGCAGCTGCGCCGCCCGGACAATGCCCAGTTGGGCGCGCGCCTGATCCACCCGCGCTACAGCGATCCCTAGGTCCTTGTTGGCGTCCAGCGCAATCCTCACCAGCCGGCGAAGCTCTTCGTCCTTGAACAGTTCCCACCAGGTGAGGTCGGCCAGCGAGGCCGCCTCGGCCTTGCCCTGCCGCCACCCGTCGGGGGCAGGCACATCCGGACGCCGGTAGTCCGGCCCCAGCGTGCAGCCGGTCAGCAAGATGAACAATGAGAGATGTGAGACCAGCCACCGCTTCATGCGCGCCCGCCAGTTCCGGTGGCCCGACACCTGGTGCAACGGTCGGCCGGCGTGAACCCCCCGGCCCTGCACCGGCAGGTGGATGACGTCAGTGTGGCCGTCACCGACACGGGCGGCAGTACCGGCAAGGCCCCCATGCGTCCGGCGCCGTTCCCGTACGTCGGTATCCGCACCGACGGGCACCGCCACCGGGCGAAAACTGTCGATGGGCTGTTCCGCTACCCGTTCCCGCCGGTGTCCGGCCGCAATCAGGGAGTAGAACACCGGCACGATGAACAGGGTAAACGTCGTCCCCAGAAACATGCCGGCCACAAGGACCGTCCCGATGCTGTTGCGGGCGGCGGCGCCGGGTCCGGACACCAGAACCAGGGGCAGATGGCCGAAGACCGTGGCGGCCGAGGTCATCATCACCGGTCGCAGTCGCGTCAACGCCGCCTCGCGCAATGCGGCGGACTTGGAGAGGCCGCGGTCCTGCATCCGGTTGGCGAACTCCACGATCAGGATGCCGTTTTTGGCCACCAGTCCCACCAGCGTGATCAGGCCGACCTGGGAGTAGATATTGATGGTGGTCAGATCCAGGAAGGTGAACACCAGCGCACCCGATATGGCCAGCGGCACCGAGCCCAGCAGCACGATCAGGGGATCGCGGAAGCTCTGGAACTGGGCGGAAAGCACCATGTAGATGAGCACGAGGGCGAACCCGAGGGTGACGGTGAGCGCCTCGCCTTCCTGGCGGATCTGCCGGGATTCTCCCGCGTAGTCGACAGACATGCCGGGGCTGCCCACTGCGGCCGCGGCGGCTTCGAGCACCCGCAATCCCTCCTCCTTGGTGACACCGGGCTGCAGGCCGCCGAAAACCCGAGCCGCATTGCGTTGCTGGAAACGGTTCAACACACGCGGCGCCGTGCCGGTGTCAATCCGGGTGAAGGTCGATACCGGTACCAGCTCGCCGCTCGGGGTCTTGACCTTGAGATCGAGCAGCGGCTGGAGTGTGGCACGGTCCTCGTCGCCGATTTGCGGGATCACCTTGTAACTGCGATCGAAGTAGTTGAAACGATTCACGTAAGCCCCGCCGAGCAGTGTGCCCAGTTCCTGACCCACACCGGCCAGATCGAGCCCGAGGTCGGAGAGCCGTTCACGGTCGAGGACCACGTGCGCCTGGGGCAGGTCGATTTTCAGATCCGTATCGACATACAGAAACTTGCCGCTCTGCCATCCGGCGTTCACCACCGATGCCACCGTGTCCAGCAGCTCCCCGGTCGACGCATCGTTTTGGAGCACGAGCTCGACGTCGTACTGGCCCGGCGTGGGCAGGGGCGGGTCGAGGCGCGGGAACACCCGCAGGCCGGGCACCTGGGACACCGTCGCGAACACATCGCCGTACATCTCGGCGGTGGAGCGCTCACGTTCCTTCCAGTTGCGGGTGACCATGCCGCCGAAGCCGCCCCAGGGGGTGGTCAACGACCACATGAAATCCGCCTCGGGAAAGGCCGTGATGTTGCCGATCACATCGAGCGATTCGCGATCCACCGCTTCGAGACTGGCATCGGGAGAGGCTTCGAGAAAGAGGCTGATGTGGCTCTGGTCCTCCACGGGCGCCAGCTCTCGCTGGGATTGCTGGTACAGGGGCCCGGCGGCCGCCGTGATCAGCAGGGCGGCCGTGACGATCGCCCACCGCATCTCGAGGGCGCGGTCGAGCAGCCATGCATAGACACGCTGCACATGGGCGAAACCGCGGTTGACCAGGGCGGTCAGGCGGCCCTCCCGACCCTGGGGGTGGATGAAGCGGGAACTCATCACCGGTGACAGGGTGACGGCGACGATGCCCGACACCACGACCGCTGCGGCCAGGGTGATGGCAAATTCCAGGAACAGCGAGCCGGTCAGGCCCCCCTGAAATCCGATGGGAGCGTAAACCACGGCCAAGGTGATGGTCATCGCCAGGATGGGACCCACCAGCTCGCGCGCCCCGACCAGGGCGGCCTCGATCCGCGATTTGCCCAGGCGCACGTGGCGCTCGACATTTTCCACCACCACGATGGCATCGTCGACCACCAGGCCTACCGAGAGGACGATGGCCAGGATGGTCAACAGGTTCAGGCTGAACCCGAAGGCCAGCATCACCAGGGCGGCCCCGACCAGCGAAACGGGCATGGCGAACAGCGGCACCAGCGCCGTGCGTATCGAGCCCATGAAGAGGAACACGGCCACGCCCACGATCAGGATGGTCTCGCCCAGGGTCTTGGTGATCTCCGCCAGCGCGTCGCGCATGAACATCGTGCCGTCCCACACCAGACGCATGTCGATGTCCTTGGGCAGGGTTATCCGGATGCGCGCCATCTCGTCGCGCAGGCGTTCGGCCACCTCGATTTCGTTGGAGCCGACCAGGGGCCAGATGCCCAGGTAGACGGCCTTGGATGTGTTGTACTTGGCGACCATTTCGGCTTCCTCGGCGCCCAGTTCGACCCGCGCCACGTCCCTCAGGCGCACCATGGCGCCGTTGCGCTCGGCCACGATCAACTCCCTGAACTCCTCGGCAGAGCGCAGGTCGGTGTTGGCCAGCAGGTTGACCTGCACCAGGTTGCCTTTAGTCCGGCCCACGGCCGCCAGGTAGTTGTTGCGCTGCAAGGCCGCATGCACATCACCAGGGGAGAGGTTGAGCGCGGCCAGGCGCTCGGGGTCGATCCAGACCCGCATGGCGATGGCGCGGCCGCCCTCGATGGTGACCCGCTGGACACCCGCCAGGGTCGCAAGCTGCGGTTGCAGCGTGCGGGTCAGCCAGTCGGTAATGGCCGGAACAGTTCGCTCGGTGGAGGTAAAGCTCAAATAGAACGATGCATACGGCCGGTCGGCGCGCTGCACCTCCACCACCGGCGGCTCTGCTTCGGCCGGCAGCTCGGATCGAACCTGCTGCAGTCGGGCGGTCACCTCCGCCAGCGCCGCCGTGCTGTCATGATTCAGTTTAAGGCGCACCGTGACCGTGCTGAGGCCGGCGCGGCTGGAGGACTCGATGTGGTCGACACCGCTGATCGCCGACACGACCCGTTCGATGGGGGTGGTGAGAAAACCGCGGATGGTCTCGGCGCTGGCGCCGGTGTATACGGTCGTGATCACGACCGAGGAACTCTGGAGGTCCGGATACTGCTGCACCGGCAGGGCCGTCAGCGCCCGCCACCCGCCGAAGACGAGCGCAAGGTTGACGACCACGGCCAGAACCGGGTGTTTGATAAAGAGGTCGGTAAAAGAACGCCGGGTTACATCCTGATTGCCTGTTTTTGCCTCTGATGGTGTCTCCCCAGATGGTGTCTCCCCAGATGGTGTCTCCATAGATCACCTCCTCTATTCACCATTCCCGTTGGCGAGCGCCACGAGCGTGTTTTCGCGCAGCTTGAACGAGCCCGCAGCCGCAATTCGGTCCCCTGGGGAAAGCCCTTCGTAGATCGCGATCTCGTCGCCCTGCACAGCCCCGCTTCGCACCGTCCGCAACCGGGCGCGGAACCGGCCGTGCTGGTCCGGCTCGATGATGAACACGAAGTCCCCGTCCGGCCCCTTGCGCAGGGCGTTCACCGGAACGGCCACGACCTCTCGAGTTGGGCCGATGGGAATCCGGATGCGCACCGAGGCGCCCGGAGCCGGCGATTGGGCGGCGCCGTCCATCCTGGCACGCACCATCGCATTGCGGGTCTCGGGATCGATGCGCGCATCGAGGGCCACGATCCTGGCTTTGGTCGGCTGCGCGTCACTGGCGGGAAACACATCCACCCACTGATCGACCGTCAATCCCTCGGCTACCTGCTGCGCCACCCTGAAGTCCACATGCACGGCGTCGTCCACGCCTTGCAGCGTGGTCAATTGGGTCCCTTCGTTCAGATATTGGCCTACGTGCACGTCGGCCAGGCCCACCCGCGCGCGAAACGGTGCGCGGATGGTCTTGCGGGCGATGATCGCCTGGTTGCGGGCGATCTGGGCCAGGGCGATGTCCAGTTCAGCGGCCGCGCGATCGACTTCGATTTCGGACGCGGCCCGATTCCGGTGGGCCTGCTTCATGCGCCTGAGGGTGGTTCGCGCCAGTGCGGCCTGGGCTTCCTGGGCTTTCAACTCGGCCTGTTCGACGGAGACGTCGAGTTTAACCAGGACAGCACCTGGCTCGACGATCTGTCCGGGTGTGAGCATCACTATTTGCACGGTGCCGGCAAGTTCGTTGCGCAAGGTGATCGAGCGCAACGCCAGAACCGTCCCGATGGCGGTGGCGGTCTGCCGGTGCTCTAACGGTTTCGCGACGGCCGCCATCACCGTCTCCATCGGCTCAGCTTGGCTGGCAGTGGCGGCATTGGCCTCCTCGGTGGCGGCATGTTTCCACATGGCGAGACCGCCGCCGATCGCGGCAAGCGCAGCGAACAGCATAAACGCACGGACAGTGGTTTTGGACTTATTCATGGCCAATCTCCTTTGAAATTGATGGGTTGGCAATGTCTATAAGGCGGGATAGGCGGGAAGGGTGGGCTTCTGATCCTTCCGGAATGAACGCTCGCACCGGTCTGAAATCACCGGTTAAAAAAAGAAATGGAGATACACGGTGTTCGTTTTTTTGTATGTCCTGAATTTATCTGCTACCGAAGCAGCAGATGTTCACACGGGGAATTGTCACACTTGAGAAAAACGATAAACGCTTGTCGTCCGGTGTCAAGAAGTCCGATCGAAAAAAGGGCGATACTCAGTCGTGTCCGTCCACAAACAGGCGAATTGGGTCGAGATCAAGGCGCACGAAAAATTTAACCGCAGGCATATGGTCGATATTCCGAGGATTGAATTTTTCGCGCAACGCCGATATCGGGCCAATTGGCCGTTTGTGGACGGACACTCAGTAAATCACCCCCACCTTCTTTTTAACCTTACCCATGGTTTTGCGGGCCACGTAGCGGGCCTTTTCGGCGCCCTGGGCCAGGGTGCGGCGGATGCCCTCCCTGTCGGCCATCAGCTCCCGACGTCTTTCCGTGAAGGGCGCGAAAAAGGCGCGCACGGTCTCATACAGCTCTTCCTTGACCTCGGCGTAGCCCATGCCGCCGGCCAGGTAGCGTCGGCGCAGGGCGTCCTGTTGCTCTTTGTCGAGAAAAAGCCGATAGATCTGGAATACATTGCAGCGGTCCGGGTCTTTGGGTTCGGCCACCGGCGTGGCGTCGGTCACGATGCGCATGATCTGTTTGCGCAACGCTTTGTCGTCGAGAAACAGATCGATGGTGTTGCCGTAGCTCTTGCTCATCTTCTGGCCGTCGAGGCCGGGCACGGTGGCCACCTCCTCGTCGATTTCCGGCTCGGGCAGGGTGAAAACCTCGCCGTATTCGTTGTTGAACCGGATGGCGATGTCCCGGGTGACCTCCACATGCTGTTTCTGGTCCTTGCCCACCGGTACGATGTTGCTCTGGAACATCAGAATGTCGGCGCTCATCAGGACCGGGTAGGCGAACAGGCCGTGATTGGCCGCGATGCCCTTGGCGACCTTGTCCTTGTAGCTGTGGCAGCGCTCGAGCAAGCCCATGGGGGTGAAATTGGAAAGCACCCAGGTGAGTTCCTGTACTTCCGGCAGGTCGGATTGCACCCAGAACGTCGATTTTTCGGGGTCCATGCCCATGGCCAGGAAGTTGGCGGCCGCCTCGAGGGTCCCCTGGGCGAGCATCTTGCCGTTGCGCAGGCTGGTCATGGCGTGATAGTTGGCGATGAAACAGAAAAGATCGGCTCTCTCCTGGTATTCGATCATCTTTTTCATCATGCCGAAGTAGTTGCCGAGGTGCAGTGAACCGGAAGGTTGAATGCCGGACAGAACTCTCATGAAAAACCCCTTAAAAGTGGATAAACAGTAACCGTCTGTAAACCTGCTTTGTTTACGTCTCCGGGACTTTTCCGTCAACGCCTTTTTAAAAGGTTGCGATGGCTCGCAAAAGGGCCGTGGATAGCGAAATGGGCTGAATAAGAATCTCACCATGGATTCAAGGGATCAATAAAGACAACACATGCCTTCCGATGCTTTTCATGCCGCCCCTTCCGGCCTTCACGTCCTGCCGCGCCGCAAGAAAGCGATGACCTTTGCCGGGGTGCTGTTGGCCATGTTTCTCGGCTCTCTGGATCAGACCATCATCGGCACCGCCATGCCGCGCATCATCGCCGATCTGGGGGGCTTCAGCCATTACACCTGGATCTCATCCGCCTACATCATCTCCTCGGCGGTGATCATGCCCATTACCGGAAGCCTGACCGATTCGTATGGACGCAAACCCTTTTACATGATCGGTTTAAGCCTGTTCCTGGTCACGTCGATCGCCTGCGGCCTGAGCCAGACCATGTGGCAGTTGATCGTCAGCCGCGCCGCCAAGGGGTTGGGCGCCGGCATCATGATGGCGACCGGTTTTGCGGTGATCGGAGATCTCTTTCCGCCGGCCGAGCGCGGCAAATACATCGGCACCGGCAGCGCCGTGTATGGCCTGTCCTCCATCATCGGACCGACCCTGGGCGGTTACATTACCGACACGCTTTCCTGGCACTGGGTCTTTTTCATCAATATCCCGCTCTGTGTCACCATCATTACGCTTTTTGCGCTGTACTTTCCGAATGTTCGGCCCAAGCGTGAACGCCGTCGCATCGATTGGGCCGGTATGACGACCCTGGCGCTGGCCATCGTGCCGGCCATGCTCGCCCTGACCTGGTGGAGCGACCATTCCTGGCGGTCGGTCCGCATCCTCGGCATGTTCTGCTTTTCCGGGGCTATGGTGGTATGGTTCTTATGGATCGAGAGCAGGTGCAAGGCCCCTATCGTGCCCCTGGCAATGTTCCGGGACCGTATCGTGGCGGTATCGTTGATCGTCACATTTCTCATCGGTTTCGGCATGTTCGGCAGCATTATTTTCATTCCCCTGTTTTTCCAGGGGGTGCTGGGGGTCACGGCCACGATCAGCGGGAGCTTTTTAACCCCCATGATGCTGGGCATGGTCTTCGGCAGCTTTTTTTCTGGGCAGTCGCTCTCGCGCATGGGCGGGCATTACAAAATCCAGGGGATGTTGGGACTCGGACTGATGGCTGCAGGGCTGGCGATGCTTGCAGGCTTGGACATGAACACCGGGTATGCCCGTGCGGTCATGTACATCTCGGTCGTCGGCATCGGTCTGGGCGCGACATTGCCGATCTACACCATCGCGGTGCAGAATGCGGTTTCTCACAGGTTTCTCGGTGCGGCGACCTCATCCACCGCTTTTGTCCGCTCCCTCGGCGGCGCCATCGGCCTTGCCGTGTTGGGGACGGTGATGAACCTTCGCCTGACCGCCGGTTTCCGTGATTACCTTCCCAAGGCGTTACAGGGCATCATCGACGCGCCACGACTTTCGGCGCTGGCCCGCAACCCCCCAGGCGCTGGTCAGTGCCGAGCACCGTCAGCTGCTGCGCGACCTCTTCTCCGATTTGGGGCCACATGCCACGGCCCTTTTCGACGCAACCATGACGAGCCTTCGGCAGGCGCTTCAGGCGGCTTTATTTCAAGTTTTTCTGGTCGCCCTGGTGGTCGTTGCCGGGGCATGGCTCATCAATTTCTGGCTGAAGGAGATTCCCCTGCGGGGGCACCCCTCAAGGTAGCGGCTTTCCCCCGCCGCGGCCCCAGTTTTCGTCCGGGAACGTTTCGATCACGACCATGGCCTGATCCTTGTATTCCGTGTCGCCGGCGACCCTGGCATAGGCATCGGAGAGGGCCTCGATGAGGGCGCTCTTTTTCTCTCGGGTATCGATTTCGGTTTCGCGTGCTTTCACGATGATGACGGGCATGGGTATAGCTCCTTTCGGTTGTCAGATGAATCGCTGCCATTTTGTCAAACTTGACGTCACCGTAAAAGGTCCAATATCTGCGTTGCGCTCATTCCGTAGTCCTTGCGGCGTACGACAAGTACGCCTCAGGACACGGAATTTCGCGCGCCTTGATCTTGAACCTTTTACGGCGCCGTCCGGCAACAACTTTTTACGAATCCATCAAACTTGCTTCCTCAAAATAGGCTTCGATTTCTCGTTTTCAAATTCTTATGGCTGATGAAGCGCGCCCATGCATGACAGAAAACGCTTATGGGTAGTTTTATCCTGCCATTGACCACCGAGTCTTACCTGGTTGTCTTTGTGGCGGGGGCTCCATAACTTCCTATGCAAATTGAAGATACACGATCAAACAGAATCGAACGCGGCAGGAGATACCCGATGCGGACAGACCAGAATGTACTCCCCATGAACCTCAAACTGGCATACGCCATGCCCGCTTTTGCGTTGGCCATGGTGGGCATTCCGGTCTATGTGTTCATTCCCAAGTTCTATACCGATGTGGTAGGGGTGGACATCGCCGTGGTGGGATTCCTGCTCTTCGGGGTGCGCATTTTCGACGCGATCACGGATCCGATGATGGGTTTGTGGTCGGATCGCATCCACACAGCCATGGGCCGGCGCCGGCCCTTCATCCTCTTCGGTGCCGTACTGCTCGCCGTTGGCGTTTTCTTTTTGTTCCGGCCCCCTATGGCCGCCGAGGCTCGGACCAGCACCGTCTGGTTTGCCTTCTGGATCTATGCGGTTTTCTTGTTCTGGACCGTAACGGCCGTCCCCTATGAGTCATTAGGCCCGGAGCTGAGCCGACACTACGATGACCGGACCACGCTGTTCATGCTGCGGGACGGATTTCTCATCGGCGGTACGCTGGTGGCCGCCGCCTCGCCGGCCATTGTCAGATGGGCATGGGGGTTGGATGGTAGTCCTGGAGAGGAGCGCACGGCCTTTCTGATCATGGGCCTGCTCTATGCCCCGGCTTTGGTAGGTGCTTGTGCCTGGTGCGTGTATCGCCTGCGCGAGCGGAGGCAGTTAACTGAGGCCGCACGGATTCGGTTGTCCGAGAGCCTGCGCGGCATGCGGCGCAACCGGCCGTTCCTGATCCTGCTGGCGGCCTTTACCGTCAGCGCATTGGGAAGCAACCTGCCGGCGGCCCTGATCCTGTATTACGTGCAGTACGTGCTCCGGACATCCGGTGCGGAACTGTTTCTTCTTCTCTTTTTTGTCACTGGCATCGCTTTTCTGCCGTTATGGCGGCGGGTGGCCGGTAGACTCGGCAAGAAGCACGCCTGGTTGATCTCCCTGGGTGTGAATGCCATCGTCTCTCTGATGATCTTTTTTCTCGGGCCGGGCGACGTGGTCGCCTATGGGGTGCTGGTGGTTGTTTCCGGCGTGGGGTTTGGGGCCGTGCTGGCCCTGCCGTCGGCGTTGCAGGCCGACGTGATCGATTACGATGAGCTGATTACCGGACAGCGTCGTGAAGGCCAATACATGGGCCTCTGGTCCGTGGCCAAAAAGATGACCGCAGCCGTGGGGGTGGGGGTCGGACTGGCGGCCATGGGTATGGCCGGATACGTGCCCAATGCGATCCAGGGCACATCCGTCGAGTGGACCATCCGGGTTTTCTACGCCCTTATTCCCTCGCTTTGCAACGTTGCGGCCATCGCCATCGCACTGCGTTATCCGCTCAGCGGCGAGCGCCATGGGGAAGTGATCGCGGCCATCGACCGTGTCCGGGCGGGCGGCGCGGCGGCGGATCCGCTCCGGCCCGGGGTACTGGTGTGCCGAGACCGCATGGCGTGCGTGATCTGACGCTTCGGCGTCGGCCAGATAGCTTCAGGAGGTGATCGACATGATATTGGCATCGTTCTATATGGAAAATTTGTTGGCCGCGATGCTTTTGATGGGCCTGGGATGGGTGGTGAGTCTCGTCCGCCGGGATGTGACCCACGTGGACGCACTCTGGGGACTTGGTTTCGTTATGATTGCCTGGCTCACATGGTCCCGGACCGACGGATATGCGCTGCGCCAGGCTCTGCTGCTCGGGTTGACAACGGTTTGGGGGGTTCGTCTGGCCGCATACATGACCTGGCGCAGTCGCGGCAAAGGCGAAGATCCGCGCTATGCCGCATGGCGCCGATCGAGCGGCGCCGCTTTCTGGTGGACCAGCCTGTTCAAGGTGTTCCTGTTGCAGGCGCTGTTTCTCTGGGTCATCGCCCTGGCGCTTCAGGCCGGCATGGCCGCAAGCGAACCGTCTCGATTGGGCATCCTGGATGCCATCGGCGCAGGGCTCTGGCTTGTGGGTTTCGTTTTCGAGAGCGTGGGCGACTGGCAGTTGGCCCGCTTCAAATCCGATCCCGCCAACCGGGGTCGGGTCATGGACCGCGGCCTTTGGCGCTACAGCCGCCACCCCAATTACTTTGGCGAATGCCTGCTATGGTGGGGCGTGTTTGTCGTCGGGTTATCCCAGGTTGAGAATGGCTGGAGCATCATCAGCCCCCTGGTCCTGACCCTCGTCCTTCTCAAAATGACGGGCGTGCCGCTGACGGAAAAACTACTGATCGAAAAGCGGCCGGCCTATCGACGCTACATCGAACGGACGTCCGCCTTCATTCCCTGGATGCCCCGGGAGCGACGACCAACGGAGGATCCCCATGAAGACCTTGATTGACCTGGCGGACCAGGGCCGGCTGCCCGATCCGCTGATCCGACTGGGAATCAAAATTCTGGATTTCCAGCGCCTGGCCGTAGAAGGCAAGGGCGGTCCGGAACGGCAGATGTCCCGTAAGCAAAGTTTTATACAAGCGATGCGGCAAAGCCCCATCGCGCTGGCGACCGATGTGGCCAACACGCAGCACTACGAATTGCCGCCGGACTTTTTCAGGCACGTACTGGGCAAACACCTTAAATACAGTGCCTGTTATTGGCCTGATGGGGTCGACAGCCTGGACGCGGCCGAGGCGCGGGCCCTCGAGCTGGTCGCCGCGCGCGCCGAGCTGTTGGACGGCCAGCGAATCCTGGAGCTGGGCTGCGGATGGGGATCGTTTTCCCTGTGGGCTGCCGAGCGCTTTCACCGTGCCCGGATCACGGCCGTCTCCAACGCTTCTTCCCAGCGCGAATTCATCACTGCCCAGGCCCGTCGGCGCAACCTGGACAACTTGGAAGTGGTGACCGCGGACATGAATCATTTCACAGCCCAGGGGCGTTACGATCGCATCGTTTCGGTGGAGATGTTCGAGCACATGCGCAACTGGGAAAAGTTGCTGGACCGGATGGCCGGCTGGCTGAAACCCGACGGCCGTCTCTTCATCCACATCTTCACCCACCGCGATGCGGCGTATCTCTATGAAACCACCAGCGACGACGACTGGATGGGCCGTCACTTCTTCACCGGCGGGATGATGCCCTCGGACGACCTGCTGCTCTATTTCCAGCAGGATCTCGTGGTGGAGCGCCACTGGCGCCTGGACGGACGCCACTACCAGAAGACGGCCGAAGCCTGGCTGGCCAACCTGGATGCCGGCAAGAGCCTTGTCATGCCCATCCTGGAGGCGACCTATGGTCGCGAACATGCCGACATGTGGTATCAGCGCTGGCGGATCTTTTTTATGGCCTGCGCCGAGCTCTGGGGATATCGCCGGGGACGGGAATGGCTGGTATCCCACTATCTGCTGACCCATCGACCGCACAGGGGGTGCGTATGAACGAAACCTTGACGCCTTACCAAACGCGCTGGCCGGTGCAGGCCGCAGCGGTTCCGGCCGCGGGCCTGGCCCGAAAGATCTTGTTCAGGCTCTTGTCCAAATTGGAAAACGGCCGGGTCTGCGTCTACGACGGCGACGTCCGCCGCTGTTTCGGGCACGCCGCGAACGACTTTCCACTCGAAGCGGAAGTGCGCATTCGCGACCGGCGGGCCTACACGGGAATCGTCTTCGGCGGCAGCATCGGCGCGGCCGAGGCCTATATGCGGCACGAATGGGAGAGCGACGACCTGACCGCCCTGGTGCGCATCGTGCTGCGCAACCAGGTGGTTTTCCGGGAGCTGGAAAGCGGCCCGGCGCGGCTGGCCAGCCCATTTTACCAACTGTTCCACTTCATGCGGCGCAACACCGTTTCCGGCAGCCGCAAGAACATCGTGGCCCACTACGACCTGGGCAACGAGTTCTACCGGCTTTTTCTCGATGAGACCCTGACCTATTCGGCCGGCTATTTCGACACCCCGGACGCCACCCTCGCCCAGGCATCCGTCGCCAAGTACGACCGGATCTGCCGGAAACTGCAGCTCTCGGAAAAAGACCATGTGCTCGAAATCGGTACGGGCTGGGGCGGCTTCGCCTTGCACGCCGTGCAGCATTACGGCTGCCGGGTGACCACCACCACCATTTCCGACGCGCAATACGCGCTTGCCCGGGAACGGATCGCAGCGGCCGGGGTCGCCGACCGGATCACCCTGCTGAAATCGGACTACCGCGCTCTGCGGGGCCAATACGACAAGCTGGTCTCCATCGAGATGATAGAGGCCGTCGGTCATCACTACCTGGAGACGTTCATGGCCCAGTGCGCGCGACTGCTGCGGCCCGAGGGCAGCATGGCGCTGCAGGCCATCACCATCGCCGACTGGGCCTTCGAGACGCACAAGCGGAGCGTGGATTTCATCAAACGCTATATCTTTCCGGGCAGCTGCATCCCTTCGGTGTCCGCCATCGGCAACGCCGCGGCCAGGCGTACCGACCTGCGCCTATTCGATCTGGAGGACATGACGCCCCACTATGCCGAAACCCTGCGCCGCTGGCGCGGCAATTTCCACCTTAATCTCGACCAGGTGCAGGGCCTCGGCTTTTCCGACGCATTTCAGCGTATGTGGATCTACTACCTGCACTATTGCGAGGCCGGATTCGAAGAACGATACCTGGGCAGCGTGCAAATGATCTTTACCAAGCCGCTGGCCCGCATGCCGTGGGTCGGCCGGACGGCCGGAGAAAGGAGCTGAACCATGGTGGACCCCACGCGAGCCCCCTTGCACGCCCTCTACGAAGGCACCATCCGGCACCGCCGCTTTCACCCGGTGGAGAACCATTTCGAGTACCGGCTCTTTCTGGTGTTTCTCGACCTGGCCCGCATCGACGCCCTTTCGGGCATTCATCCCCTCTGGTCGGGCCGTGGGGTGAACCTGGCCTACTTCCGGCGCCGCGACCACACAGGCGACCCCCGCGTGCCCCTGGACCAGGCGATCAGGGATCGGGTCCAGGCCGCAACCGGCCACCGACCGGCCGGGCCGGTGCGCATGCTCACCCACCTGCGCTATTTCGGGCACTGCTTCAATCCGGTGAGCTTTTATTACTGTTACGATGTCCACGACCACTCCGTGGAGACCATCGTGACCGAGATCCACAACACGCCCTGGGGCGAAGAGCATCTCTACATCCTTCCGGCGGATCAAAGCCGTCATGCATCCGTCGAATGGCGGCGCCATCGCTTTGCCAAGGAATTCCACGTGTCCCCCTTCATGGAGATGGACATTCAATACGACTGGCGTTTCCGGTTGCCCGGCGAACGCCTCGGCGTCCACATGATCAACTACCGGAACGACAAGCGCATCTTCGATGCCAGCCTCTCCCTGGCACGCCGGCCCTTGACCCGTGACAACCTCACCCGGGCGCTGCTGCTTTTTCCGGCAATGACGGCAAAGGTGATCTTCCTCATCTACTGGCAGGCGCTCAGGTTAGTCGTCAAGGAGGCGCCGGTCCATACGCATCCGAAGTATGAAACCTGAGAGATTCCATCGTTTCCAGATATTATGCGGGCTTTGTCAGATGAAAATGTATCCTGGCTTTGCATTGTCGGCCAGGTCTCAATCGAGATCCAAGCCAAAATGTCGGGCGACCGCCAACGCACTGTTCACACCGTCTTCGTGGAACCCATAGCCCCAGTAGGCGCCGCAGTACCAGGTGCGGTTGACGCCGCTGATCTCTTCGCGACGCTTGCGGGCGGCCAGACCGACGGGGTCGTAGATGGGGTGGTGATAGACGATCTCCTTTATCTTCTTGGCCGGATCGATGGCGCCGGCCATGTTCAGGGTGACGCAGAAAGGATCGTGGGGCGGAAGGTTTTGCAGCAGGTTCATGTTGTAGGTCAACGCCACCCGGTTCATCGCCTGGCGCGGAATGCGGTAGTTCCAGCTGGCCCAGGCGGCCCTCAGCGAGGGCATCAGGGAGACGTCGCGGTGCAACACCGTGAAGTTTTCCTGGTAGGCGATGGCGCCCAGAATCTCCGTCTCCTCTGGAGATGCATCTACCAGCATGCCAAGGGCCTGGTCGCTGTGGGCGGCGATGACCACCTGGTCGAAGCGATGGCGGGTGTCATCCGCGGTGGTCAGTTCGATGTGGTCTGAATGGCGCTGGACGCTGCGAACCGGGGTGTTCAGATAGATGTTGTCCCGGAACGGGCGGGTGAGGGGTGCGATGTACCGGCTCGAACCGCCTTTGATGGTCCGCCACTCGGGCTGGTCGCGGAGGTTGAGAAAGCCGTGGTGATGAAAAAAGGTGATGAAATAGCGGGCCGGAAAATCCATGAATCGTCGGGGGTCGGCCGACCATATGGCCGCGCCCATGGGCACGATGAAGTGCTCGATGAAGCCGCGGCTGTACTTCTCTCGCTTCAGGTAGGCGGCCAGGGTGGTCCGGTCGTCGCCCTGTTCCATAATCGCCGCGGCCCGGCTTCGAAATCGCAGGGCGTCGGCCAGCATCCTGTAGAAAGCGGGGTGCACCAGGTTTTTGCGCTGGGCAAAGAGAGATGCGAAGGTGCTCGGCGAGAAGATCAACCCGGTTCGTTCACATTGCACGCTGAAACTCATGTTGGATGGCTGCCAGGGCACACCGAGCCTTTCCATGAGCCGGATGAAGTTGGGGTAGGTCTTGGCATTGAAGACGATGAAACCCGTATCCACGGCTACCGTTCCGCCGGCGGATGGCACCTCTACGGTATGGGTATGCCCGCCGATGTAGTCGTTGGCTTCGAATACGGAGATATCGTGGGCCTCGCTGAGCAGATACGCCGCAACGAGCCCCGAGATGCCCGTACCGATCACTGCAATCTTCATTCGCCTGTCCTTTTCATCCCTTGAGCACGCTCGGCGGCACGGGGCGAAGGTCCCTAGTGATGCCCAACCAGCTCAGGATCACCAGGAGGTAGTAGGTGATGTCCAGTTCCCACCATCGAAATCCCTGGCGGGCCGAGACAGCATAGTGGTGATGGTTGTTGTGCCAGCCCTCGCCCAGGGTGAGCAGAGCCAGCAGGCCGTTGTTGCGGCTGGTGTCGTTGGTGTCGAACCGGCGCGTACCGAACATGTGGTCCAGGGAGTTGATGGTACAGGTGGCGTGCAGGAGCACCACGGTGGAGATGAAAAATCCCCACACCAGCATCTGGGGTCCGTCGGTGCCCAGGGCCGGGGCCACCTTATTCAGAAAAGCGCCGGCCAGAAAAAGAAACGCGGCCAGCGCGATGGGGATGACCGTGTCGAATCGGTTGATCCATCGCAGTTCGGGGAAACGGGCCCACTCCTGGACATATTTATAGCGGGTGGGAAAGTTGGATCTAGAGGTGAGCCAGCCGATATGGCTCCACCAGAACCCATGCTGCTTCGGTGAGTGTACATCCGATGGCTGATCGGTGAAGCGGTGATGGTGACGGTGGTGGGCCGCCCACCACAACGGGCCGCGCTGGACAGACATGTTGCCGATGACCGCGAACACGAACTGCCAGAAACGGTTGACCTTGAAGGCCTTGTGCGAAAAGTACCGGTGGTAGAACCCGGTGATGGCGAACATGCGAACCAGGTAGAGCGCCACGGCGGTCGCGACGGCCGTCGGCGACCATCCCACCCAGAACACCAGAAGGCATCCGGCGTGCAGGCCGATCAGGGGAAGCACCCTGAACCAGTCGATCCGCTTCTGTTCCTCCTCCAGGATATCCGCCACCCCGGCTTCGGAGTCGAACCAGCGGATCACGGAAAGCAAGAGGGTGCGCATGTTTGACGTTTGTTCTTCTACTGGTTGCATGTCGTCGGAACTACTCTTCCAGTTGCGCCAGGAAGGCGTCCGCTTCCTGGACAGAGCGGTTGATGTCCTGAATCAATGTCCCGATGTCGGCCTCGATGCTGCTCATTTCCGCTTTCAACGCGCCGATGGCCTGGGCATTCAGGTTGTGTTTCAGATACAGCACGTAGTCGTTGAGTTTTGTCAATACCGGGGTCATGCGTTTGCGCGAGGCGTGCATGGAACTTTCCAGCCGGGCATAGCGGACCTGGGTTTCTTTGAGTTTCTGGGCGCTCCTGGACTTGAAGCTCGGGTTCTGGATCTGGTCGATTTCAGCGCGCCACTCCTTGAACAGGTCGTCCGAAATGCGCTCGACCTTGGCGATGCGCTCATCGATCATCCCCGCGCGCTGCCGGCAGACCTCGTAATCGCCCGATACCCGATTATAGATCTTTTCGAGGTCGCCGCCGTCGAAATGGTAGACCATTTTCAGGCTGGTCAAGGCGTCGTTGAACTCTTCGGAGGCCTCCTTTTGATCGTCCTGGACCGCTTCGATCTGATCGCGCAGCAAGTGGCGCTTCTCTTTCCCCAGGGATTCCCACACCGAGTAGTAGGCGCTCTGGCATGCGGAAATCAAAAGGACGGCCACGGCCGCGGCCAGGCAGGGGAAGTTTTTTTTCGTCATCGTTTGCCTCCTTGTGCGGATCAAGTTCAATTCACCGGCCCAGTCCGGCGAGATACGTTACATAGTCGCGGCAGCGGCACAGGGCGTCGTATTCCGCCGTGACCGTGTCGGCCGTCTCCTTATCCAGTTTGGACCTGATAATTTTCAGCAGATGGGTCACGGCGTCCAACTCGAGGCGATGCTTGAGGAAATCGAACACCGTTTCGGACAGGGTGAACCCGGTCTTGTGACCCATCAGCAAGACGCGATAGGCGATCAATTCCCTGTTGGGAATCACGTGGCAGTTGAAATCGATGCGCCGCGCTCGAATGTCCGCCGTACACCCGTTTTCCGCCAACGAGCGGTCGCGCACGTCGAATACAATGGCGTTGACCGTGAAGTCGATGCTGCTCAGCAGGTTGTCCATGGTCGGTTCGAGATGGCAGGCCTCGATGATCACGAAATCTGGAAGAAGGCACAAGTCATAGGCCAGTTGCGATCCCTCAGGATGCCAGCGAAACCCTTTTAGATCGGTATGTTCGATGAGTTGATCGGCCAGAGCGTGTGGCAGGGAAAAGTCGCGCGGCAGCCCGCCGATGAAAATATCGATGTCCGGCGTGGGGGGTGCGCTGCCATGGACAAGATCGATGATGATGTTCCGGATGGCGCCGCCGGCCACCACCACCCGGGCCTCGACGGGAAGGCGTCGGCACAGGGCGGTCAGGTTGCGGGCGATGTCCGGATTTTCGAAATATCGATCGACCGCCGAAATAATGCTCTCGTCAGTTACTGTCGTCATCGCCGCCTGGTCCGCTTTTCGTTCGCTTTCAAACTGTTGTGAAATCCAGCAAACCGGATTATTCTGGCAAAGTCAATGGCTATTCGGACCACAAAAAGGAGCTGCCATGAAGCCGGATCGCATCTGGATACCGATTCTTTTTTTCGTACTGTTGTTGACCTCTTACCAAGAGGCCTCGGCGGCGGAGCTTAAAGGCAAGGTAACGTCAGTGAATGGCTTTGCGGTGCAGGTTCAACTGGAAGAGGCGCTGATTCCCCAGGTCGGTGATCCTGTGACCATCGGCTTCGCCGTGCCAGGCACGGGTGTGGTGCCGCTCGAAGGCAGATGGCAGGTATCCTTTGTCGGCGCCGAAACGATCGAGGCGGAGCCGGTCGGCGCCGTGGCGCGGCCCCAGGTCGGCCAACTTGTCAGCATCTATAGCGACCAACCCCGAAGGCTCGTTGAAAAGCCTCAAGCGGCTGACGAGGCGTACAACCGCGGTGAGAATTATTATTATGGCCGCAACGGCGTTTCACGGGATTACCGTAAAGCCTTGGCGGCCTACCGTGAGGCGGCCGATTTGGGGTCCGCCGAAGCGCAGTACAGCATCGGGTTTATGTACAGCAGAGGAGAGGGCGTGTCTGCGGATCCGGCCGAAGCGCTGAAATGGTATCGCCGGGCGGCGGATCTCGGTTTTGCCAAGGCCCAGCACAACCTTGGGAGCCTCTATCGCGAGGGACGCGGCGTGGATCCGGATTATGCGCAGGCGCTGATGTGGTTCCGCAAAGCGGCCGATCAAGGGCTGCCCCAGGCCCAGAACAGTTTGGGACTCATGTATTTTTACGGCCAGGGTGTGGCCGTCGACTATGAGGAAGCGATCCGCTGGTACCGACAGGCGGCTGAGGCGGGGAATGCCAGCGCCCAAGCCAACCTGGCCCGAAAATACTATAACGGCCATGGTGTGGCACAGGATTTCGGTGAGGCGGCGATATGGTTTCGCAAGGCCGCCGATCAGGGGGACATTCGATCCGCTGCAACCCTTGGCTTTCTGTATGAAAAGGGCAAGGGAGTTGCCCGGGATGAGGAGGAGGCTCTGCGTTGGTATCGATACGCTGCCGAGCAGGGCGATGGCGAGGCCCAATTCAACATGGGGGTCATGTATGCCAAAGGGCGCGGGGTGCCCAGCGATCCAAAAATTGCCGCTGAATGGTACCGAAAAGCCGCTGACCAGGGCGATCCCCAGGCCCAGTTCGTGCTGGGAACCAAGTATGAAGCAGGGCTCGGCGTGAACCAAAACCAGGATGAGGCCGTTCGCTGGTATCGCCTCGCCGCAGGACAAGGATATGAGAAGGCACGCGAAGCTCTGAGCCGGCTGGGATGGAGATAAAAAAGCATCCCACCGTTGCCATCCCAGAAGAGTTTCAGGAGATGGCCGACGCTCAATTGGGACAATGCACGATGAATTCCCACTGCGTATTGGTCCCATCGGCGCAGTTGGGGCGAACATCCACGGTCACCTCGGAACGGAAGCCTTTTTTGAGTCTGACCGATTTTCGTCCGTTGGTTCCCACGCAGCCGCTGTTGAACAGGGTGCTGCCGCCCTGCGAGACGATGATCTGGTCTTCTTCGGTATAGGTTTCGTATTCGAATACGAACATACCGCTCCCGCTACCCAAATCCATGATGTGGCGTTCGGGCTGATTGGCTCCAGCCTTGCGCACATCGTTGCAGGTGCCGTGCTTGATCACCGGCGGTCCAGATGGCTGGCCTCTTCGCGAACTGCCGGAAGCCGTGCCGCTTCCCGTCCCCGATCCAGCCCCTGACCCCGACGCCATTTCGCGCAGCACGCCCCCAAGCACCTGGCCGAGGGTATGGGCCAGCTGTTCGTTGCGCTGGCGCTGCTCGGCGGCCTGGCGCTCTGCATCCTGCAGCGCCGCGGACAGGGAGGCATAATAGCCGCAGTTGCGGCTGAGATCCAGAAGCGCGCGGTAGCGGGAGATGTCGTTGACCTGCAATGCGGCCGACATTTGGTTGAGGTTTTCGTCGCAGTCAAGTTTCATGGCATATCGGTCGTGAAAGTCGCAGTCGCCGCTGGCTGCCAGGAGTGCACGCGCGAGCGTGTGGTTGCCTTGTTTCATTGCCTCCAGGAATGCCGCAGCGTTTTTCAGGCACACCATCTTTTTCACCTGTGCCGATCCCTCGGCGTAAAAACTGCAGTTTTGACTATGGGAAAGAACCTCCCTGGCCCGGGTTTCATCCTCTGCCGACATGGCCGCCAGAAAGCGATCGAGCAGCGCCGTGCAATCGTCGACGGTCGCTGTTGTATTCTTGAAGTCCTTGTATACGGTGAGGGTGACTTTTTGGCCTTGGGGCGGCGATTGAGCCTGGACTCGGCCGTTCAGGTCGGCCCGTGGCGCGGTTGCGTCTTGGATCACAATCGGTTCGAAGCCCGCCGCCGTTATGGCCGCCGCTGCATCCTGAGCCTTCATGCCGATGACATTGGGAACGGTCGGTTTATAGTCGCTGTGCACCCGGATGCGCACCGGCGATCCGACGTCGACCTGGTCGCCGGCCGGTGGGCTCTGGGACTGGATGGTGAAGGCCCGGTTCTTTTCGGGTGCCGGGTCGCCGCCGCTGACCGCAGGGGCCAATTCGGCCGCGGCGATTTCGGATACCGCCTGATCTAACTTTTTGCCGATGACAGCGGGCACCGTCGCTTTGTTGCCGCAGCCGTTGGGGCCCGTTTCATATCGCTTGGGGTTATGGGGACACTCGTCGATGCAGTCCGGGACCAGATCGCCGTCGGTGTCGATGTCCGCCAGGCCGCAACCGCAGATGCCCGGCTTGGTCTTTTGCGGGTCGTGCGGGCATTCGTCGATGCCGGCGAGGCGGTTTACCCTGTCATTTTGGCGCTGCCGGCGAATCTCCTGGGCCTGGCGGTGAATTTCGCTGGGTGGGGGCAGGGGGTTCTCCGGTGATACGATCACACCGTTGGGATAGACCGTCGCGATATCCACGCGGACACGCCGCCTGAATTTTTCGGTTTGTTCCTCTTTGGTGCTGATGTCGTCAGAAACAATTTGAGCCACATCGTCGACGATCGGCCTGCCCTGCCAGTCATAGAGATAGGAGCTCAACACGGCGCCGCCAACGGCTCCCACGCTGCAGCCCACGGCAGCTCCTGCCGGACCGGCCAGGGCGCCGACGGCCGCCCCGGTTTTGGCCCCCAGCCAGGCGCCGCCTGCCGCCGCTGCGCCTGAAAATAGACTATTGGTGCCCGCCTGACCGGCACCCACGATATCCCCGCCCGAGAGGGCGCCGGCGGCTTCGGACAATGTGGCCGTCTGGTCCAGCCTGCCCAGCTTTTTGGTGAGGTCTTTGATGTTTTTACCTAAGTTGGAGGCAATGGCGTGGGCCTGTTTCTGGTTCAATCCCAGGTTTTGCAGCAGCTTGACCCGCTGGTTGATCGACAGTTTGCCTAAATGAGCAATCATTTTTTCGCCCATCGGCTCGGCTGCGTTGAAAGTCGGCCCGCACCCCTCCATCAAGTCAACAAAATGCTCGATGTTATCCTTTCCGTCGTCATAGTGTTCTGGAACTCTCAGATATTTAAAATCATTCGTGGTGGCCGAGGCGGCCATTACGGAGGCCAGCAGCCCGATAGCGGATAGAACCAGGCGCTTGGACCACCTCTTAAGATTTCGCTTCATGGCCGACCTCCTTTAGCGGTCTCGTATTGGTAATACTTGAGCCGGTTGTAGAAGGCCTGGTAGTCCACCAGATCCACGCGCCGCAGGGTGTAGTGCTTAGGTGTGCCGCTGAAATAGAGACCGAGGCTGGATGTGGTGCGTCGGGCCGGAGAGAAGAAGATCAGGGCTCCGTCAGGTCCGGTGCGTGCGGCTGTCATCTTGAGGTCTTTGAACCATTCGGGCGGTGTGCCTAAGAGGGCGGTCTTCGTGTCGGGCAGGGTGTCGGTGGCCGTGGAGAGGCTCGTGGCGATTCTCCCCGCGGCCGCCTCTGCGAGCACCCGGCCGGCCAGCTGACGGCAGGCAGCCAGGGCCGGATCCTCGGCATCGAGCAATGCATTGATGCCGCTGAGATGCTGGTTGAGCATCAGGGCCAGGCCCGGATAGTTGAGATATTGGAGTGCCTCCTCGCTTTGCAGAATCGGGAGATTCATCCGCCAGTCGTTTGGTGTGGCCCCATCGAGCATGCGTTCGAAGGAAATGAGGGATTCGGCCACAGACAACCCCAGGGCCAGGGGACGATGGATCTCTTCTCTGAGCCAGAGCGGGGTCGGGTCTAATGTATCGTTGTCGTTGCGCACCCAATCGCCCATGAGCATTTCCGCATCGACAATCTGGGGAATATCTGATCGCTGGTCCCATGCAGTGATGAGAAAGGCATCGCAGTAAGGATTGTAATATCCAACCAGCCCGAAATCACCCTGTCGGCCGCTCGTCACCTGCACGGCGGCCCCGAGAAAATGCATCCAGGTCCACTGTGAAAGTGCAGGGGGCCCCCATTCCTCATTCAATGCCCACATCTTTTGCCGCCCCAGGTCGCGGGTAAACATCAGGAGCGCTTTTTCGAAATCGACGCGAGCTGTGCCTTTGAAACGGTCGGCCGCCAACATGACTGGAGTGAGCTTTTTGAGGTCATCCACGGATGGTTTGAAGCCCCGCTGTTCGGCTGCGGAAAGCAGTGTGGGTTTATCCGGCATTCCGGCGAGAGCGATCGATCCGCACAAAAACGGTATAAGGAGGACCACCGTTACGCAGATAGAACACCCAAGCCCATGGTGCTTCCGGTTGACACGCGGCATGTTGGTTCTCGAGGGGAGACGGGTGAGGTGTGTTTGCATTTTTCGTTTCCGATCGCTTGCAGCTTGGCATGGTTTCCATTTGAACCGTCGGGTCGAGAAAGAAAAACAGAGCTTATGTCAATACTCTTTTCATGAGTGAGCTTCAAAAATCAACAGCAAAAGGGGATAGGTGCCTGGGCGGAGAGATGGGGAGCGGCGCAAAGCGGGCCTGAATGGACCGTCGGGATGCGGCAGCCGTTCAAAAGGGTTGCCTGCCGACGGGATTTCCGGGCGGCTCGCTACTGAGTTCTGCCAATTGGATCAACACTTTTTCGAGCTCCCTGGACAGGCTCGAACACCACGGCACGCGTTGCAGCCAGAAGGTCCGAAGGCGGGCCTCATACCGAGCCACGGCGGGCGTGTTGCATGTTTTCAATGCCTGTTGCAGAGGGACGAGCAGAGCCAATGCCTGCGCTTCGATGCCGTGTTCGGCCTGGGGCAGTGCTGCCAGTCGATCGACGAGGTGTTGGATGTCTGGGATGAATTCGTACATCTCAGATCCATATTTCATTGCGCGATATTGTGCAACACCCCCGGGCCGGGCCTAAGCAATGGCATTCAGTTAGAATCGCTGGTGTCGGTCCACTTGGCTTGCTTCGCCGATACGGCTCTGCTATGGATGGCTGGCCGACGAAGAACCGCGACACCAGCCCAGAAGCGTTACAACACGAGCGTAAAAATGCTGTCGTCAGCATTCGTCGTGCTGCCGCATCGTGAATCGAATTTTATGAACCAGGAGGTGACCCGGTGAGACCGAACAAGGCGCTCGAAGCGTGGCGGCAGGGACGGCCGACCATCGGCGGGTGGTTGAGCATCGGCAATGCCTATTCGGCCGAACTCATGGCCCACCTCGGGTTCGATTGGTTGTGCGCCGATATGCAGCACGGCATGATCGGCGAACACGAATTGAAACAGATGCTGCCGGCCATGTCCACCACCGGCGTCATCCCGCTGGTGCGCGTGCCCTGGAACCACCCGGCCATGATCATGAAGGTGCTGGACGCCGGCGCCTACGGCGTCATCGTGCCCATGATCAACAACCGGCAAGAAGCGTTGAAAGCAGTCTCGGCCTGCCGCTACCCACCCGAGGGGCAGCGCTCCTTCGGCCCCATTCGTGCGGCGCTATACAGCGGCGAGGGCTATGCCGCGGAAGCGAATCGACAGGTCGCCTGCATCGGCATGATCGAAACCCGGCAGGGACTCGACAACCTGGAGGAGATCGTGACGACGCCCGGCCTGGATGGCATCTACATCGGCCCGGCCGACCTGGCGTTGGCGATCGGACTGGCGCCGGTGGGGGACAACGACGATCCCGCCCATGTGGCGACCGTCGACCGCATCTTCAAAGCCTGCCGAGCGCATGGCCTGGCCGTGGGGATTCATACCTGGAGTGCGGCATTCACCCGACGATACCTCGAACAGGGATTTCAATTCGTCACGCTGGGAACGGACAGCGGATTCATGGCGAAAAAGGCATCGGCCGACCTCCGGGAGGCAAGGAGCAAGCTGAAAACGATCGTCTAGGATCGCTATTGCGGGCGAATCATCAAACGAAAGGAACTTTCATGTCCAGAAGAAAAGCGGCGTATTGTGCGGTGGTATCATTGCTGCTGGCAATGACGGTTTTTGCCTGCCAGGGCGGCATGGACGGCGTGCTCGGCCAGGTCGCAAGGGAGTTGCAGGCCAGCCAGGGCCTGGGCCAGAGCGATATTGTCGCCGGTCTCAAGGAGGCTCTCCGGGTGGGGACGGAAAATGCGGTGGATGTCACCTCCAAGCTCAACGGGTATTACAGCAACCCTGAAATCAAGATCCCCCTGCCGGAAAACGTCCGTAAGGTCGAAAACGTGCTGCGCATGGCGGGTCTGGGTCAGCAGGTCACCTCTTTTGAACAGAGCATGAACCGTGCAGCCGAGCGCGCCGCGCCGGAGGCCAAGGCGCTTTTCGTGGGCGCCATCAAGCAGATGACCTTTGCCGATGCCAAAAAGATCCTGAACGGCCGCGAGAATGAGGCGACCCTTTTCTTCAAGGACAAAACCTACCATGCTCTGGGGCAGCGCTTCCAACCGCTGGTGCACGACGCCATGGCGGAGGTCGGTGTGACACGCTATTACCAGACCCTGGAAGACAAGATCCGCGTGCTGCCGGTAAAGGGCCTTATGGATGTCGACCTGGACCAATACGTGACCGACAAGGCATTGGACGGCCTTTTCGTCATGCTGGCGCAGGAGGAGGCCAAGATCCGGACCGATCCGGCGGCCCGGGTGACCGACATCCTGAAGAAAGTGTTCGGGTCTCAGCGATAGGGCGGTTGTGTTAAAACCCCATTTGCCGATCGTATGAATCCCCGGCGCATTTTCTTCGCGTATAAGGCCGCTTCGACCGGAGAGTAAATACGGCACAGTATTTTTACTATGATTTGATCGCCGGTTGGGTGTCCCTGCGGCTTTCCCTGGCCGCATCGTCTGGATGAATGCGCCAGGTGACCAGGGGCGAGAAGAGGTACAGGATCATGATGCAGAGGCTGGCCTGGCCCAGGTAGGGCGTGAACGCGAATGCGATCACGATGAGCGCGGTCGCGCGGCCGAACCACGGATTGCGGCTCATGGCCCGGCCCATATGGATGTAATGGACCGGGTAAAAATTCATGATGACGGCGTTGAAGAGCACCAGAACGATGGAGAAATATCCCCAGAATCCGATCCATCCGGGAAATGCTTCCAAGGCATGTCCATAGATGACGATGGGCGAGAGCACCAGCAGGGCGGCCGCCGGCGTGGGCAGCCCCTTGAAAAATCCGGGGATCGGGTGCTTATCGATGGTGAAGTAGATCAAACGACCTATACCGGCGAGGGCGTAGATCGCGGCGATCCATCCGACGACTGCGGCATTGAAACGGCCGTATCCGAAATCGGTCAGGGCGATGTAGAAAATCCAGGCCGGCACGATGCAGAAGCTGATAGCGTCGGCAAAGTCATCCATCAGATTGCCTATGTTCACTTTCCGCCCGGACTCGTTTTCCTCCTCGGGCAGCGGCTCGGTCAGCCCCAGGCGGCGGGCCACGGCACCGTCCAGCTTATCGAACGTGGCGGCCCCGATCAGCATGAAGTACATCTCCCGGAAGCGTCCCTGATAAGCGAAGATCACCCCCATGATCCCCATCATGGCATTCATCACCGTGAGCGCATTAGGCAGCACCGACAGAATTTTGCGCCTGAGGACCTGATCGCCGAGGCACAATTCATCCAGGCATACGGTGCCGTACTTGCGGCAATAGGCGGCTATGGAGCCGAAATTGATGATCATGAAAAGGATTTCGATAAAGAAAAAGGTCCTTAGCGGCAGGGTGCCCATCCAGGAGACCCAGTGGTAGATCCAGGAGGATGGCCCTTCGGGAACGTAGAAGGCGTGGGCATATAGCAATACGCTGATGGGAGCGGCCACGATGGTGCGCAGCCGGGTATATTCCTTGGATTCGGGTTCGCTGCCCTGGCGCAGAGAAAAGCCGCGCATGAATCCCGCGAAATTGTCGCGGATCAGCACGGTCACGCACAGCAGCAGCACGAAGATGGCGTGCAGCAGCTGGGCGCGGTTGGGTTGGGTGCCGACCAGCCGCCACATGGTGCCGACGGCGATCACCGGAAAGATGATCGAAAAGACGAGCTTGTCCATGATCCGGTCGGCCAGGGGCGCCAGCAGTGCCTGGGGTCGGAAGCGGGCGGCGAACCAGCCGTCGATGAGGTCGAACGTCATGGAGATCAACAGAAACGATATCCCCAGCGTGTAAACGGCCGGATCCTTTCCCCAGATGACCGCCAGGGCGCACACCATCCCTCCGAAGACCAGAAAGGGCCTGCTGTATACCAGGACGGCGGCAAATTTCGCCGGGAACTGTGTCGTCACCATTTCAGAGAAGCCTTTCGTATCGGGTCGTCGTTACCATGCGCTGCCGAACGGCTCACGTTCATTTCGCCCAAATTGTGCATTTTTAACACAAGTTGGGCTCGAATGCCAGGCGCCCGGCCAGGCGGTTTTCGGGCCGGCTGGACGATTTCCGTTGAACCTGTTCCCAAAGGATCCACGAGCCGCCATTCGGCCCATCTCTTGACAGATCTCCCGGTGTAATCATAAGGATGGTCATGGGTCGACACCTCTTTTGCAGCCCGATCCTGGCGTTTGTCGCCGGGGCCGGCCTGGCCTGTCAAGCGACTTTCTCGATGATGCGAGCGAGGATACCATGAAAACCATACAGGAACTCGGCCATATACTGGATGCCATGGAGGACGGCATCTATATCACCCGCGAGGACTACACCGTCGAGTTCATGAATCGGGCCATGATTTCGATGTTCGGCGAGGCTGTGGGCAAAAAATGCTACGAGGTGGTCAACGCCAGCGAGGTGATGTGCCCCTGGTGTCAGGCGCGCGAAGTGTTCGAACATGGCGAAAGCGCCCATTCGGAAGTCTACATGCCGCGGATGGACCGCACCTTCCGCATCATCGAGGTGCCCATCCGGAACCTGGACGGCACCATGTCGAAGCTCAATATATATCGGGATATTACCCGCCGCCGCGATCAGGAGCTCAAACTGCGTTCCACAGAACAGAGCTATCGGCGCCTGTTCGAAAATGTCGGGGCAGGGGTATACGTAAGCAGTAAAGAGGGGCGTTTCCTCGACGTGAACCCCGCCTTGATGGAGATGCTCGGCTATACGGACCGGCAGGAGTTGTTGAAAATCAGCCTGCAGAGGGATCTTTATCTGCGCCCCGAAGACCGGGCGGTCTTTCAGCGCCTGATTGAAAGTCAGGGCCGGGTGGTCAACTATCCGGTGGATTTCAAGCGCAAGGACGGCAGCAGTCTGCCGGTGCTGCTCACCGCCCATCTGCGCACCGATCCCAGCGGGCAGGTTTCCGGATACGAAGGCATCTGCATGGATCAGAGCCAGATCGTGCGTCTGGAGCGCAAAATCCGGCAGACGCTGGATTTTCTCAACAACATCATTCAGAGTTCGCCAAACGCCATCATCGGCGCCGACATGGAAGGCAAGATCATCATCTGGAACCAGGGCGCGGAAGAGACGCTGGGCTATGCCGCGCAGGACGTGATCAACCGCATGGATGTGCGCGAGCTTTACGAGGGCGATCAGGCCTACGAGTTGATGCGCAAGATGCGCAGCCGGGATTACGGCGGCAGCGGCAAATTGCGCGCTTTCCCCATGACTTTCCGGCATCGCGACGGGACCCTGGTGGAGGGCACCCTGTCGGCCAGCATCATCTATGATGAAAAGGGGCAGGAGATCGCCTCGGCCGGCTTTTTCGTGGATCTGGAGGAGCGGCTGGAGATGGAGCGCAAGCTGCACCGCACCCAGGAGCAACTGCTGCAGTCGGAAAAACTTGCGGCCATGGGGCGGCTCACCTCACAGCTGGCTCACGAACTCAACAATCCGCTCTACGGCATCATGAACACCCTGGAGTTGATGAAGACCGAGGTGCCGCCCACAAACAAACGGCGTAAACTGCTCGACATGGCACTGTCCGAGAGCATGCGCCTGACCGACATGCTGCGCAAGATGCTCTCCTTTTCCAGGCCTGACCAGGAGGAGCGCTGCGTCGTGGATATCAATACCATTCTGGATGAAATCCTGCTGCTGCACGAAAAGCAGTTCCGCGAGGTGGACATCAAGATCGTGAGCGCCTTCGGAGAGACTTTGCGGCCCGTGATGGCCTCCAAGAACCAGCTCCGCCAGGTGTTCCTCAACATGATCTCCAACGCCAAGGATGCCATGCCCGAAGGGGGTGTACTGACGGTCAGCACCCAGGGAAACGGCGAAACCGTCCGGGTACAGATTGCCGACACCGGTCTGGGCATCAAGGCCGAACACCTCGACAAGATTTTCGACACCTTCTTCACCACCAAGACGGACAGTGCCAAGGGCGTCGGACTGGGGCTTTCGGTCTGCTACGGCTTCATCAAGGACCACGGCGGCGATATCAAGGTGGAGAGCCAGGTGGGCAAAGGGACCACCTTCACCATTTTGCTGCCCACCACCAGCGCGACCGAGCCGCTGACCTGCCCCGAGCCGGGCGCTGCAGCCTGAATCTCGGTTCGAATCCACCAGATGCTTCCTTCCTGAAACAGGATTCCGCTGGGCGGCCTCGGCCCTACGCATGCCTTTGGCGGCACTCCCGATTGCACCCCATTGCCTTTCGTCCAAGGCTTGCACGATGCGGAAGCGTTCAGCCACCTCTTTAAAACTAAAATAACTATAATAAATAAAAATACATCCATTAACTTAGCCGAAAACTGGGTTAAAAAGTTAAATATTACAGAAATTATAAAAATTATAGTTGACAGCTCCATTGAGACGGCGTAATAGAACACTATACGCTCCTCAAAGATTAGAAAGGAGGGACTCGCCATGGAAGACACACTCACCGTCTATAAAGCCAGCCAGATGTGCAAGGCCTCCTCCAAATCGATCATCAACTGGATCGAAGCGGGGCACATCAAGGCATACAAAACCGTTGGCGGACATCGGCGCATCAAGCGGGAGGACCTGATCGCATTCATGCAGCGCCAGGGCATGCCCGTTCCGGACGAACTGCCGGCCAATACCCGCCGGAAAATCCTGGTGGTGGACGACGATCCCATCATCGTCGAGACCATCGTCCAGTCCCTCGAAGAGGACGAGCACGACTACGAGGTGATTTCGGCGGCCGACGGATTCGAGGCCGGGCTGCAGGTCAACCATTTCCGGCCGGACCTGATCATCCTGGACATCATGATGCCCGATATCAAAGGGAACGAGGTGTGCCGTAAAATCAAGGAAAATCCAGACACTCGGGAGACGAAGATCATCGTGTTGTCGGCCTACCTGGACGATGACAAGTTCAAGGAGATGAAGTCCTACGGCGCCGACATGTGCTTTTCAAAGCCATTGCCGCTGCCCCAGCTCAAGGAGGAGGTCGCCCGTCTGTTGGAGAGGGCGTAAATTTTTCCTTCAGGGCCGGGATTTCGAGAAAGGAGGCATACCATGAAATTGAAAGAAGCGCTGTCGACCCATAAATTCATCGTCACATCCGAAGTCCAGGCGCCCCTGTTCGACGCCACCCCGGAGGACCTGGTCGAATGCCTGCAGCGCGTGCGCGGTCGGATGGATGGCGTCACGGTAACCGATGTGGAACTCGAGGGGGTGGTCGGCGATACCATCCGGGCTTGCGAGCTGCTTCAACGCAGCCGCTTCAATTCGATCTATCAAACCACCACCCGGGACAAGAACCGCATCCAGCTCCAAAAGGATTTGGCCAATGCCCACCAGGCGGGGGTGGAGAACCTACTGGTCTTCACCGAAGACTACCGCATCTCCGGCGACAGCCTGCAGGAATCGATGTTTTTTCATGTGGATTCGGGCAAACTGGCCTCCGTCCTGCAGCACGTCCGCGAGGGGCGGACCGTGGACGGCGAGCATCTCCCCGAGTCGATGGATTTCACGCTGGGCTCCGGTGTCGAGTCCTTGTGGGGCAAGAACGTCCCCAAAAAGGGCATGGAAGAGATGGAGATCTTGCGCGAAATGGGCACCGGATACTTTTTGACCACGCCGGTCTTCGACTTGGATCAATTCGAAAAGTTCACTCGCCAGGTCAACACCTTCCGGGTGCCGGTGATTGCCGAGGTGCTGTTGCTGAGAAATCCGGCCATGGCCCGCTTCATCAACCGGCATTTCAAATCCGGACTGGTGCCCGAGTGGGTTATCGAAAAGCTCGACAAGGCGGCTGACAAGCGACAGGCCAGCATCGAACTGTTCGCCGATCTGGTTAAAGGTCTAAAGGAGGTCTGCCGGGGTGTGCACATCATCACCCTGGGTGGCGAGGATCGGCTGCAGGCTTACCTGGATGCCGCCGGGCTCCGCTAACCGCGCCGGCCGCGAGGCTCGATTCGATTTTTCCCTTTTGACTTCAATTTGTTCTGGCTATCAGCTGAAACGCTCATCCGCCTCCCACCTTTTCATAGGCCCAACCTTTCCACCGAAGCCGACCCACGGCGGCGATTGAGGCGCCGACATGGCGCTGCCTGCAGGACCGGGAAGACGTGAGAACCCGGATTAACAGGAGGGCAAGCTATGACAATACCCATCGAAGTCGATGAATTGGATCGCGAGTTCAAAACCACGGTATTGGAGAGGGTCCCGGCCGGCGCATTCGATTTGTGCCTGACGTGCGGGACGTGCACCGGCGGATGTCCGGCCTCCGAGATTTTCGATATGGATCCGCGCAAGCTGGTGCGCATGCTGGTGCTGGGTCTGGACGAGGAGGTCAAACGAACGCCTTGGGCCTGGGTCTGCACCATGTGCGCTCGCTGCATCAAGCAGTGTCCCATGTCCATCGACATCCCCCGACTGGTCTACAATATGCGCCACAACTGGGATAGAGACAAGCGCCCCAAAGGCATCCGCGGGTCGTGCGACCAGCACATCCGGGCAGGAAACGCCATGGGCGTGCCAACCGATGACTTCGTCTGGACCGTGGAGGATGTGGCCGAAGAGATCCGTGCGTCCCAACCGCGCTTCAAAGACCTGAAGGCAACGGTAGACCGCAAGGGCGCCTTCATGGCCATCAACCAGAATTCACGCGAACCGGTGACCGAGCCGGACGAACTGGGCCCCCTGTGGAAGATCCTGCATATCGTCGGGGCCGACTGGACCTACCCGTCGGTGATGTGGGCCGGGGAGAATTACTGTCTATTTCTGGCCGATGAAGAGGGCTGGCGCTACATCCTGGAAGAGTTCGTCTACCATATCGACAACAACCTGGGGTGCAAGCAGGTGGTCAACACGGAGTGAGGGCACTCCTTCTTTGCAATCCTGGAAGGATTGAAAAAATTCAACATCCCCCACAAGTTTGAATTCACCAGCATCATCACCCTTTACGCCCAATGGATCCGGGAGGGGCGCCTTAAGGTCAACTACGACTGGAACAGGGACCTGAAAGTCAAGTTCACCCTTCAGGACCCGTGCAACATCGTGCGCAAGACCTGGGGCGAAGAGATGGCCGACGACATGCGCTTCGTGGTCAAGTCGGTGGTGGGCGAGGAGAACTTCGTCGACATGGTGCCGTGCGGCGCCAACAATTACTGCTGCGGCGGGGGCGGCGGGGCCCTGCAGGCCGGGTACACCGATCAGCGCCGGGCTTACGGAAGAGTAAAGTTCGACCAGATCCAGGCCACAGGCGCCCAATACGTCTTGGCGCCGTGCCACAACTGCCACTCACAGATCGAAGACATCGGCGAGTTTTACGGCGGAAACTACCATGTGGCCCACATCTGGACTTTCATCTGCCTGGCTATGGGCATCCTGGGGGAGAACGAGAGGACCTATCTGGGGCCGGACCTGGCGGCGATAGGGCTGTAGCGTCCATCTGAAACGACATCTTGCGGCCCGGATTTGCGTTCTCCCATTTTTGAAGAACTCAGCGTAGACATGCCACGCCTGCGGTTTCAAAATGATCGGGCCTTGATCTGAACCACAATCTTCCGTTTCTGGATGGGCACTGAACAGGAGACCGTTTCAAAAGCAAAAAAAATGCGGCAAGCAAGGAGGGACCCATGACACAACCAATCATCGGCGCGGTGATGGTGGTCGGCGGCGGGATCGCCGGCATACAGGCCTCCCTGGACCTGGCCGAATCGGGCTACAAGGTCTACCTGGTCGAGCGCAATTCGGCCATCGGCGGGACCATGGCCCAATTGGACAAGACCTTCCCGACCAACGACTGTTCCATGTGCATCATATCGCCCAAGCTGGTGGAGGCCGGGCGGCACCTCAATATCGATCTGCACACCCTGACCGACGTGCGGCGTGTCGAGGGCGAACCGGGCAATTTCAGTGTGACCCTGCGGTCCAGGCCCCGCTTCATCGATCCTGAAAAGTGCACGGCCTGTGGCGAGTGCGCCAAGGTGTGCCCGATCAGCCTGCCCAACCGCTTCGATCAGGGGTTGGGGCAGCGCAAGGCGGCCTATAAGCTCTATCCCCAGGCCATGCCCGGCGCATATGCCATCGAAAAGCGCGGCACGGCGCCCTGCAAGGCCGCCTGCCCGGCCCAGGTGAGCGTCCAGGGCTGGATCGCCCTGATGAACCAGGGGCGCTTCGAAGAGGCCATCGCGCTGTTCAAGAAGGAGCACCCCTTTCCGGGTATCTGCGGCCGGGTCTGCCACCATCCATGCGAAGCGGCCTGTACCCGCGGGAAACTCGAAGCGCCGCTGGGCATTCAATACCTGCACCGCTACCTGGCCGACCTGGACCGTCGCTCCGCTTCGCCTTATGTGCCCGAGCGCAAACCGTCGAACCAAACCAGGGTGGCGATCATCGGGTCGGGGCCGGCCGGATTGGCCTGCGCCTATTTCCTGGCCATCGAAGGGTACGAGGTCACGGTATTCGAGCAGCATGACGTGCTCGGCGGCATGCTGCGCGTCGGAATCCCCGCCTACCGGCTGCCGCGCGATGTGATCGATGCCGAGATCCAGACCATCCGGGACCTGGGCGTCGAGTTCAAGACCGGCGTGGCCATTGGAAAAGAGGTGACCATCGGCCGGCTGCGCGACCAAGGGTTCAAGAGCATTTTCATGGCCGTAGGGTCCCAGGAGTGCAAGGCGCTGGGCATCGAGGGAGAAGATCTGCAGGGCGTGGTGCCGGGAGTGGACTTTTTGCGGCGCATCAACCTGGGCGAAAAGGTGTCCCTCGGCGAGCGCGTGGCCGTGATCGGAGGCGGCAACGTGGCCATGGATGCCGTACGCACGGCCCTGCGCAGCGGATCGTCCCGGCCGTTCATCATCTATCGCCGCAGCGAGGCGGAGATGCCCGCCAGCGCCGAAGAAATTGCGGAATGCCGGGAGGAGGGCATCGAGATCATGACATTGACCAACCCGGTGCGGGTCGTCTCTGAAGATGGCCGGGCGACGGGTATCGAATGCGTGCGCATGGCGCTGGGTGAGCCGGACGCGAGCGGGAGGCGCCGGCCGATGCCCGTCGCAGGCAGTGAATTCACCATCGCCATCGACGCCTTGGTGCCGGCCATCGGCCAGGAGAGCGATTGGGCCTGTTTGACCGACGAGTGCGCCTGCACCCTGAGCGAGTGGGGCACGCTGAATGTCGACCCGGTCACACTGCAGACCGACGATCCGGACATCTTCGCAGGCGGCGATGCGGTCAGCGGTCCCGCGACAGTGGTGGAGGCCATCGCGGCCGGCAAACGGGCCGCCATCTCCATGGACCGTTTTCTGCGGGGCGTCGATCTGAAGGAGGATCGGGAGAAGCAGATCGAGGTGGCCGAGGACATCCCCCTGAGGGGCCGCCAGCCCCTGGCACGTCAGAAGATGCGCCATGCCGCCGTCGCCAGACGCATCGATAATTTCAACGAGGTGCAGTTGGGCTATGGCGCCAAGAGTGCCGCGCGCGAAGCCGAACGATGCCTGGCGTGCGGGCTCTGCTCGGAGTGCTACCGATGCGTGGATGCCTGCCTGGCAGGTGCAGTCGTTCATGAGTCCCACGCAACGGAGCAGCGGGTGCAGGTGGGGGCCCTTATTCTGGCCCCGGGTTTCGTACCCTACGATCCGACCCTGTACAGCACTTACAGCTACGCCGCCCATCCCAACGTGGTGACCAGCATCGAGTTCGAGCGCATGCTGTCGGCTTCCGGTCCTTACGCCGGACACCTGATGCGACCTTCCGATCACAAGGAGCCCAAAAGGATCGCCTGGCTGCAGTGCGTCGGATCGCGGGACATCAACCACTGCGACAACGGGTACTGCTCTTCGGTGTGCTGCATGTACGCCAACAAGCAGGCCGTCATCGCCAAGGAGCACAGCGACGGATCCCTGGATACCACCATTTTTTTCATGGACATGCGCACTTTCGGCAAAGATTTCGACAAGTACAACCTGCGGGCCGCCGACGACCACGGCGTGCGCTTCGTACGCTCGCGTATCCACTCGGTCTATCCCTGCGCGGAAGATCGGCTGCGCATCGTTTACGCCACCGAGGGGGGCCGAACGGCCGAAGAGATCTTCGATCTGGTAGTGCTCTCCGTGGGCCTGAACGCCGACCCCGCGGCTGCGGAATTGGCCGGTCGGCTGGGGATCGACCTCAATGGCAATGGTTTTGCGCGCACCAGCAGTCTGGCGCCGGTGAAGACTTCCCGCGAAGGGATCTATGTCTGCGGCGCCTTCCAGGAACCCAAGGACATTCCCCATTCGGTCATGGAAGCCTCGGCGGCGGCGGCCTGCGCCACCGGACCACTGGCTGCTTCGCGCTGGTCATTGACGCAGGAAAAGGCGCTCCCACCGGAGCAGGACACGCGGGGGCAGGCGCCACGCATCGGCGTTTTCGTCTGCAATTGCGGCATCAACATCGGCGGTGTGGCCGACGTGCCGGCCGTGCGCGACTACGCCCGAACACTGCCCGGTGTGGTGCACGTGGAAGACAACCTCTTTACCTGTTCCCAGGACAACCAGGAGCATATCAAACAGGTGATCGTCGAAAAGCAGATCAACCGGGTGGTGGTGGCCTCATGCTCGCCGCGCACTCACGAGCCGCTCTTCCAGGAGACGATCCGGGAGGCCGGCCTGAACAAGTATCTTTTTGAAATGGCCAATATCCGCGACCAGAACACCTGGGTCCACATGAACAATCCCCCGCTGGCCACCGCCAAGGCCAAGGACCTGGTGCGCATGGCCGTTGCCAAGGCGGCCCGCATCGAACCGCTCTACCACGTGTCGGTGCCCATCACCAAGGCCGCCCTCGTCGTGGGGGCGGGGTGGCCGGCATGGAGGCCGCCCTCGGCGTGGCCGACCAGGGATGCCGCGTGTACCTGGTGGAGCGTTCAGAAGAGCTGGGCGGCAATGCCGTCCATCTGCGCGCCACTTGGCAGGGCGAGGCCCTGGCGCCCTACCTGAAGCAGTTGACCGCGCGCGTGCGAACACATCCCAATATCGATCTGTATCTCAACACCCAGGTGAAGCGGACCAGTGGGTCGATCGGCAACTTCACGACGACGCTGGAGCAGGACAACGGCGCGGGATTGGAGGCCTTCCACGGGGCGACCATACTGGCCACCGGCGGCCGGGAGTTCAAGCCCACCGAATACCTCTACGCCAAACACCCCAACGTCATGACCCATCTGGATTTCGACGAGGCTTTGAACCGCGAAGACAAACGGCTGGAACGGGCAGGCAGCGTCGTATTCATCCAGTGCGTGGGCTCGCGCGACGCAGACAGGCCTTACTGCAGCAAGACCTGCTGCACCCACAGCCTCAAGGCGGCCCTGGCGCTCAAGACACTCAATCCCAAGGTTAAACTCTACGTCATCTACCGGGATATCCGCGCCTACGGGTTCCGCGAAGAGATCTACAAGGAGGCCAGGGAGAAGGGCGTTGTCTTCATCCGCTACGACCTGACCCAAAAGCCCAGCGTGGCCATACGGGGAGAAGATACCTTGCTTCTCACGGTCAACGATCATGTGCTGCGCCGGCCTATCCGCATCAAGCCCGACCTGCTCGTGCTGGCCGCCGGCATCGTTCCTAACGACAACCGGGCGCTCTTCGAACAATTCAAGGTGCCGATCAACGCCGAAGGCTTTCTGGTCGAAGCGCACGCCAAGCTGCGGCCGGTGGACTTCGCTTCTGAAGGCATTTTTTTGGCCGGCCTGGCCCACTATCCCAAACCCATCGAGGAGACCATCGCCCAGGCCAAGGCCGCCGCCTCGCGGGCCATGACCCTGCTGGCCAAGGATGCCTTGCGGGTGGGCGGCGTCGTGGCCGAGGTGACGCCCGGCCGCTGCGCCGCCTGCCTCACCTGTGTGCGCACCTGCCCTTACGGCATCCCCCGGATCGGCGAGCACGACTACGCCGTCATCGACCCGGCCCAGTGCCACGGGTGCGGGATCTGCGCCGCCGAGTGCCCGGGCAAGGCCATCGAACTCAAGCACTACACCGACGAGCAGTTGATCGCCAAGTCCGAGGCGTTGTTTGCGGGAAGGTGAGAGGTGTGCGGTAGTCCCCGGCCGGTCGGAAAGAATCAAAAAAATGGAGGGTGCGAACGGCTAATTATGCCAAGCTAATCCCCGGATCAGACGCATTTTAAGAATTGTTTTCGATCAACGAGCCGGTCACCGAAATATCCGTGTCAGCGTGCATGGAGATGCCGTCGTAAACGGGGTACCAGGAACCGCCGATGTTGTCAGTGATCACCGAATCGTCGATGACGATGTTGCCGGAATGATCGTTGGTGACGAAGAAGATGGCCGAGCCGTGTTCGTTGACCTCGTTGTATTCGATGCGCGTGCCGGCAACGCTCAGTGTCATGGTGTTGCCGTCGTTGTAAATGGCACCGCCGCTGCCGCCGCCGGGTGTTCCGGGATCGGCCGGGTTGGCGCCGTACCCGATGGCGCGATTGTAGGAAAAGAGACTGTTGATGATGGTCCAGGAGACGCCGATGCTGCTGATGGCGCCGCCGTTCGATCCGACGTTGCCGAATCCATCGATTCCGCCAAATGTGCAATGCACGATGTATACGGGTTGATCCTGATACTGGTCGAACACCCGGATGGCCCCGCCGCCGACGTCCGGGCCCGTGTCCGCGCACACATTGTTGAAAAAGCGGCAGTTGACCGCTCTGAAGCGCCCGCCGCGCACCCATATGGCGCCGCCGCCGTCATATTCGGTTTCCGCCGCGGCGTTGCCATTGGCAAAGGTGAGGTTCTGCACGGTCAGCCGGGGGTGATCCTGATCCTGGCAATGGGAAGTGGTCCAGTTCTGATCGTAATCGCAGGTGTTCATGTACAAGATGCGGGTGTGTCCGCCGCCGCTGAGGGAGACCAACCCGCCGCCATCGATGACGATATCGGGATCGGCGTCGTTGAAAATCTTGGCCGGTTCGTCGAGGGTGAGCGTGATCGGATCGGGACCGCAGTCGAATATGATGATGCCGCCCTGGGCAACGGCGTCGATGAACGCATCGGCGGTGCAGCTTTCAGGTGTGCCGGTCCCGATGATGTGATCGGGGAAAGACACGTCCGCCAGGCCTGCGCCGGCCGGGATAGGCGCCGTTCCATCCGGATTGCCGGCCGGTGGGCCGCCATCCGGATTGACGGGCGGGAAATAGATGGTCTGACCGGAAGAGGGTTCCGGGTCGCCGCCCGAACCGCCGGAGCCGCAACCCCATGGCAGGATCAACAACAGGGCGGCACCTATCGCACACCAAAGCCACTTGGTTTTTCTGATCAAGTTTTCTACCTTCTGGATGATGGGTTCCTAACGGGATTTGCTGATGACTCCGGTTTGGGACCAGCAAAAACCGGACCATGATCGAGGGATGATCCGGTGATGAAATTTACAGTATTGTTCCATTGGGTTAGCGTTACCGTTATTCAAAGGCCCATGCGATACCATCCGGCGTGATGAAAATGTGCGCTGTTTTGGTCATCGCGGAGTGCACTTTTGTGCAGAACCAACAGTGATGGATTCGTAAAAAGCGGCTTGCCCCGTTTCGCGGCGAAACATTTGAACATAGGAAGCGGCCCAAAAGCATGACGCTTCCTAAGAAGTCCGAAATTCGCTTTTCACCTCATCCCGGCGAACGCCGGGCTCCAGTATTTTCAATATATTCTGGATGCCGGCGTTCGCCGGCATCACGCATCTGCGACTTTTACGGGTTCATCAACAGTGGAGCAAGCAATCGATTGTGCCGTCCGAGGCGCGGTTTGCGGGAAGTCGATGACGCCGTGCTACTTGATGATCCGCCGCTTCATGGTCAGCAAGGCGAGAAATCCGAAGAGCACAGTGAATCCCACCAGGTAGGCAAGATTGAGAAGCGGATCGGACTCCATGGCGCCGATGCAGAAAAAGCGCATCAACTCCACCAGGTGGTAGAGCGGGAAGATGAGCGTGAAGATGCCGGCCCAATCGGGTATGCCCGAGACTGGAAAAAAGGTGCCCGAGAAGAGGAACATCGGGGTGATGAACAAGAATATGGGCAGGTTGAACATGTCGATGGTGGGAATGACACCTGTGAAGAACATGCCGATGGCGGCAAAGGCCAGTCCGCCCAGGAAAGCGATGGGAATGCAAACGAGCGCCCCGGGGAAGTTGGCATAGCCGATGGGGATGAGCACGGCCAGCATGACCGCCACGGCTGCGGCGGCCTTGGAGGCGGCCCAGACGATTTCCGCAACGATGATCTCCTCCATGCTCATGGGCGTGGCCAGAATGCCGTCGAAGGTCTTCTGGTAGTACATTCGCACGAAGGAGGTGTAGGTGGTCTCGAAAAAGGCGTTCCACATGCAGGCCGTGGCCACCAGGGCAGGGGCCATGAAGCGGGTATAGGCCAGTTGCATACCGGCATAATCCACAGCGCCGATCAGGCCCGAGAATCCCAGGCCGAAGGCGAGGATGTAGAAGCCGGGTTCGAGCAGCGGCACGAGAAAATTGACCCGCCAGATGCGGCGGTAGGTGATCAGGTTCCGGAACCAGATGTGGCGGAAGCGGGTCGATATGGCGGACAGCTGAATGCGGCTCATTCGCGCAACTCCCGGCCGGTGAGGCGCAAAAAGACATCTTCGAGATTGCCCTCCCGAAAGAGGCACGCTGCCATGCAGAAGCGTCGGCGCACCTCGTTCTCCAGGTCCCCCTGTGCATCGGCGTAAATGATCATCCGTTCGCCCAGGTCGTCGTGTTTGATCTGGTGTTCCTTCAGGTAGGTTTTCAATTCCGCACCCGGCCCCTCGATTTCGATGACGCTTTCGGCGGCGTGTTCGGCGATCAACTGGCGGGGCGCGCCCTGGGCGATGATCCGCCCGTGATCCATGATCACCAGCCGGTCGCACAGGCTCTCGGCCTCGTCCATGTAGTGGGTGGTCAGCAGCATGGTGAGGCCGCGCTTTTTCAGGTCGGTCAACCGATTCCAGACCTGGTGGCGGGACTGGGGGTCCAGACCGGTGGTGGGCTCGTCGAGAATGAGCAGGTCCGGCTCGGCCATCAGGGCCCTGGCCAGCTGCAGCCGCCGGGCCAGTCCGCCGGAGAGTTCCATGACCTTGGCTGCACGCTTATGGGACAGGGCGAAGAATTCGAGCAGTTCCTCGGCCCGCTCGCGGGCCCTGGTTTTATCCATGTCAAAGTAGCGCGCGTAGACCCGCAGGTTCTGCTCGACGGTGAGATCCGGGTCCAGGGTGTTCTCCTGCTGGCAGACGCCCATGCGCGAACGGATTTCGCGCCACTGGGTCGCGATATCCATGCCGAAGACGCGCATGTGACCCGCGGTAACCGGTGAGAAGCCGTAGATCATGCGGATGGCCGAAGTCTTGCCCGCCCCGTTGGGGCCAAGCAAGCCGAAGAACTCGCCTTTTTCCACACGGAAGCGGATGCCGTCCACCGCCGTGAAGGCGCCGAAGCGTTTGATGACATCTTGGGCATCGATGATCTGCATGCCATGCAAATATCACAAGCCCACTGTGAATGCCAGGGGTCGGGGACAGGCCTTGCCCATCTCCCGGGCCGGGTCAAATGCGGTCCGAACCCCGGCCGGGAAATCGGGCTATGTGAACGAAACGGCTAATCGCGGCAGTTGATCACGCCGCGGGGCAGTTTGTCGCCTGCTGTGTGGCGGTAGGGTACGAATCCCGCATCCACCGCCTGGCGCATCAGCGCTTCGCGATGGTCGGGATGGGCGATGCGGATCAGGGCCTGGGCGCGTTCATTGATCGACAAGCCCCTCGATCGCACCAGGCCCCACTCGGTGGCCACGTAATCCACCAGCGAGCGCGGCACGGTCACGTTGGTGCCCTTTTCAAGGATCGGCACGATGCGCGACCGGCCCTTGTACTGGGAGTAGAGGGCCAGCACGCTCACGCCGGCGCGGTCGTGGGAGAGCATGGTGCCCATGACGAAGTCGAGCTGGCCGCCGGTGCCGCTGATCTGGCGGGGCCGCTCGCCCCCGACCTGTTCGGAGGCCACCTGGCCCATCAGGTCGACCTGCATGGTGGTGTTCAGGGAGAACATGCGCGGCTGCTGGGCGATGATCAAAGGATTGTTGACGTAGTCCACGGGGTAGGAGGCGAACATGGGGTTGCGATCCAGAAAATCGTACAGCCGGCGGCTGCCCAGGCAGAACGAGAAGGTCGACTTGTAGCGGTCTACCTTCTTGCGGGTGTTGTCCACGACTCCGGCCTCGATCAGATCGTACATCTTGTCGGTCAGCATCTCCGAGTGGATGCCCAGGTGGTGGACGCCGGCATCGACCAGGGCATCGAGCACCGAATTGGGCAGTCCGCCGATGCCGATCTGCAAGGTGGTGCCGTCGCCGATCAGGCCGGCCGAAACGATGTTGTGGGCGATCATGCGGTCCTCTTCCTTGACCGGCACGGTCGGCAGGCAGAAGGTCTTGAACTCGCGATCTTCGACGATGTGATCGACCTTGGAGATGTGAATCGCCTCTTCCTGGCCGCCGCACACCACGGGCATGTCTTCCTTGACCACGACCACGATCTTTTTAGAGACTTCGCAGAACGCCTGGAGCTCGGTCACTGACAGGCCGAAGTTGAAGTAGCCATGGGCATCCATGGGCGCGGTGACGATGAAGGAGATATCTTTTTGCGATTGTTCGCGGATCACGCCCGGCGCCAGGTGCCAGGATTGGGCCCAATAGACCCCGCAGCCGCGCGCGGCCACCTGGTTTCGGACCGAATGCAGAAAAAAGCCGCTGTGCCATTTGAACACCTTGCCTTCGGGATCGGCCTTGAGAAACTCGTGTTCGGAGGTATCGAGCGAGGTTTGAACATTGACGTCGCGCAATTCGTCCTTGCGCCGCGCCAGGTGCTTGTCGACGATGTGGGCCATGTTGGCTGAAATGCCGAGAAAGATGCTCATCCCGGATTGAACGAGCCCGGCCGCGGCTTCGGCGGATATCAGCTTGCGTTGGTACTCTTCGGCCAGTCGGGCGTTTTCCATGTGTCTGCTCCTTTGTTGAAATGAACGGGTTGGATCTGTCGCTATATGCCAATCGAGGTTACTCTTTAAACCTTCACATCCTTCATATCGTTACGGCGTCCGCTGAAACTGTCTTGCGGCCCTGCCAGCGCTGGTAGAGGGCCAGCCCGCCGAGCACGATCACGCCGAAGATATCGCTCCACAAGCCCGGCTGAATGAGGGCCACGCCGGCCGCCAGCAGCAGCAAGCGGAAAATCCAGTTCAACCGGTCCACGAGATACCCCATCAATCCCGAACCCAGGGCGATGGTGCCGATGGTGGCCGAAAAGGCGGCCAGGCCGATGGCGCCGAGCGATCCTTTCCAGATCAGCTCCGGGCTGAAGACGAAGAAGTAGGGCACAAGGTAGGCGACGGCGGCCAGGCGCATGGATTCGAAGCCGGTGGCGAACGGCTTGGAACCGGCGATGGCGGCGCCGGCAAACGAGGCCAGGGCCACGGGCGGGGTCACCGTGGACAAGCAGGCGTAGTAGAAGACGAACATGTGCGCGGCCAGCGGGTTGACGCCCAGTTCGATGAGCACCGGTCCGCCCAGGATGACGGTCAGGATATAGGCGGCCGAGGTGGTCAGGCCCATGCCCAGGATGATCGAGGCGAACATGACGAAGATCAGCGACAGAATCAGGTTGCCGCCGGCCGCATCGATGATGAGCCCAGAGAACTTGAGCCCCAGGCCGGTCTGGGTGACACAGCCGATGACGATGCCGGCGCAGGCGCACGCCAGGGCCACTTCCAGGCAACCGGTGGCGCCCTTTTCCATGGCGTTGAGGACCGCCCGGAATCCCATGCGGGTGGCCTTGCGGATGGCGCTGATCACCCACACCGAAATGATGGCCCATAGGCCGGCCTTCATGGGCGAATAGCCCATGATCAGAAAACCGATGAGCAGAAAGGCCGGGATCATAAGGTGGCCGCCGGCCTTGATGGTGGCCCACAGCGGCGGCAGTTCTTCGCGGTTGAGCCCGCGCAGTCCCAGTTTGAGGGCCTCCATGTGCACCATCCAGAAGAGCGCCAGGAAATAGAGGACGCCGGGCAGGATGGCCGCCTTGACCACCTCCAGGTACCCCACGCCGAGCATGTCGGCCATGATGAAAGCGCCGGCGCCCATGACCGGCGGCATGAACTGGCCGCCGGTGGAGGAGACCGATTCCACGGCGCCGGCAAAGACCCCGCGGTAACCGATCTTTTTCATCAATGGAATGGTGAAGGAACCTGTGCTGACCACGTTGGCCACGGCCGATCCGCTGATCGTGCCGAAGAAACCGCTGCTCACCACGGCGACCTTGGCGGGCCCGCCCCGAAAGTGCCCGGCCAGGGCGTTGGAGAATTTGATGAAGAACTCGCCGGTGCCCGAGCTGACGAGGAACGCGCCGAACATGATGAAGACGAAGATGAAGCTGGCGCTCACGCCCAGGGGGATGCCGAAAAGTCCCTCGGTGGTCAGATACTGGTAGCTGATGAACTGTTCGTGATCGATGGGAAAGTGGCCCCACATGCCCGGGATCCGGTCGCCCAGGAGGGTATAGAGAATGGCGATCAGGGTGATGATCGGCAGGGCCGGGCCCATGAGCCGGCGCGTGCACTCCAGAACGAGCAGCAGCAGGATCCCCCCCAGCCAAAGATCCGCGGTGGAAGCTTCCCCACCGCGCATGGCCAAGGTCTTGTAGGTCATGGATAGATGAACGAGCGTCGTGATGGCCACGGCCGCCAGTCCCCAATCGATCATGCGGAGCCGCCAGGAATAGGCCTCGGCAAAGCGCTTGCTCAAGGGATAGATCAAAAATACCAGGGTGCAGGCGAAGGCCAGGTGGATCGAGCGCTGCACCAAGGCGGAAAAGAGGCCGAATTGGGCCGTGTAGATCTGAAACACGGCCATGGCAATGGCCACGATCCGGACGATTTGAGCGATCAACGAGATTCGATTGTCAGTTTCCTTGGTCACTTCCATTTTCTATCTCCCATCCCTACGGCGGTTTCGCCTTGCGTGCCATTTTCTATCTCACCCGGATGCAAAGCAGCGTGCCGGCCTCCGCGTAGTCGAGAAGGCGCAGCCGCCGTCCGCCAATCGACAGGGTGTGATCGGCCATATCGGGCGACCCCAGACGAAAGGTGACCCGTTCGAGTTCCTGATCGATGTCGGCCAGTTCCGCGGAACCATCCGGCAGCGACCGATAGGTGCCCAGGACGAAGCCTTGGCCGTTCAGGCTGCCTTTGAAGGTCATATGGGTCAAACGGATGTGCTCGCGGCCGAGAACGCGATAGTGCTCCTCGAAAGGGGCCCGGTCATAGGAGTGCAGAAACCAGACGGAAAATTCTGCCCCCGCGGTGACCTCCATCCGCAGCAGCACGTCTCCCGTATCGCACGCGGTCACTTCCAGCCGCAGTCCGGAATGCGCCCGCGACCCGACGACCGGGAAGCAGAGGGTGATGGCGAACAGCAGGATCGCCGCGGCCGCCGTCCGGATCGACCGGCGGCCTCTGCGTTTCAGGTGTTTTCGGTCCGGTGGAACACGGTGCATGTTACTTGATCAAACCTTTTTCCTTGAAGAATTTTTCGGCCCCGGGATGAAATGGAATGGGCATCCCCTTGACCGCGTTTTCCAGGGTGATGTTCTTGAACTGGGCGTGAATTTTATCCAAATCCGCCTTGTGATCGAAGACCGCCTTCAAGATGTCATAGGCCAGTTTTTCACTCATGTCCTGGTGCACCACGAAGATCCCCATCCATGAAAGCGTGTGGTGGGGTTTGTCCTGGCCTTTATAGGTGCCGGCCGGAATGGTGGTTGGAAAGTAGGCCGGAAACTCCTTGTTGATTTTTTCGGCGATGCCAGGTTCGATGTCCAAGAAGAGAATGTCCCGCTGGGTGGCCAGATCGATTAAGGCCGGCGCCGGCGTGCCGAGGGTCACGATGCCGGCGTCGATGTTGCCGTCCTTCAACGCTTCAGCCGTTTCGGTGGCGGAGAGGAACTGCTCGTCGATATCGTCATAGGTCATTTTGAACACATTGAGCACGTAGCGCGCCATGGCCTCGGTGCCGCTGCCCGGCGCGCCCACGGCGACTTTCTTTCCCTTCAGGTCCTCGATGCTTTTGATCTTGCCGTTGGCCAGGGTGTAGAACTGGATGTCAATCGGATAGGTGGACATCAGGCCGCGCAGCTCCTTGACCGGATTCTTGGCGAAGGCTTCCAGGCCTTGGTAAGCCTGAAACGCTGTGTCCGGCATGGAGAGCGCCAGGGCATCCTGCTTTTTGGAGATCGCCCGGATATTCTCGATCGATGCCCCCGAAGGATGGGCGGCCGCGTAGTATCCCTTGATATGGGTGTTGATCATGTTGGCGACGCCGCCGCCCAGGGGATACCAGGTGCCGCCCGTGGAGGCCGTGCCTATGGCCAGGCGCTCGTCGGCGGCGACCGCCGGCTGCGTCATCCCGATAACCACAAGAGAAATCAAACCCACCGCGATTAAGGTACATTTCATAAATGTCTTCATACTTCCCCTCCCTCTTTTTGATGGTGTTTATGCTTTGCCTCTCCTTTTGGCTCTGTTGAGCGCATGCTCGATGGCCAGCTCGGTGCGCAGGTTGCGGCCCACGCTTTCCGTGGGGGCGAACCGCCGCACGAATTCGATCTCTTCATCCGTCGGCCGGTCGGTCTGGGTGAGATCGGGCGATACTTTCAGATCCCAGGGAACGTCCTTGCGGATATCTTCGACCGTGACACCGGGATGAATCTGGGCCAGGTACATCTCCTTGGTTTCCGGATGGAATCGGAAGACCCCCTTGGTAGTGAGCAGCATGGATGGACCCGACCCTATTGGGAAGAGTCCCGACCGGTCCCGGCTGTCGCCGCCGTCCAGGTAGCCGGCCGACGTAAAGTAGTCCAGTTTTTCCACGAACTGGCCTCCGCGAAGGGTCAGCACAGTCTTCTTGGCATAGGCGATGAAATCGGCCGCGCCGCCGGAACCGGGCAGTCGCAGGGTCGGATGATAGTAATCGCCGATGCAGGTGGTGTTGAGGTTTCCGAACTTGTCGATCTGGCCCACACCGAGAAAGCACACATCGACAAACCCGCGATAAGTCATGGTAAAGGCCGTGAACAGATCGGTGGCGTAAGAAAATCCGCGGCACGAGTGCGCATCGGCGATGTGGTTGAGCGGCACCAGGGGTTCGAAATCGATGATCCCCGATTCCATCATCAAGGTGGCGTGGGGGGCAAAGAGCGCCTTTGCCAGGGCGCCGGCCGTGGTGGGCAGGCCCACCCCGAGGATGACATTCTGGTAGTCCTTGATCTCCTTGGCGCAGGTGATGATCAACAGTTCATTCAGTGTGTATCCTTTACTCATAGAGCATCCCCCTTTCCGCCAGGCGTTGTTCGATCTCCTCCAGGGTCAGGCCCATGGAGCGCTCCCGGCCTCTCTCATCCCAGGCCGACGTAAAGGCCGCGCCATAGTTGGCCGGGGCGGAATAGAAGGCCCTGGCGCGCAGCCGATCGAGCATGCCCATACCGAACTTGGCGGCGTAGCGGTCGATGTAGGCTTCACGGTCCTTGCAGCCGTAAACCCATTCGTCCATCCAGGCCTTGACAGAGTCGGCCCGGGTGTTGGCTTTTGTGAACATGCCATAGAAGAACTGGTCGCGGTTGTAGTGGCCCAGCACTTCCGTCGGATGCGCGCCCCAGGGCACTTCGACCACGGCGTTGACGCGAAACGCGGGGATGATGGTAAAATGCGGACTCTGGCGCACCACGTCGTGCTCGACGATCTCCTCGCACGAGACGATGATGCGTTTGCTGCACAGGGCCGCTGCGGCCACGCTTCCCAGGGCTCCCCAGTACTGGGCATTGCCGTATTTATCGGCCCGCTGAACGTGCACGATGCACACATCCGGGTTCACGGCCGGGACGGTGAGGATCTCCTTGCCCGTATAGGGGCATTTGATGACCCGATATTTGTCTTCGCCCATGAAGCCGCGCTTGCGGAACAGGTCGGTGGCCATCACCCCTTCCAGCACCTGGATGAATGTCAGCCCGTGCATGCCGGCCACCAGGCGCGCGTTGTAGTTGAAGTTGGTGTAATCCTCCATCTCGATGGTGCCGGCCTGAAGAGCGCGCTCCACGGCCCCGCCGCCCGCCTTGCCGCCCGAACGCATCACGTAGGTGGTGACCAGGCGGTCGACACATCCGGCGTTGACCATAATGTCCACGTCGAGAATTCCGGATTGGGAATATAGAGTGAAACCCTTTTTGTTCTGCCGGCAGATTTCGTAGATCAATTCGGTGCAGGTGCCGACCGTGTAGTTGCCGATGATCAACTCATCTCCATCCTGGATGAAGCGGCGGACCGCTTCGCTGGCGCTCATCACTTTGTTGCTGTTATCGTTCATAGGCACATCTCCGTCTCGATCCGTGGTCATATGCGCCCACCCGAAATTTCGGATCGAATCAGGTGCGCGATCTCCTGTTGCCGTTTTTCGTCCATTTTAGAAACGATGGCATTGACGCTCATGGCGCCGACGAGTTTGCCGGCCTTATCGTGCAGCGCCACCCCGACGCCCATGGTGTAAGGCGTCACGCTGTTCACGATATACCCTTGCCTGCGGTAGGTATCGATCATGCGCTGCATATCGTCGGGCCCAAAGCCGACGAAACCGGCATATCGGCGCGCATTGTGCCGCAATATACGCTGCATCTCCTCCTGGGGCAGGGAGGCCAGGATCGCCAGGCTGCCGGGGCCGACGCCCAGGGGGCGGCGTTTGCCCACATCGAAGGTGAGCACCTGGATCGGGGTGGAATCCACCACGCGGTCCACGCAAAGCACGTCATATCCCGATTGCATCAACAGGTAGGCCGTGTCCTCGGTGTGGCGGGCGATTCGTTCGAGGATGTCGCGGTAAGCATGCCTGAGTTCATACTGGCGGGCTTCCAATCCAAGTCGCGCCAGGGAAATGCCCAGATGGTAGCGCTTGGCCATGGCATCGTAGCTGAGCATGCCCTCTTCGACGAGAACCGATAGCATGCGATGGGTCGTGCTGGAAGGCAGCTGCACGTCTCTGGCCACCTTGGACAATTTGACACCGGCATAATTGTGCTCGGCCACGATCCGGATGATGGCCATGGCCCTGTGGATGCTCTGGGCGCCATCCTGGATTTTGGAGTGGTGCTGCAGTGGCGTTTCCCTGGCCATGGGGCTCTCCCCTGGGCGCATGACAAAAATTAGACCTGCTTTTTCCGCGGGATGATGCCGCGTCATACAGGTCGTTACGTGCCATCAGACGAGTGTCTGGACTTGGGTCCACTTAGTGAAGCGAATTTAGAAAATAGTCAATAAAAATTTTCATGATATAAAATTAACAGTTTCATAATATGGAAAAATTCAAACGAAGGGACGGACCGGCCTGCGCCGCACCTTCAAGGGGTTGCTTGTCAGGCCGTCATCTTGACAGTTTGTCGAACAATGCAGAATATAAAATATATGCTCCTGTCGAGGTTCCATGACGGGTCCTCTCCCGAGTCACATGCGCTGAACACTACCTATAGAAGTTTTCTTCTGCCACGCCAGCTGTCGAGGTCCGGGGAGGATGCATTCTCCGGCAGAACCCCTCTCCTAAGCCAGACCCGTCATCGCCGTTAGTTCCATCGGATACACTCATTACCCACCCAATGGAGGTCGAAATGGACAAACAGAGGCTTGAAGAGGTAGCGCGCGCCATCGTTCAAACCGGCAAAGGGATCCTGGCGGCGGATGAAAGCTCGCCGACCATCAAGAAACGGTTCGACAGCATCGGGGTCGAGTCCACCGAAGCGAATCGCCGGGCTTACCGTGAACTGCTCTTTACGACCGAAGGGGCCGAGGCCTTCATCAGCGGGGTGATTCTGTTCGACGAAACCCTTCGCCAATCCTCCGAGCAGGGTACGCCTTTCCCCCGGCTATTGGCCGAAAAGGGGATCATACCGGGCATCAAGGTGGACAAGGGGGCCAAGGCGCTGGCCGGTTTTGCCGGGGAAAAGGTGACGGAGGGACTGGACGGTCTGCGCGAGCGCCTGGCCGAGTATCGCGAGTTGGGTGCCCAATTCGCCAAGTGGCGGGCCGTGATCACCATCGGCGACGGCATTCCCACACGTTTCTGCCTGGAGGCCAATGCCCACGCCCTGGCCCGTTACGCGGCGCTCTGTCAAGAGGCCGGCATCGTGCCGATCGTGGAACCCGAAGTGCTCATGGACGGTGGTCACGACATCGCCCGCTGCCGCGACGTCACCGCAGAGACGCTGAAACGGGTCTATTCGGCGCTGTTCGAGCATTGTGTGTACCTGGAAGGGACACTGCTCAAACCCAACATGGTCATCTCTGGCAAGGCGTGCCCCCAACAGGCCGGCCCCGAAGAGGTGGCTGCGGCCACGGTAGCCTGCTTCCGTCAAGTCGTTCCGGCGGCCGTTCCGGGCATCGTCTTTCTCTCCGGCGGCCAGAGTTCGCAACAGGCCACCGAGAATCTGAATGCCATGAACGCCATGGGACCTCAGCCCTGGGAGTTGAGTTTCTCTTATGGACGCGCCCTGCAGGCCGATACCCTCAAGGCCTGGAAGGGCCAGCGTGCCAACGCAGCCGCCGCCCAGCGCGCCTTCTACCATCGCGCCAAGTGCAACGGTGCGGCGCGCAAAGGCGCCTACAGCCGAGCCATGGAGGAAGCTGCTTAGGGCTGGAGTCACCGTAAAACGTCCAATATCTGCGTTGCGCTCATCCCGTGGTCCTTGCGGCGTACGACCCATACGCCTCAGGACACGGAATTTCGAGCGCCTTGATCTTGAACGTCTTACAGCGCCGTCCGGCAAGGGCTTGTGAAAAACCCATTAAGGTTCAAGGCGTTGAATCATCGGTTTTCCCCGTTGGGTTGATCATGAAGGATCAGGCCCACGGGCAGGGACTCGCCGAAGAGGGCCTGCTCCTCCTGGCGGGCGATGGGGACGACCTCTTTCAGAAGCGTCTGCTGATCGGTCAGTTCGGTGTGGGGGGCCATCCACGCCAATACCCGGTCGGCCACCGCGGCACCCACATCCCGGGTGCGGTCTCCGGTCTTGCGGGCCAGCTGAGCCATTGCCGTTCCGACCATTTTGGGGTGCGGCCATTGGCGTCCGAGCAGATCGTCGATCCAACGGGCGGCCTCCTGGGGGGGGATGACCCGATCGGTGGAGCCGTAGAGCAGTGCCCGGGCGCCGATGCGCGCCAGGGACCACAGTTGCTGGGGGCGGGCCTGTTTTGGATTGAGCTGGGAGAGCAGCAGGTGTCCCCACTGAACTTTGTCTTTCACGTAAAGCCGCTCGAGGTTGGCCACGGCCATCCACAGCTCGAGTTGCAGCTGGGGGGATAGCCGCGGCTTCTTGCCTTTCTTGGGTTGCAGCAGGCGGGCCGCGTCCTGGCTCAGTTGACGCTGCTGTCCCGGGGTCAATCCGCCGGCCAACCGCCGCCACATGATCCACCATTCGATCTGGACCTGGTTCTGGTTGGCATGGACCGGCCCCTGGGTGTAGATTTTCCAGGCCTGTTTGATGCGCTCGGCATCGAGGCTGTCCCCGAAGCCGGGTCGCAGACAGAAACCGGCCAGGTTCATCCAGCGCGTTTCGTGGGTCGGCCCGCGCTGGCGTGCATCGGTGCGGGCCAACAGGCGGTCGGCCAGTTCGCGCAGCAGCCTCAGGGGCCACTGGTCGCGGGGCAGGTCCGCGACCGCCGAGATCTGCTTGACGACCCCGTCCAATCGGGTCTGGTCCGTACTGTCCAGGGCCGCGTCCAGGGTCTGTCGGGCCTTTTCGATCACGGTGTCTTCGAGGACGATCTCCTCGCGAACCTCCGCCGCCTCTGCGCTTTCCCGCAATTGAAATTGCAGTTGCCAGCGATGGTCGCTGATCAGCGAACGGCACCACAGCGAGAGGGTTCCCATCTCGGTATATTCGGCTTCGACGCGCACCGGGATTTTTGTTTTCGCACCCCGTTTGCCATACTGGATGACGGTCTGCAAGGGCGGCAGGCGCATGAAGGTGTCGTCGATCCCGACCAGCGCCCCCATGCGATCCCGGCTGCGGAAACTCGAGCTGAACAGGTCGAAGCGTACCGGCTGGTTCGCCAGAACCTGAAACCTTTGGTCGCCCAGTTCGATGGTGCTGCCTTCATCCAAACCGCGTTCCACCAGGCAGATGGCCTGTTGCGGCCCGAAAGCGTCCTGCTCTTTCCGGCTTACGCCCAGGTAATAGCTGCGGGGGCTGCCGCTGCCGACTCGCACGCCCCGGCCGCTTTTGACCAGTCCGTAGTAGGCCGCTCCCAGGCCCACGGCCAGGTCGTGATGCCGATTTTCGAGGATGCCCGGCCGCTCGGCCGTCGACCGGCCGAACCAGTGACACAAGGCGTCGACGATACGCTGCTGAATGGATTCGGGTTTGAGAGCCCCGCCGTTGAAGAGCACCATGTCGGGAAATGGATCGCGTTTGTCCAGGATGTCGGCCACCTCCTCGCGATGGTGTTCCAGAAAGCGCATCAGGTGCCGGGTGATGGCGGGTTCCGGTTCGTAGGGAAGGCCGAATTCGCTGATAGCAGCTCGTGTCACGACCTTCCCTATACTGCCCGAGCCTACGCTATCCGACCCAAAACCATCCGACCCTAAACTATCCGAATCGACCACCGGGAAAAAGCCTTCCAGAATGGTCTGCTCGATGGTGCCGCGGGCCAGTTCGGCGCTCATGGTGCCGGCGATGAGGCGGCTGCCGCTGCCCATCAGGGTGACCCGATGGGTCTCGGCCTGGCCCGAAAGAATCCGCTCCTTGGCCTGTCGGCACTGGTGGCACAGGGCCTGCCAGCGTTGGGTATCCAGCCCGGCCGGCCGTCCGCCATGCCATTGGGCTTCCACGCCGCGCGCCAGCGCCAGGTCCATGTTATCGCCGCCGAGGAGCAGGTGGTCGCCCACCGCGATGCGTTCGAAACGCGGGCTGCCGCCCGCTTCGCAGGTGAGCGAGACGAGGGTGAAGTCGGTGGTGCCGCCGCCGACATCGCAAATCAGAATCAATTGTCCGGGCTGCACCAGCTCTTGCCAGCGGCGCTCGTGCCGGACGAGCCAGCTGTAGAATGCGGCCAGGGGTTCTTCCAGCAGGGTGACCTGGCGGTAGCCGGCCGCTGTGGCCGCTTCGAGGGTCAGCTCGCGGGCCACCTCGTCGAACGAGGCCGGTACCGTGAGCACCACGTTCTGATTTTCTAAAAAGAGCTCCTCCTCGTCGCCGTGACGATGATTCCAGGCCTTGCGGATATGAGCCAGATAAGCGGCACTGGCCTGCACCGGGGAGATCTTACGCACCTCGGCCGGCGCACCCCAGGGCAGAATACGGCCGCGCCGGTCCACCCCGGCATGGCACAGCCAGCTCTTGGCCGAGGCCACCAGGCGGCCCGGCACCAGTGCGCCCTGGTCGCGGGCCCAGGCCCCCGCGAAGGCGTCATCGCTCTTTTTCCATGGATGGACCATGGCCGAGGCATCGATATCGTAGCTGCCGGGAATATAGAGAAACGATGGCAGCACCGGAAGCGGTTGAAAAGTACCGGCCGCGGTGAGCTGGGGCACATCGAAGAGGCGGATGGGGTCGTTTCTCGGCGGTGCGGTCAGATCGGCAAAGGCCACGGCCGAGTTGGTGGTGCCCAGGTCGATACCAATGATGAAGCGCCGGCCGGCGATGCTGTCGGCCGCCGGTTCGTTCGCGGGTTCCACTGCTATTGCTCCCTCACGTTCCATTCCAATTTCCACCGGCGGTCATCGTTTTTTGATACGCACCACACCTCCAGGGTACCGACTTCGGTGACATGCAGTTCCAGGGTGACCGGGAGGGTCTGGCCGGCATCGCCGTCCAGGGTGGTTTCCAGGGTCGTGATCGGCTGGATGTTCCCCTGCCAGTCTTCGACGATGGTGCCGACCTGGTCTTCCTGGCGCGTGGTGGCACCCAGGAAATCGAAGGCCACCGGTTGGCCCACGAGCAGCATGAATTCGCGGTCCCGGATGGCGGCCGTGGTGCCTTCTTCCATGCCGAAGGCGGCCACGCAGAGGGCCTTGGTCGGGGCCGGCAGGCCCGGTACGGCCGGCATGGCGGCGGCCACGCCGATATAATACGAGCGGCCCAGGCCGCCGCGAATGCGCACGCCCTTGCCCTGCCGTGCCAGGCCATAGCAGGCCGCCCCGCGTGCCACGGCCAGGTCGAAATCGGCGCCTTCGATTTCCCGCACGCCGGTTTGGGGCGACCAAGCGTTGAGGATCGACACGACCTGCCGGCGGAACAGGGCCGACTTCATGACCCCGCCGTTGAAGAGTACGGCCGTGGGACTGACCGGACGGCCATCGGCCGCGGGACGTTCGACGAAGGCGGCCAGGTGATGGGTGATGGCCGGGTCGGCTTCGAAAGCCAGGCCGAACTCCTGGATGCCGCTGCGCCGGGTGCCCTGGGGCCGGGTGTCGCGGCCGCAATCCGGGAAAAAGCCGTCTTTCAGGAGGCTTTCCACGGTGGCCCGGGTCAGTTCGGTGGTGATGGTGCCCCCGATCAGGCGGCTGCCCCGGCCCAGGACGGTGATCGGTACGCGGTCGCAATCCGGGTCCGCCAGCAGGCGCTCCTTGGCGCCTCGGCAACTGTGCCACAATCCGTTCATCTGCCAGTTGTCCAGCGTCGTGCCGGATTCGGCCAGTTGACGGGCCAGGGCATAGGCCAGGGTCAAATCCATATTGGTGCCGCCCACCAGCAGATGGTTGCCCACGGCCACGCGCTCCAGGTCTAGGGCGCCCTCTTTTTCGGCCACCTGGATCAGGCTGAAATCGCTGGTGCCGCCGCCCACATCGCAGACCAGGACCAGGTCGCCCGGTTCGACCGCGTCGCGCCATTTCCTGGTGCGGCCGGCGATCCAGGCGTAGAAGGCCGCCTGAGGCTCTTCGAGCAGCGTGACGCGCGGCAATCCGGCCATTTGGGCGGCCTCGACGGTCAGCTCGCGGGCCACGGCGTCGAACGAGGCCGGCACGGTGAGGTAAACCAGTTGGTTTTCCATCTTGAGCCGGTCGTCCATGGGGCCGTCGGCGCCATCATCGCTTCGGGCCATGACGTGATTCCAGGCTTGGCGCAGGTGGCGCAGGATGGCGGCCGACGCTTCCACCGGCGACAGCTTGCGGGAAGCGGGACCAGCCGATGGACCTGAAGGGGCGCCTTCCCATGGAAGAATCGCCGCTTTGCGGTCGACCAAGGTATTGCACAGCCACGATTTGGACGAGGCGATCAGTCGCTGCGGGATTTCTTCTCCGCGCCGCCGGGCGTATTCCCCCACCGCATAGTGCGGTGACGTATCCCAGGGCAGGGCCAGCTCTTCGCAGGGCATCCCTTCGGCCGGCGGCATGAGCACGAACGACGGCAGCACCGGGCGCGTTTCCACCACGCCGTTATCCACCAGTTGGGGGATCTCGAACAGGCGGATATGGGCCTCCTCGACCGTTGGGGTATCTGCCGAAACATAGGCCACGACGCTGTTGGTGGTGCCCAGGTCGATGCCGATGATGTATTGCGCATCAGACATGCCGATACTCCTTACTGCACTTCGACTTCGGCCGGGGCGATGATGTCATGGGGTTGCCGGCCGGAGAAGGTCGGCAGATCGACCTTGCGGGCCCGCCAGCCGCGGTGGCGCACGACTCCCTTGAACGGTGGTTCGCCGGTGACATTGCCGACCAGTTTCAATGTGTTGGGATCGAAATCCTTTTGCACCGCGATCTCTTCACCCTCCTGGACCTCGAGCACGGATTGGGGCGCGATGTGCCGGTCCAGCACCTTTTTGCAGCTTTCGTGAATGCTGCGCACGGCCGCGCCGATCTGGCCGTCGTTGTATTGGGCCAGGTCCTCGGAGAAGAAATCGAGCAGCCGTCCCTCCTTTTGCAGCACGGCGATCAGGTGCAGGTAAAGCCGCCGGTCCGTTTCGGCGCTGGATGGCGCTGCTTCCGTTTGCGGCTTGGCCTTCGCCGGCGCGGGTCGGCGCGGTGCCGTTGGAACGGGTCGCCGAAGGAAGGGGCTGCGCAGGGACCACCAGGTCAACACGGCCATGATCAGGAAAAAGACCAGGAGCGTCGGCACGCCGTAAGACCAGAAACCCCGACGGAGCGTTTCGACCCAACCGGCCAGGGTCTGGGCTTCGGCCAGTTCGGGATGCGCCTGCACCAGCAGGCTGGCGCGGACTGACATCTCCTTAAGGCCCCAAAAAACAGCTCCGGCCACGGCCGCGGCGGAGAGTAAGCTGAAAAAAAGGACCCGTACCATGATGGGCCGGGTGGAAGGTTTGGCGGTATCCATGATCATCGTGCTCCTTTTTGGCAATTAAAAAAAAGATGATCGCGGAGACGGTGCCGAATCGACGGCCACCTTGGCTCCGATTTAAAAAACACCTCTGTATCATGGATTGTGCGGGCTGTACATCGGGTAGAGATTAGGTCAGGGGTTCTAACTGAACCCATTTAAGTAAACCCGGCATGGGTGGAACAGGTGGCCGATGACACACGCCAAGCGGTCAAGTGCCGATAAAATACACGGCGGGCGGCCCAGAAACTCGCTGCGCTCAAACAGTCTGGGCCGCTTGTCCGCCGTTTGCATTCAACTGGCACTAAGACCGCAGGCTCACGTGGCCCTGGCCACCTGCTCCCCCCACGCCTGCCATCTTCCATGCGATGCGAATTTTTGTATCAAAAAAACTTCTGGAGGGCGGGCCATTCAAGGTGAATTGCATTCAGTTGAATTGCTGGTATAAGGTTAAAAAAGCTAATTAAATTGCAGACAAGCGGCCCTATCTCAACAGGGTGAGGCGCTTGACCCCTTTGATTTGGCGGTAATTGGCGCCCTGGGCGACACAACGCAGGGCGGTGGGCGGATCCGATACCCAGGTCCCGCAGATGGCGTCCACGCCGAAATCGAACAGCACAGGGGAGAGCGGGGCCGAAGCACCGAGAAGCAGAACGAACGCGGAGGGATGGCACAGTGCCAGCAGCGCTTCAAGGCTGTGGTGAGTCAGGGCCGTGCCGGTGATCGCCACCACATCGGCATCCGGGATCAGTTCGGCGGCCTTGTCTTCTTCGAGGTCGCCGGGTTTCGGATTCTTCTCGATGACCCACAACGATTTCGCTTTTTTGCGAACCTTGTCCACGAAGGGAAAGTGGCCGATGATGGCCACTTTCCTGTCGCGTCCCTTATCGATGATCAGTTCGGCGGCATTCAGTTCATCGCAACGGGTGTCGTCCACATCGATCAGCGAATTGATGGTGGCCATTCCGATGGCGGCTTCGAGGATGCTGTTCGAATAGGCCAATCCAACCAGCTGCCGCGCCGTTTGCCGGGATAACTCGCCGGCATCGACCACCAGCGGCGGGGATTGCCGCAGCGCATCGCGCGGCAGGGTGGCGGCCAGGCCGCAATGACGGGTCAGCACGGCGGTGTCGAATACGCCCTGGCAGATATCTTTAACCGGGGCATCCATATTCAAACTGTCGATCAATTGGTCGAGAATCTTCATGAAATTCGGGGTGTCGCTCTTTTTTCGGATGAGAGGCTGAAAGCGATCAGGCCGGTTTGTGCGAATGGAGCACGATGAGGTGCTCGTCCACGAGGTCCACGCTTTGAATCGATCCCTCGACGAATTTTTTTTCGCCAAACAGGTTGAACAACCAGTAGCCGTCCTTGTCGGCTTCAATGTGCGCCACATCTTTCATGACTTCCGTGGATGTGTCGCCCGCATTGAGGAAAACCGTGCTCAAACACATTGGGAGGCCTCCCGGGGCTGATGGTGTTGCTATTGGGTCAAAAGCAGATCCAGCACCTGGCCGGCCATTTCGAAAGCCTCACCGCGGTCCGGAACAGTTCCATTGAAACAGGCATCAAATACCAGGCGGTCCTGGGGGAAGATCCCGGCGATGACCAATCCGTGTTTGGCAAGGGCCTCCCTCATCTTTAAAGACACGTCCTGGGAGGGGGTCTTGTTCAGCACGGCGGCCACCTTCTTGTTCATCCCCGCGGCCAACGTCTTGATTCTGGCGGCCAGGTTCAGCGAGTCGAACGAGGGTTCGACCACCACCAGGATCCAGTCGAGGTTCTCGTCGATGCCGCGGCCGAAATGCTCGACGCCGGCTTCCATGTCGACGATGGCGATTTCATTCTTGTCCAAGGTCAGCTTTTTGAGGAACTCCCGGTTCAATACGCCCATCGGGCAGGCGCAGCCTTCGAGCGCCTGCAGGATTTTTCCGATACCCACCAGCATGAGCCCGTCGTGCTTGCGGATAAACTCGGGGGCGATGTCTTCCGGACGAATCTGGGACTGGGTCATGAGCGACCCTTTGCCCATTTTTTGCTTGATGCCGGCCTTGCCGCCCACCAGATCCATCAGAGGCGCCGGGGGAGTGTCGAAACCGAGCATTCTGTATAGCCCGGCATTGGAATCGTCCGCATCGACGACCAGTACGGCCAGCTGTCGTCGAAGGGCCTGCTTGGCCAGCAGCGTCGTGACGGTACTTTTGCCGCTGCCTCCCTTCCCGCAAACGGAAATCTTCATGATCTGGAACTCCTTATTTTCTGACGGCCTGCTTTTTCATGTAATCATCCAGGGCTTCCTGTACCGTGGACGAGGCCAGGAAGGCGCAATGCTGATCTTCTTCGGGAAATACGCCCAGAATGGACAGGATGTGTTCACCGGTAATGTCGGTCAGTTCTTCCGGCGTCTTGTTCAAGGCGAGTTCCGCGGCCAGCGATCCGCATACCGTGCTCGATCCGCATCCATCGGTGAGAAAGGAGGCTTCCTTGACCCGCCCCTTTTCAAACTTCAGGAAAATCTGCATGGTGTCGCCGCATGTGCCGGTCATGCGGCCATGGGCGTCGGCATCGTCCATGGCCCCTTGGTATTTGGGTTCGCGCCAGCGCCGAAACCCCAACTCTCCATAAGCCGTTCGGGTTTCTTCGAAAATTTGATCCTGCAGTTTATTGACGAAATCATCCAGCTTGTCTCCCATTTCAGATACTTACCTCGATCCGCCCCTCGTCCTTCGGTCGGGGGTATAATGATGAATGGATAAAAAAGCGGTGCATCCGGTGGGTTGCAAGCCCCTCAGGGTTGCCCGCGATGACCGCCGGTTTGGTCCGAAGGCGCGAACGTTGCCATGCGGGGTTTCAGCCTGGAAAGGGTCTGACTATGGAAAACGTTTTCCGCCACCCATGCCGCGACCGCCGCAACCGCCCATACCGCGACCGCCACCCATGCCGCGTCCACCGCCACCGCCCATACCGCGGCCTCCACCCATGCCACGTCCGCCACCCGGGCCAATGCCACCGCCCACTGCAGGGTTTCCTTGATCAGCGGAAGCGGTCGATGGCGACAACTGACCGGATTTGAATTGTTCCACGGCCTGGCGCACGGTGCCGCTGACACCGGTGATGACCTGAATCCCGGCGGCACCGAAGGCCTGATGGGCGTTGGGGCCGCAGTTTCCGGTCAATACGATCCGCACCCCTTTTTCGGCCATCAGCGCCGCCGATTGCGGACCGGCGCCCCCGGCCAATTCCATGTTGGGGTTGCGCAGGGCTTCGGCCTGCATGGTATCCGTGTCCACGATGAGAAAGTAAGGGCAGCGTCCGAAACGGGCTTCCACCCCATCGTCAAGCGTGGCGCCGGTTGATGTGACAGCAATCTTCATGGTACGCGTCTCCTCGGGAGTGTCCATCCACAAATGGCCAATTGGCCAGATATCTGCTTCTGCTCAAAATTTAATCCTCGGAATATCCTCTATATGCCTGCGGTTAAATTTTTCGCACGCCTTGATTTCGACCCAATTTGCCTATTTCTGTATGGGCACTCGGTTATATCGGTTCACTCCTGTTGGCCCTGTTCAACAGCAAAGGCTGTGCCGGGGCGAAAGAAAGATCGGATGATTTTGAATATCCTTATGTTGCGCCGGGTTGAAGCCCTAATCACGGTGAGGCGAATGCTCATTGACCGGTATACTATAGCAGGCATGCGACACTATCAAACAGGCCGTTTCATATTTGCGACGATAGGGCACGCGCATGGAATCGGTTTCCCCCCCATTCAAACAGGGTTTGCTCGGCCATGGGTCGCGATTTATCATGGCACGGGCTGTGCTTAATCACCTAAAAACATGAGACCATGATGTCACTCAACGCTCCGGTTGCGCCGGGTTTCATAGAATAGAAATGATTAGAAAGCCATCTGAATGAATACGTCGCTGGATTGTTTGGTCTGTTTTCTTCGCCAGGCCCTGGATGCGGCCAGGATGATTTCGAGCGGTCCCATGGTGCAAGAGCAGATCATGCGCGAGCTGATGGCATGGACGGCCCGTATGGATTTGGGTGCGCCGCCGCCGGTGGTCGGGCAGCGGATTCACCGGCGGCTGCGGGAATTGACGGACGTCAAAGATCCCTACCGGGCGGTCAAAGATCAGGGCAATCGAATGGCCCTGGCGTTGCTGCCCGATCTCGAGGCATCGGTCGCAAAGGCGCGGGACCCCATGGACATGGCCCTTCGCCTGGCCTTGGCCGGCAATGTCATCGATATGGGCGTGAACAGCAGCGTCAGCCCGGCTGACCTGGCGGTGGCGGTTGGGCAGGCCATGACCGCGTCGATTCAGGGGTCTTTGGAAGAATTCAGGAAGGCGGCAGACGAGGCCCATTCGATCCTTTTTCTGGCAGACAACGCGGGGGAGATTGTCTTCGATCGCCTGTTGATCGCCCAGTTGGGTCCTGAAAGGGTGACGGTGGCCGTGCGAGGTGGCCCTGTCATCAACGATGCGACGCTTGCCGACGCAGAGGCGGTCGGGCTGACCGGCATGGTCCGCGTGATCGACAACGGGTCCGATGCACCGGGTACGCTACTGCACGACTGCAGTGAAACGTTTCGGCGCCACTTTGAATCAGCGGATTTGATCATTGCCAAGGGGCAGGGCAATTTCGAGACCTTGAGCCAGGAGGTCTGCACCATCTTTTTCCTGTTCAAGGTGAAGTGCCCTGTCATCGCGTCCCACGTGGGTTTTCCCGTAGGCACACATGTGCTGACAACACCCAGGATCGAAGCCCTCCCAACAACGACTGAACAGAAAGGTGGTGCATGATCCCGGCTTACCACTATGCTTATGGCCCGGTTCCCTCACGGCGGCTGGGACGAAGCCTGGGGATCAACAACATCCCCGCCAAGACCTGCAGCTATGCTTGTATCTACTGCCAGGTAGGGGGCACCAGCCGGATGCAGATCCAGCGCCAAGCCTTTTTCAAACCCGAAGATATCTTCCGGGAAGTTCAAGAAAAGGTGTCCCATGCCGTGGCGGTCTCCGAGAAGATCGACTATCTCGCCTTTGTCCCGGACGGTGAGCCGACTTTGGATGAGGCGCTGGGAAAGACCATCGACCTGCTCAAGCCTTTGGGAATCTCCATCGGTGTGATCACCAACAGCTCGCTTCTCTGGCGCGACGACGTGCGCCGGGATCTGGCCAAGGCCGATTGGGTGTCGATGAAAGTCGATGCCGCGGAAGAGAAGATCTGGCGCCGGATCGATCGTCCCCACAAGGAATTGCGTCTTTCGGACATTCTTGACGGAATGCAGACCTTCGCTGCCAATTTTACCGGCAAGCTGGCGACCGAGACCATGCTGGTACACGGCGTAAACGATCACGACGAAAGCCTGGTGGGCATCGCCGGTTTCCTCAAGCGCCTGCAGCCCTGGACCGCCTACCTGGGGGTGCCGACGCGGCCACCGGCGGTCGATTGGGCTCGCGGACCAGACGAGGAGACCCTCCATCGCGCCTATCGCATATTTGCGGAAAACGTCAAATGGGCCGAGTACCTGATCGGTTACGAGGGCAATGCTTTCGCTTTCAGCGGCGATGTCGAAAAAGATCTCTTGAGCATTACCGCCGTCCATCCGATGCGGGAAGAGGCGGTGCGGCGCCTGTTATCCAGGGCGGAAGCTTCCTGGGACATCGTCGATAAAATGATCGCAAGAGGCGATCTGATGGAGACGCTCTACCAGGGCCACCGATTCTACGTCAGAAAATTCGGCACGCGTGCCACCGATCGTCACTAACAGACGAAGTGGGTGTTTATCGGATCTGGCCCACGGCGGTGATGGTCGGCGGCACGGGAAGCTCATGCTTGCCGATTTTGTTGAGCAACAGCCGGACGGTCAAGGTCGAGACGATGTTGGCGATGCACAGGCCCATGGCGCCGATGAGATTGCCCGGCACCGCCGCCCACAGGGCCGCGCAGCCTACCGCCGTGATGGTCAGCAAATAGGCGCCTTGAGCGACGATGATGATTTTGGGCTTGCGCGCGAACCCGGCCAGCCCTTCCCCTTGGGCGCGCAGGGCCACGCATAGCGGAAACAGGGCCAGGCCGTAGGCGGCCGTGCGAACGATGGACAGATCGGCTGGATCGAGTTTCTGCAGGCCGACATAATACCATTGCGCCAGGCCGGGCAGGGTGAAGAGCAGGGGCAGCACCCCCAGGAACAGGCCGGCACCGAGGGCAAACGGCAGGGTGCGGCGGTCCTTGCCGTCGGCCGGATGAAAGCTGAGCACCACCTCCTGCAGTCGCGTGGCCCCAAAGGCGGCCGGGGCGGCCAGGCCGAGGGCCAGATAATAGGCCGGCAGCATGCGCTCAGGTTCGGCGGCTCGCGCGATGAAAGCGCCCACCAGGATGGCCGACACGGTTAAGAGGTAGCCGCTGATGGAGAGGGGCAGGTTGAAAAAGAACAGCGTCCGCTTGGTCGGCGGCTTTTCGTCGGACGATCGGAGCTGTTTTATGAATGGCGCGGCCAGAACGGCCGAGGCCGCCACTTCCAGGGCCACCGGCAGGGTGAGGCACACCACGGCCCAGATCGGGCCCACCGCCCCCCAGCGGCAGAAGAGCGGCGCCAGCAACGCCGTTATGGCAATGCGCATGATCGTCGCCGAGCTGGCCCGTATCGATGCCAGCCCGTTGTACATGCTCACCTGATAGGGGATCCGCATAAAAAAGAGAAACTGCAACGGCACACTGGCCAGCAGCGTGACATGGGCCGGATGCGCGATGGTCTGCGGCAAACCGATCAGGTCTTCGAAGAGCCATCCGGCGACCGGCGGCAGGCACAGCGCCGATTGCAGGATCACCACCACCCACCCCAGACGCAGGGTAATGCCTCGAAATTGCATAAACCCTTCACGGTCCTTGCCAAACACCAGGCCCGTGGCCACCAGCCCGAAGCCCAGGGTGCCCAGGAGAAACATGAGGGTGTTGGATTGGGCCAGACCGGCCAGGTTCAATGGGCCGCCTTCGGAACGGGACGCCACCATGGCGACCAGGGGATAGGTCAACCCTTGGGATGCGGACTGCAGGGCAAGGGGCCAGAAGAATCGATTCAGACGGCCGAATGTCGGCGCGATGGTGGTAGGTGACGTGCTCATTTGATCTCGGCATCGACCCGGTTAAATGGTTTATCGATTGGTCGACGGGAAGGTATAACAGAGCGGACCGAGGGTCAATTCAAGGATCGAGCATCGGACGCAAAAATTCAGGCCCTCGACAGGGGGATCCGGTTCCGTTATGGTGCGCCCATGCTCCTGTTTTTTTATTTCGATGTCATGCGTGAGGTTTTCCGGCGATGGAATCCATGTCCTATGAAGAATTGACGCCCAACTTCAAGCGGGCGCTGATGGAAAAGGCCCGGACGGTCAATCCCTACTGGCACCTGTTGGGCATGACCCTGGCCGATGTCAAAAAGGGCTGGGCTCTGGTTCGGTTGCCCTTCGAGAAGAAATTGACCCACGCCGACGGTATCGCCCACGGTGGCGCGATTTTTTCAGCCGCCGATGCAGCCGTGGCCATGGCCTTGATCGGGTTGATCGAACGCACCGAGACCATGGTGACCATAGAGATGAAGCTCAATTATCTCAGACCGTTTGTCCAAGGTGCGCTCCTGGCCGAAGCCCGAATCGTCCAGAAGGGCAGCAGGACCGCGCTGGGCGAGGTGGATGTGACCACCGAAACCGGCGACCGTATCGCCAAGGGGTTGGCCACCTACATGATCATTCCCAAACGATGACGGCGCCGTAAGAAGCCCAATATCTGCGTTGCGCTCATCCCGCGGTCCTTGCGGCGTACGACCAGTACGCCTCAGGACGCGGGATTTCGCGCGCCTTGATCTTGAACTTCTTACAGCGCCGTCCGGTTTGCGTCGTCGTACGGTTTGCGTCGTCGTCCGGTTCATCATGATAACTACGGATGGTGATCCGGATCGTTATCATGGTCCGGGTGGTCGTGAGCTTGCAATCGGCGCGGCCGATGGTCGTGGTCCTGCGCATCTCCGGGATGGCTGTGGACGATTCGATGGGGGTGCTCGTGGGCATGCTCATGCAGGTGTTCGTGGACGATCTCTCCGTGCCGATGCGGATGAGAATGCAGATGGCGGTGGGGATAATGGTGCTCATGTTCGTGTTGCAGGGCTCGGATGGCGTCGCCGCCGCGCTGCCGGAAGGCAAAGGCGAGGCCGTTGAGATTCCCGAGACGCCGATCCTGCAGGAACGATTCCGTCGGTAGATCTTCGATGATCTGCCCTTGATGCATGACCAGGGTCCGGCAGGTCAGGGCCCGGACGAAGAAGATGTCGTGACTCACAAGCAGGAGGGTGGCATCGAGTTCCCGCAGAATGGTGAGCAGCAGCTCCTCTCCCCGGGGGTCCAGTCCGGCGGTGGGTTCATCGAGAATCAGCAGTTTAGGGGTCATGGCCAGCACGCAGGCCAGGGCCAGGCGTTTGCGCTCACCGCCGGACATGTGCAGGGGCACACGCGTTTCGAAACCCTCCAGATGCACCATGGCAAGTGCTTCCTCGATGCGCGTTCGGATTAGGGATTTGGAATAGCCCATCTGCTGCAGCCCGAATGCAATTTCTTCCTCGACGCTGGGGCAAAAGAGCTGATCGGCGCTGTCCTGAAAAACCATCCCCACCTTTCGCCATAACTCCTTGCGTTTCTTGCGCTTGACCGGATCTCCCTCGAAAAGATAGGTTCCCTCTCCTTGCTGAAGACCCAGAAGGCAGGCGAGAAGGGTGGTTTTGCCGGCCCCGTTTTCTCCGACCACAGCAATTCGATCGCCGGATGAAATGGCGATATCAATGTGCTTTAACGCCCGGGTACCGTCCGGGTAGCGAAAATTGTAATCGTGCATCTCGACCATGGGCGCGGCACCGCTCTCCGAATGGAAGTCGTCGTCCTTGGTCGCACAGGTCGGACCGTCGGCAACCGATGTTTCGGTCGAAGCATTGACCACCAATCGAAAAGAAAAATCGAGACCGTGGGCGCGCAATTCTTCGCGCTGGGAGACCAGATCGTCCATGGCGTAGTCATGTTCGATGCACCCATTTTCCATGACCACTGCCCGGCGGCACAGCTCGTAGAGAAACAACAGGTCGTGGCTGACGCACACCAACGTGCCATCGAAGCCTTTGAGCAGGTCGAGGAAAACTTCTTCCTGCCGGGGATCGAGATTGGCCGTGGGTTCGTCGAGCAGCAGCACGCGAGGCCGCATGGCCAGAAGACCGGCCAGCGCGGCGCGCTTTTTCTGTCCGAAACTCAGATGGTGGGGGGCTTTGTAGATCTTGTCATCCAGGAAGACGCGCTGCAGGGCCAGCCGGGCTGCCTGCTGCGCCGTCTCCCGGGCGAGACCCTGGTTCAGGGGGCCGAAGGCGGCGTCGTCCAACACCGTGTGACCGAAGAGCTGGTCGTCGGGATCCTGGAACAGAAGGCCGATCTCCAGGCGGCTGCGATCCAGGTGGTCTCCTTCGAGAGATTGACCCCGGTAAGACACGTTGCCGCGGGATGGCGCCAGCAAACCGCACAATTGCTTGATCAGAGTCGTTTTGCCGGAGCCGTTCTGCCCGACCAGCGCAACTCGGTCACCGGCCGCGATATCCAGATGGATATCCGACAGGGCCACGGTACCGTTCGCATACCGATAGGAGAGGTCCCGCACGCGGAACAATGGGGATGGGATGTCGAGCGGTGCTGCGGTGTGGGCCAGTTCATGCATGGGTATCTTCTTTATTCATCCGGGCGGTCATCCCAGGCGGTCAAAAAGGATCAGGACGATACCGGCTGTCATCCATAATCCCGCCGCCAAGAGATCCGCGCCATGCAATTTCAATTCAAGCTGCTCCGGCATCTTGCCTTTGTATCCGCGGGCGCGCATGGCATCAAAGACCCTTTCGGTGCGTTCAAAACTGCGGACAAACAGCATTCCCAGGAAGTTGGCAACGGCCCGCAAGGTGGCGATATCGGTGCGCTTTCGAAAGCCGCGCACCTGCATGCCGGCCGACATGCGTCTTGCCTCGTGGCGGAACACATGCAGATAACGGTAGCTGAGCAGCACCATCTGGCCGATGATTTCGGGCGCGCCGAGCCGCGACAAACCTTGCAGCGTGACCGGCAGGGGCGCCGTGGAGAGCAGGGGTTCCATCAAAAGCGTGATGGCCACGGCCTTGGCGGCGATGGTGGCGGCCAGGAGCAGCCCCCGCAGGTTGACCCCGAGCCATGTCATCTGGTTGATCACGAACACGGTGTCTCCGTCACGGGCCGGTACCGTGAAGGGCATAACCACGATAAACATGCTCACAAACCCAGCGATGGCCAGCAGTCGCATCGTCACCCTGGACAGGGACGCCCGCGATACGACCAGTACCAGGCAGGAGATTGCGATCGCAACGAGCGCCGAACCGATGTGCTGCAATGCGGCCACCATGAAGCTGTAGGCGAGAATGGTGACGATCTTGCAGCGCACATCCCAGCGGTGCAGCAAGGAGCCGCGTTCGGCCGCTTCCAGCGGCGGGACCGACCAGTCGGGCTCTTCTCCCGGCATGCTGCGCGCAAGAATCAGCTGGCGCAGCCAGACCACCAGGGCGATCAGTATGGACGGCGGGACCACGACCATCAGGGACAACTGCCAGAACGGCATCTGGATATGGATCACATCAGCCATGCGGCCTCTTGGCGAGATGTACGAACGAGGGTTGCAGCAGGGCAGGCTTGACGCGTGCCAGGAATCCGACGGTGAAGGCGCTGATACCGCCTTCGATGAGGATAACCGGAATATGGGCCGCCAACGCGATTTTGGCCACGCCGAAAAAGTCTTCTCCACCTGTGGCCAGAAGAAGCGCCAGGATAATTGCAGCCAATATCGTTCCTGCCGCGCCGGCCAAACCGCCGGTCACCGCTTGCCGGGTCCGGGTTTGGCCTTTGAATTTCTGGAAGAACCACCCGCAGGCCAGTGCGGGCAATCCCATCATCAGGGCGTTGGCGCCCAATGCCGTCAGGCCGCCGAATTGGAACAGCAGGCTCTGGAGCACCAGGCCCAGGCCGATGGAAAGAAAGGCCGACGGTCCGAGCAGGGCACCGGTCAGACCGGGAATGATCAGGTGGACGCTGGTCGGCCCGAACGGTACGTGGATCAGTGACGCGACGAAAAAAGCCGCGGTGACCACCGCCAGCTTGGGCAGCTCGTCGCTGTGTGTGCGGCGGGCGCTCCAGGCCGCCAGGGCCGCGCAGGCCACATAGCCGCCAATGGTGACGGAAATGGGAAGTACGCCGTCGGAAATATGCATGTCTTACTCCTTGCGGCGCCGGGATGCCACGAAAGCGGCGGTGCCGAACAGTCCGAGGATATAGCCGATGCCGGAGAAGATGTCGTCGATACCTGGTTTGTCGAGGTCGGCCCGCAGTGCCGCGATTTCGCGCTGGATACGCCTCAGGTCGCCGGTCAGTTTGTCGTTCTGCGCCTTCAACAGGGCGACGGCTTCCTCGCAGCCGCCCGCGGGAGGCGATTCCGCCACGAGAGAGGCCGGCGCCATCAATGAAAATCCCCAGAGAACGACCGTCACGAGGCATTGGGTCGAAAACTTCATTTGCCTGCCTCCACTTCGGTTTTTTTCAACGTGAAGCTGGCTTTATGCCCCATGGTGGCATCCAGCACAATGGTTAAATCGTCGATTGCGGGGATCTTGAAACTGAACAATCCTTCCTTGTCGGTCGTGCCCTCGATCAGCAGCCTCTTGTGGCTGTCGTAGACGCTCACCTTGCCGCCTTCCACCGCGCGGCCATCTGGAAAATAGCTCTCCGTGTAGACTCTTCCCCCCTCGGCGTAAGCGAACAGGTTCACCTTGTGGGCCGCCGCTGTTCCCGCGAACCACAACGCCAACACTAAAATAAGCGCAAACCGTTTACCCGCGCAAGCCATCATGTCGCTCCTCCCTTGTGGCAGATGCTTTGACCAATTGCTTTGCTGTCAGTATCCTCCATAAGCGGCCAATTGGCCGCTTATGGATGGATGGGTGCTATTTCATATCCCTGGTCCGCACCCAGAACACGGCGCCGATTTCGACCCCTTTTTCCTCGTTGCCGTGTTTCAATTTCCAATCGGCTTCGTTGAGGGCCGCAAACCCCCACCAGCCGGCCCTGGGCATGGCGTAACTGAACACTCCGTTACCGTCGGTCTTGACCACTTGGGTAACATAGGCATCGGCGGGTGGATGGATAATGTTGGGGTTTTCAGGAAATTCGTTCAGGTATTCGATCTCTACTTCCGCAAAGGGTACCGGTTGGCCTTTCAGCAGCACCTGGCCGGTAAACAGGTTGCCGGTCCACAAGCCATATGGCCGGGTGAGGGGCACGATTTCCGTCTCCAGGCCGATCGGCTGATCCCAGCCTTCCTCGAGTCCCAGGGCTTGGACGCACACCTTTGTGTAATGCACGATAAATACATCCTCGGCCGGTTCCCAATAGGGAGCGGGCTCGACGTAGAAGGTGTAGTCGCCGGGCCTGCGGATCTGGTAATCGGCCGTCCAGAAAGTGAATCTTTCCTCCTGGTCCGGGCTTTTACCCTTGGCTTCCTTAAGCGCGGCGAGCAGATCCTGCTTCTTGCCGTCATGCACCACACCGAACTGCTTGGGCTTGACCATCTCCATGTAGTGCATCTCGAGTGGATGAATGAACTTGACCTGGAGATTCAATTTCTTTTCGTCCGCCTGGGTGACGATGTCGTCCGATGGCACCATCGTACCGAAGTGGGCCGCCGCGGGTGAGACTGCGGCCAAGAGGGCGATGGAGGCCGCCAGTACAAGACTCATGAACACATGCAGTGAGCGCATTTTTTTCTCCTTTCGATTTACGCTTATTCATAGATGATCGAATCAAAGTCGGTACCCATGGCCAGGGGGGCCAGATTTCAGCGTTAAAACTCGATGGCCAATTGGGCCGTGACCGTATCGGTCTCTTCCACATCGTCTTCGTATTCGTCGTGCAGATATTCCAGAGCCAGGTTGGTGCAGCTGAAGAGGCCCCAGTTGATCACCGCGCCGTATTGTTTTTCGGGCAGGAAGTCGGCCCCGTCGTCCGATCCGCCATAGCGCACGGCCAGTTCCAGATCCTCGACGATCATGACGCCGAATTCCGCGTTCCAGGCTGCGGGCTTACGGTCATCAGGGTCGGTGTCGATATAGACTTCCCCTGCTTCGAATTCATCCAGGGCTGACACATACTCGCCGATGAGCCGGAAACGGTCGAGGAATTCGAAAGTGACGAAGGCGCTCCAGCCGCCGACAAAATCCTCGACCGGATCGATGTCGCCGTCTCCGTTCCGATCCGTGATCAGTTCGGAGAAAGCGTCCGAAGAGGCCAGGTTGGAGATATACGACGCCCCCAGCGTCAACCCCTCGAAGGGCTGGGCGGTCACGCCGGCCACGAAGCCGTCGACGTGGTTGTCTTCGCCCGCCTCCTCGATTTTCCCATTGAAGGCGCCCACCGAGAGATCGACCAGTTCGCCGCCGATGCGGCAGCCGGCCACCAGCGATCCCTCGTTGGTTTCCCCGAGGATCAGGGTATTGGGGTCGGTGATGAAGTGGGTGTCGAACCGGCCGAAGGGCAGGTACTGCCGCCCGGCGATCAGGTAGGCCGGAAAGGCGTCGGTACCGGTCAGGGTGATGAAGCCCTCGTCCACGAACAGATCATCGTCTTCCCACTTGAACAGCACATGGCCGTCTACATGGTCGATGATGCGGGCATCCACGGCCAGTTCCACGGTGGCCAAGTCCACGTCGCTGCTGTCATCTGCCGTGTCGGCGTCCTGGTAATAGGCCTCGACCTCCACCAGGCCGCTGACCTGTATGCGGTCCCACCAAGAGTTGCCCGCTTCTGTCCCGCCAATGGCTTTTTCCAGAAGCCGGACACGCTCTTCGAGACTGGCGTTGTCCTGCGCCAGGGCCGCTGCCGTCAAACCCATCAACAGCGAACATGTCAACAACACTACCCATTTCTTCATCTGGCGATCCTCCTTTTTTAAAGCAATAATGATGTCGGGTTCGGTGCCGTTGCGATGCTTCCCGCCGTTAAAAAACAAAACCACGAAGGTCGGGTCGCAGGGCAGTGGACCAGCCTTCGTGGCAAATGGATTTACGAAAAACGTGTGTGATCGGAGTGGAAACTTCTGTTTCCAGTTTCATCGCACTATACTGATCGTCTTCGCCGGAGTCAATAGGAGGATTTTTCTTGGCTTCCGGCATCGATTTGCAAGCAACGGGTTGACGCAACCCATGCCACATGATAAAAATCCGCTTTAATTTTAGAATGCTATGTTGGATTGCGACAGAATATGAATCAGGATTTGTGAGACCCGATCACCGATGGCCGTCCGCGATCCCAAGGCCATTTGTTTTGAAAGAGCGGTTTGTGAAAGATATAGGTTCCCAACCCATGGCCGACAACGAAGCGCAATGTCCATCGCCGGTACTTCGTGTTCTTGCATTGAGCAAACGGTATCGCAGGGCGCACCTGAACGCTCTCACCGATTTGGATTTGACGGTCGCGGCCGGTGAAATCTTCGGATTTCTCGGCCCCAATGGCGCCGGAAAAACAACGGCCATTTCGGTGATGAGCACCTTGTTGCGACCCACGGCAGGGCATGTCGAGATCTGCGGCTTGGATGCCTTTCGCCACACGGCCCGGGTGCGCCGGTTGATCGGCGTGGTGCCCCAGGACCTGGCCCTGTTCGATACGCTCACAGCGGATGAGAATCTGAACTATTTCGGCCGGCTTTACGGTCTCAAGGGGGCCCGACTCGAAGATGCGGTTCGATGGGCCCTCGATGTGACCGGCCTGGCCGATCGGCGGCGTGATGCGGTCGGCACGTTTTCCGGCGGCATGAAGCGCCGCATCAATCTGGCGGCCGGCATTTTGCACCGACCCAAGCTGCTCTTTCTTGACGAACCCACGGTGGGCATCGATGCCCAGTCGCGCAACAAGATCATGGAAAATCTGCTCTGGCTCAAAGACCAGGGCATCACCATGATCTATACGACCCACTACATGGAGGAGGTGCAGCGGTTGTGTACCCGCCTGGCCATCATCGATCAAGGTGTGGTTGTCGTCCAGGAGCAGACTGCCAGGTTGATGCGCCAGCATCCGGATTGCCGGGATCTCGGCGAGCTGTTTTTAAAGCTGACCGGGCGGCAGCTGCGGGACTGACGGAATTGGTTGGGTTTCATTCGTTTGCGGCCGGGTATCTTTTGAAAGGAATTTTCGGTTCATGTCCAAGTGGTTGGCCACATTGATCAAGGAGTGGCGGTTGCTGTCCCGCGACAGAACCGGGCTGCTGCTCCTTTTTGCCATGCCGGCGGTGCTGGTGGTGGCCATGACGCTGGTGCAGGACAATGTCCTGCGCCGTTCGGGCGGTCTTCAGGTCACCGGCGCGGTGGTGGACCAGGACGGCGGCATCGTGGCCCAGGAACTGGTCAAGGCCCTCGAGGGGGCCGACGTCGTTTCATTCACCGCCCGGGTCGATGGCCGTGCGACTACCGAAGAAGACGCCGCGGCCTGGATCGAGGGCGGCCGCTTCCAGTTTTTCGTGGTGCTGCCAAAGGGGTTGACCGCTGCGGTCGAAGAGGGGGTAAGGCATCGAGTGGATCGATGGATGAGCCATGCCGACACGGTCCCCGGATCGAGCCTCCCCGGGCCCGAGGTGGCCCTGCGCTTCGATCCGACCCTGCGCCATGTCTATCGCACCGCAGTGGAAGGGGTGGTCGAGCGCGCCCTGGCTAGGGTGCAGACCGGTGTGACCCTGCGTTACCTGGGAGACGCTATCGACCGTAAAGTACAGCAGCGCATTGCCGAAATGACCGGGGGATATGCGCCCCAAGCAGCGCAACGGCTTTTCCCCGAACTGGAGGACGACGCGCTTTTTCACCCGGTGGCGGCCGTCGTCGCCAACGGCGTCGGGACGTCGGGAAAAGAGCGGCTGCCCACGGCCGTGCAACAGAATGTGCCCGCCTGGGCACTGTTCGGCATGTTCTTCATCGTCGTTCCCCTCTCCGGTGCGCTGATCCGCGAGCGGCGTGAAGGCATCTGGGCGCGTCTCATGGTCATGCCGGTTTCCAAGACGGTTCTGATTCTGGGAAAACTGTCGGCTTATGTGGGGGTTTGCCTGGTGCAGTTCGGATGCATCGTGCTGGTGGGCAGGTGGCTGTTGCCCCTGCTGGGGACGGATCCCTTTGTCTTAGGAGACCGTACCGGCGCCATCCTGCTGGTGGCCCTGTGCAGCGCGCTGGCCGCCAACGGCTTCGGCCTGATGCTGGGGGTGGTGGCGCGTACGAACGAGCAGGCGGCCATTCTGGGACCGGTATGCGTGGTCATTGCCGCGGCGCTGGGCGGGATCATGGTACCGGTTTTTGCCATGCCGGGGATCATGCAGCGCATCAGCCGGGGGTCTCCCCTGGGTTGGGCCCACGACGCCTTCATGAATCTTCTGGTGCGCGACAGCGGATTTTTTGAAATTTGGGGGCAGCTGGCCCTGCTGTTGCTCTTTTTTGCCGTTACGCTGGCCGTCTCCATCGTGGTGTTGCGGCGGATCCACCGGTAGCCCAGGCCGCCCTGCCGGGCCGACTTACCAGATAGACAAGGCTTGGGCCACTGCATAGGAATCTGACGGCACCTGATTTCACGGCCCTGTGAAAGCGTCTTATTTTTCCGGCCCCACCACCCGCAGCAGCATGAAACAGTGGGCAAAACGCCCGCTCTCCGGGATGAAACAGAGCAGTTGCTGATCTTCTTTCAGGCGGCCGCTGTGCAACAGTTCTTCGAGAATGATGAAAATAGCGGCGCTGCCCGTATTGCCCTTGGTGGGCAGGTTGGTGAACCAGCGATCGTAGGGCACCTCGAATCCCACCTGCTGCATGCCTTCGTAAAAGCGCGGCCGAAAATAGGCCGAAGAGTAGTGCGGCAGGAACCAGTCCACCTCTTCGGGCGACAACTGGTGTTTGCGTACCGCACTGATCAGGGCCCGGCCCATGGTGGGGACGATATGTTTGTCCAGCACCTTGATGTCCTGGCGCACATTGAAAAGATATCTGGACTGACCGTCCGGAATGTCCTCCATCCTGCGCCAACCGGTCATGGCGCCGTTTTCGCCTTTGACCCCGCCACCGTACATGCAGGTTTCAAGTTCCCCAGAAAAGGCATAGTGCTCGATCCACTCGATACGCAGACTGAGTCGGTCCGGGGCCGGACGGTCGGCCATGAAGACGGCGCCGGCGCCGTCGGAGAGCATCCAGCGCAAAAAGTCCGCGTCAAAGGCGCGGATCGGCGTTTTTTCCAGATCCACATCCGAATGGCCGTTGCCTGTGAAAAAGGCCGAACGCATGTAGGAGGAGGCAAGCTCCGAACCGGTTGCCACCGCGTTGCTGCTGCAGCCGGCGGCAACGTTGAGATAGGCGAATTTCAGGGCCGTCATGCCGGAAAGACAGATACCGCTGGTGGAGACGGCCTCGATGGGCGGCAGACCCAATTCGCCCATCACCATCAGGGCATGGCCCGGAAAATTGAGGTCCGGGCTGGTGGTGCCACAACAGAGGCATTGAATGTCATCGGTTCTGAAGCCGGCATAGGGTTTCAACCGGCGGATGGCCTCGGCCGTCAATTGGGCATTGCTGTGGGTCAAATGCCCGGATGTCGGGTCGATGGCATAGTACCGTCGCTCGATCTTGTTGTTGCGCAGGACCACTTTTTTGGTTCGTGACGGCAGGTCATGGACCTTGCCCAGCACGGTTTCGATGGCATCGTTGTCCACCGGCGCGTTGGGCATGAACGCCGATACATCTTGAATAAATACGCTCATGTGGTTTGGTTATCCTTATCGCCTATAGCTTGCCCGGCCAGGGTGATCCATGGCCGGGCGGTTTGGATGGATTTCAAATGAAACGCTACCCGTTGGTCTCTTGTGGATAGCGATTGCTTGCATAATAGTCGATCAATCGGTTGACCTTGTCGCGGTGCAGCATCCGCAGCACGAAGGTGACGGCGGTGGCCAGTGGAGCGATCAGAAAAACCGCCGCGAAAAGGTAACCAATGAATAATCTGAGTCTGAAATGTCTGGATGCATCGCCCGGCGGGCCGCTACGCCGGATAAACTTGGCCCAGACGTTGAAAATTTTAAGGATCCGCTGTTCGAACAGGATATAGGACGGTACCACTTCGACGGCGCCCAACCGATTCAAATCGGCCTGCAGGCTGTCCCATCGGCCATGATGCAAGGCGTCGCGCAAAGGCACCCCGAAGCGTTCGGCCCGGGTGATGTCCTCGTCCGAGATGCCCGGTCTTGGAAAAATCTTCAAAAAGCGATCTTTGTTGCCGGTCAGCATCCATGCGGTGATGGAAATGATGCCCAGCAGGTTGGGCGCCCGGTCCATGAGCACGATGTTTCCCGCCGGCAGGCCACCGAGTTCGACGATGCTGGCCTTGACCTTTTCCTGGGCCTGGAGCCACATGTTACGGCATCCGATGACCGTCACCACCGGCCGGCCCTTGATTACCTGCTTCGCTTCAGGGCTTTTCAGGAAGGCGTTGACCGGAATGCTGGGCGACAGATACCACACCTGGTAGGCGAGGACGATCCCGTCGTAATCGGCTTGGGGATCGAATTGGAACGGCTCGAGTTCACAAGGAGTACCTTGCAGCGATTCGGGAAAGGTGTCGGCGAAACGCAAGGCCGTCCATGGAAAAGGATAGGGGGCTCTCGGACGCAGCTCTTCAAAGACCAACTCGATTTGACCGCTCTCGCTGACGGGTTTGAGTACCGAGCGCACGATCTGGGTCAGTTGCCCGGATTGGGAGTAGCATACAACGAGCAGTTTTTTCATCACTTCGATATCGACGGTAGCTCCGAAACAGAGGGAGGCCTCGCGATACCCCGCCTTGCTCCGGTGGCGTTCCAACTCCTTGAACTGCAATTTTCATTCAACCCACAACCGTGGTGAACCAAGATAAATAACCAAACCGCTGGAGAATGTCAAACAGGCAATTTGAGTTTCATCGATTCCAACTGAAGGCCATTCATTAAACCCGGCGTGGGAAGAACAGGTGGCCAGGGCCACGTGCGCCACCCACGCCTGCCATCTCCGTCGCAATACGAGCTTTTTATCAAACGCCTTCTGTAATGCATGCCCTTCAGGGTGCATCACATTCAGTTAGAATTGCTCGGGCGCGGCCGATAGGTCGACCGCGCCCGAGAGCTTTGAAAGTGTCGGTAGCAGGACGCCTATGGCATGATGGCGGTGATATACTCGGCCACGATTTTGCCCATGTCGTCGGGCAGCGAACGATCGGTCGAGCCATACGCATACGATGCGGCCCAAGGGTTGTTGCTGCTGTTCAGGGGCTCTTCCCGGACCACCTGTTTGGTGCCGCCGTCGATCAATTGCAGGTCGACATTGATATAGGAACTGCCAGCAAAGACGCCTCCCCACATACGTGCGGCGCCGCTGACGATGCGCAGATCGGTGACCTTGGCTTTGACGAGCAGGGTGTCGCCCTTGGTTCTCTCATTCAGCTTCAGCATGGCGACCTTGTTAAACCGATTTTTCATCTGCAGGGCGGTCAATAGACTGTGCTGAAGGGTGCTGGTCGCATCGGGATAGTCCTTGGCGATTTCCGGCGTGGTTTCAAATGCATAGCAGAGGACGTCGGCATATTTCTTGGAAAGTTTGGCTGCTGAAGGCGGTGGCGCTTCGGCCTCTTCGGGTTGGGCCTGCTGACCGCCGCAGGCATAAAGCGAGACCATCATCAAGAGCGCGGTTCCCCAAACAAACATCTGTTTCATCCCAAGACGTCTTTTCATTCAGTTTCCTCCTTTTGGAAATAGCGTTTGTAATAATCAAGGATTGAACGGCCGCTTTCATATGTTGCAGCATCATATAGTATCGGACGATATCGGAACAAGTTTAGAGATTCTCCCGTTGGCGGCAATATCAGCGGCAAAACTGCGTCCACTTCTTTGCCTCTGCCGTTTATTCGGTTTACCGTCGTTGGCGATCCTATCACATGGAGGACGGCAAGTCCTTTCACTGTGTAAAGGTTTTTGACATGGTACTGCCAAATCACTCCTGACCTGATTTTCCCGAAGTCATTCTAAGACATAGAAAATACGATGGAAAAAATTGCTCAGCAAACGGGGCATGATGGCATGCCCTTTGCGCTGCCTGCCATCGTGTATTCCGGGACAATCGTAGGCTCAATGCCGATAACAACCCACACCATTCTTTAGGAGAACCGAATGAAAATTTTATCAAAATCCATCATGATTTCTGTCCTTGTCGTTGTACTTACAGCTCTCATTTCAGTACCCGGCGTCATGGCTGCGGAAAAGCTGCGTTACAGCAGTTCCGCCCAAGTCAATGATGTATTCAGGGGCGAAGGCGTCAGCCGTTTTATCAAAGAGACCGGTTACGAAGTGGACATGTTCGTTTGCTCTTCCTCATCGGCTTTGCATCGACTCTTCAACGGTGTTTGCGACATCGCCAGCAGCGCCGAACCCCTGGCGCCCAACCACGCCGAATTCGGTTACGTTGAGACGCCGTTTTGTAAGGTGCCCATGATTGTGATCACCAATTTGGAGACACCAGTCGACAATATCAGCGAAGATCAGTTGCGAGCCATTTTTTCAGGAGAAATCACCAACTGGAAGGAAGTTGGCGGTCCGGACCACGATATCATCGCCATCACACCGGGAAAAGATACCGCCGCATTCAAAAACTTCTCCATGCTGGCCCTCAAGCGCAGCGAAGTCAAATATGATTTTATGGCCTATCGTTCTACGATGGTCGTCACCTCGGTCGCACGAATCCCTTGGAGCATCTCCTTTGTCACCAAGGGTTCGGCCGACCGTGATGCGGCCATCAAGATATTGAAGGTTAACGGGAAATTCTTTAAGGACAAGGATTATCCATATATTCAGACTTTTTCATTCGTGACCCAGGGAGAACCCAGCGGTCCTGTAAAGGCCTTCATCGACTTTGCCAAGTCACCGGCAAGCCAGCAAAGAATGAAAGAAAGCGGCATCGTTCCGATTTCCTACTGATCCATACGAAGTGAAACTCGGGGCGAACTGAAACTGAGGATTGAATCCTTAATGGATGCTGTCGAGCCAGAATCGTTGTGTCTTCAACAAAGCGCTTGACTTGCCCGCGATAGATATTGTAGCAAACCTGTCATCGAAGCGGCCCTTGGCCTTAAAAGGGAAGACGGTGAGAATCCGTCGCGGACCCGCCGCCGTAACCGGGGACGAAAGCTGCATCATGCCACTGTCCGTAAGGATGGGAAGGCGCAGCCGGTAGGACAATCCGGAAGCCGGAAGACCTGCTTTGACCATCGTAGAACATCATCGATCGACTCGACCCCTCGTGGCAAGGGGGTGGAGGGCTCCATTCAGGGATAAAAAACGGTATCCCCGGGCCTGCTTGCAGGTCCGGGGATTTTTTTTGGAGCAGGATGTTGGCTTCAGCCGCATCGGGGATGGTGCCAAAGGCCTTATCAACATGGCCTGTTCATGCCAAAGGACAGGGCCGCCGCAAAGGAGTGACAACATGTATGGAAAGAACTTGACCCGATGGGTGTTCACCGTTTTGGCTCTCTGTATCATGATCGGCCCCCCGGCGCAGGCAGGCGCACACGGCGCCACGGCGCCCAAAAAAGTCGGGATTCTTCTGGTCGCCTTCGGCTCCAGCGAAGCTTCCGCCCAGGTTTCCTTCGATAACATTGACCGGGCAGTACGCCAGGCTTATCCCCAGGTGCCGGTGCGTTGGGCCTATACCTCTCACATCATTCGCGCGAAACTCGCCGATCAGGGCAAAGTTCTCGATTCTCCCGCCATGGCCCTCGCTCGCTTGCATGATGAGAAGTTCACCCATGTGGCGGTGCAGTCCCTGCACACCATTGCCGGCGAGGAATACCATGAACTGCGTCGGATCGTCGGGGGATTCCAAGCCATGGCGCTGTTTGAGAAGATCGTCATGGGCCATCCGCTCATGGCGACTCAGGCGGACATGGAAGCTGTCGTCGACACGATTCTGGCGAATTTGCCGCAAGCACGTCGGGCCGATGAAGGCGTGGTGTTCATGGGCCATGGCACCCATCATCCCGCCGATGCAGGTTATGCTGCCCTGATGTATCGGTTGCAACTCAAGGACCCGCAAATTTTCGTGGGAACGGTCGAGGGCTATCCGGACGTGGAACTGATCCTTGGGCAGTTGAAGCAAAGAAAGATCAACAAGGTGTATCTGATGCCCTTCATGTCCGTGGCCGGGGACCATGCCAAAAACGATATGGCGGGCAGCGAAGATGATTCCTGGGTCAGCATCTTTACCGGCGCCGGGATTCAATGCGTGCCCATTCTCAAGGGGACGGCGGAGTACGACGGCTTTGTGAAGATATGGGTCGCCCATGCGGGCGAGGCGTTGAAGGCGCTGCATTGATTCGCGGGTCGTAGAAATTGGAATACTGAAGTTTGAAAATAGCAAAGTTGAGGTACTCTGCCGATTTATGATGAAGGCGGCATCCAACGGCTATAGGGATCCATGCCTCCGGTTTCAACGATTACCGATATGGCCGCTGCTGTTGGTGCTGGCTCTGTTGCTGGCCATGGAGATCGTTCTGGCGACGGGGAGCGGATTCATTCAGGTCTCCTATCCAGATGTGGTGCGCATTCTGGCGGCACGCCTCTCCGGTGCCGAGGGGTTGATCTCCCGTCTCGATGAACTGGCGCCGGTGGTGGTTTTGGAGGTGCGGCTGCCCAGAATTCTGGCCGCAGCCGTCGTGGGATGCGGGCTCGCGGTTTCCGGTACGATCTTTCAAGGGATTCTGCTCAATCCATTGGCCGATCCCTATACCTTGGGGGTCTCATCGGGAGCCGCGTTCGGCGCGGCCATGGCCTTATGGTTGAACCTGGCGGTGATAGGCGCCTGGTCCGTGCCGTTGTTCGCCTTCGCCGGTGCCCTGGGAACGTTGCTCGTGGTGATCTGGCTGACCGCCAGCAGCGGCGACCTGTCGTCAGCGAGCCTGATCCTTTCGGGCATCATCGTCGCCGCCATTTTGTCGGCAGGAGTGAGTTTCATCAAATATTTGGCCGGCGAGGAGGTGAGCATCATCATCTTCTGGTTGATGGGCAGCTTCGCCTCCAAGACCTGGACCGAGGTGGGCATGGTGGCCGCAGTGGTCGGAGCGGGATTGGCCATCACCTTGTTTTTCGGCCGCGATCTCAACTTGTTGGCCCTGGGCAGCCGTACCGCCGGTTCGCTGGGGATTTCGCCGACCAGATTGTCGATGACGATGCTGGTGAGCGCTTCGTTGATGGCCGCAGCGTGTGTGGCGGTTTCCGGGATTATCGGTTTCGTGGGGCTGCTGGTGCCCCACATGGTGCGCTTCATCACCGGCCCGGACCATCGCCGTCTGATACCGACCGCAGCCCTGGCCGGTGCATGTTTGTTGCTCCTGGCGGATACGGTGACACGGGCGATATTGCCCCAGGAGGTGCCCATCGGGGTCATTACCGCACTCATCGGAGGACCGTTTTTTTGCGTCATCTATCGCCGGCGCCAGCGACATCGACGGGATTAGAAGCCATGTACGAGCTGGATCACCTATATTATGGTTACGATGGCCAAACGGTGATCGAGGATGTGTCGCTGAATTTCGAGACCGGCCATTTCTACGGCATTCTCGGTCCAAACGGCAGTGGCAAGACCACCTTGCTCGATCTGCTGTCCGGCCATCTTCGTCCGCACGGTGGCCACATTCGCCTGGACGGCCGGGAACTGGCCTCTTTTCCCCGAAAGGCCCTGGCCCGCCGGATCGCCCTGGTGCCTCAGGATTACCGGATCAATTTTCCGTACACCTGCGGAGAAGTGCTGATGATGGGGCGCTATCCCCACCTGCCGCGATTTTCCCGCCCGACCGCCAGAGACCGTGCCGTGGTGGCAGAGGTGATCGAGCAGACCGGCCTCGGCGCCTTTGCCGATCGTTATGTGGACCGCCTGAGTGGCGGTGAACGCCAACGGGTGGTCTTCGCCCGGGGTTTGGCACAGTCAGCCGACATTCTCCTGTTGGATGAGGCCACTGCCAGTCTGGACATTCAGCACGCCATCGCCCTGCTCAATCTGGCCGAGCGGCGCGTCGGCCAGGGCGGCACGGTCATCGCCGTTTTTCAAGACATCAATCTGGCCGCCCTGTATTGCGACCGATGGGTCTGTTTGCGCCAAGGCCGCCTCGTCTGCGCCGGGACGACCGCCGATGTCCTGACCGCAGCCACCCTGCAGGCGGTGTTCGATGTCCAGGCGCAAGTGGTCCACCAGCCCTTTTGCGGCGCCCCCCAAGTGTGTCTCAACAAGGAGGTGGCGTGAGTGGTGTCGTGAGTGGTGTAGGCCGTAATTGCGGGTGGGTGTTGCTCTTGTTGCCGCTTATCGTCTGGACCGGCCGATCGACGGCGTCCGACATGTCGATGACGGAAGATCTCATTGTGGATGCCGTGGGACGTCGGCTGAACGTATCGGCGCCTTTCCGGCGGATCATCTCTTTATATGGCGCCCACACCGAAAATTTGTTCGCCATGGGGGCCCAGGAGCAGGTGATCGGCGTATCGCGCCACGAGGACTGGCCTCCGGAAGCGTGCAGTAAACCGGTCCATTCCTACCATGACGATCTGGAGCGATTTCTGGCGGTTCGGCCCGACCTGGTCCTTGTGCGCCCCATGATCGACAGGGGCTACGGCCATTTGCTCGAGCGACTGGAGGCCAACGCCATCGCGGTGATTTCCCTCCAGCCCAACACCGTCGAGGAGATGTTTGTTTACTGGCGTATCCTGGGCCGCCTGACCGGTCGCCGCGCGGCCGCCGAGCAGATGGTGACCGACTTCCAGGACGCCATGGCCTGCATCGCAGAACGGACGGCGACCATCGTCGACAAGAAGCGGGTCTATTTCGAGGCGATTCACGACCGCATGCGAACCTTTTCGCCGGATGCCATGGCCATTTTCGTGCTTGAAACCGCCGGCGGGATCAACATCGCCGCCGACGCCGCGCCGCGCCGGGGCAGCACCATCGCCGATTTCGGCAAAGAACGCATATTGGCCAGGGGTGACGCCATCGATGTTTACCTGGCCCAGGTCGGCCCCATGAACCGGCCGAACCTGGAGAGCATCCGGAAAGAACCGGGCTTCGATCTCATCCGGGCCGTAAGCAATGGGGATATCCATTTTATCGACGAACAGCTGGTCTCCCGTCCGACCCTGCGAATGGTCATAGGGATCTGCTGGATCGGCCGGATCCTTTATCCGGAAATTTTCGCCCCCGGCAGGACACCGTCGGGTTGTCTGGTACACCATTGCCCGACCGGCGCCCATCAGACGGAGTGAATGATGAAAACAACGCATACAGGCACCCTGTACGGTATCGGCGTAGGACCCGGAGATCCGGAATTGATTCCCATCAAGGCCGTGCGCATCCTGGCCGCGGTGGATGTCGTGTTTACGGCGGCCTCCACCCGCAACGACTACTCCCGGGCACTGGAGATCGTTCGTCCCCATTTGCCCGACCATGTCGCCATCGAAAAGCTGGACTTTCCCATGAGCAAGGACCATTCGGTCATGGAAGAGGCCTGGCGGCGGCATGCCGCCCACATCGCCGAGGTGATGGAAAGTGGAAAGGAGGCGGCCTTTTTGACCCTGGGCGACCCGCTGACCTATTCCACCTACGGTTATATCCTGCGGCATTTAAGAACCGAACGGCCCGATATCACCATCGTGACCATACCGGGCATCACGTCCTACCAGGCCGCCGCAGCGGCGGTCAATCAGCCCCTGGTGGAAGGCGAGGAATCCCTGCTCATCCTCTCGGGGGTGCACGGCGGCCACCGCTTGCGAGAGACGCTTCAGACGCCGGATAATGTGGTGTTTCTGAAGGCGTATCGGGATGTAGGCGGCATCCGCGCGGCCCTGCAAGAGACTGGCCTGTCGGCGGGCAGCCTGGCGGTGACGCATTGCTCCACGGCCCAGCAGCAGGTCCACCTGGATCTCAATGAACTGGCGGCGCATCCACCCAATTACTGGACCCTGATTCTTGCCAAGCGGAATGCCCATGGCTTCAAGAGATAACCACGCCGCGCGGGTCGGTCATGCCCCGTGGGTGGCGCTCGGCCTGTCGGCGGCGATGCTGGCGCTGGGAGTCGCCCTGATCGACGAGCTGTCCGTTGCGGCCATGGGCGGCCGTCTGGCCTGGCCCATGCTGCGACTGCTCGCTTTTATCGCATTCGGGCTGGCCCTGGGACAGATCATCGAAGCGACCGGATGGACCCATGCTTTGGGCCGTCTGGGGGCGCCTCTTTTTCGGTTCGCCCGGATGGGACCCCACTGCAGCGCCGCCTTTACGACCGCATTCTTTTCAGGTGCGGCGGCCAATGCCATGCTCTACGATTTTTGGAAGGAACAGCGTATCGACCGGGTGCGACTGGTGCTGAGCCATCTGGCCAACCAGTTTCCAGCCTTCTTCCTGCATCTGCCGACCACGTTTTTCATCATCATGCCCCTGACCGGGTGGGCTGGCGGGCTTTACTTCATCCTTACTTTCCTGGCCGCCCTGATGCGCCTGGTGCTGGTGCTGGCCGTGGGGCGCTGGCGGCCGCAGGGCATGCAGGCGTCGTCCGTTGATTCCCCTGCGGAATCGCCCCTTAAGAAGAAGCGGCAAGATACCTGGCAGGTCATCAAGACCAAGCTGCCCGGCCGACTCGTGGGTGTGGCCACCTACGTGGTCCCAATTTACATCGCCGTCTTCCTGCTCAACGGCGCGGGCGTTTTTGCATGGACCGAGACCTGGTTGGCCCGCAGCGTGACCGGCGCCTTCGTCCCTGTCGAGGCGCTCTCCCTGGTGGTGTTGAGTTTCGTGGCCGAGTTCACTTCGGGCTTTGCCGCGGCCGGGGCACTGCTCGACCAGGGTGTCGTGACCATCAAACAGGCGGTGATCGCCCTGCTGGTGGGCAACATCGTCGCCGTTCCGGTGCGCGCCCTGAGACATCAGTTGCCGCGGCTGATGGGTGTTTTCGCGCCGGTCATGGGGCTGCAATTGCTTCTCCTGGGGCAAGGCTATCGGATCGCCAGCCTGGTGGTGGTGGGGGCTATATATTATTACTTGTAATGAGGAACATCGTCTCGGGGTTGAAAGTAAAATACCTTTACTTTCATACTTTTGTACTTTCATACGTTCTTGTTCAATCATCTTCTTTTCGGCCTGTAAGCGACCGAAAGGATATCGACGCTTGAGAAAGTGGAGAGAACCATCAAAGGTATCGTTGTCGCAGGTACGCATAGCGGGGTGGGCAAGACCACGATGTCCCTGGGGCTCATGGCGGCCCTGAGGTGTCGCGGGCTAGCGGTGGCACCCTTCAAGGTGGGGCCGGATTTCATCGATCCGGGCCACCACGCCAAGGTGACCGGCCGGGCCGGCCGCAACCTGGATGGCTGGATGCTCTCCCGGGAGGCCAATCGGGACCTGTTCGCCCGGCATGCGGCCGGCGCCGACGTGGCAGTGGTCGAAGGGGTCATGGGGCTGTACGATGGCTACGGTGGCGGGGATGAGGCCGGCTCCACGGCGCAGATGGCCAAGTGGCTGGGATTGCCGGTGCTCCTGGTGGTTTCCGCCGCCGGTATGGCGCGCAGCGCCGCCGCGTTGGTTCAGGGCTTCGAGCGCTTCGACCCGGCGCTGGCCTTTGCCGGCGTGCTGTTCAACCGGCTGGGCAGCCGCGGGCACCTGGATTACCTGCGAGAGGCCATGTCGGCCTATGTGGACGCACCGCTGCTGGGCGGTCTGCTGAGGGACGAGGCGCTCGCCATGCCCGAACGTCACCTGGGGTTGATGACCGCCGGCGAGCACGCCTTGTCCGAAGCGGCGTGCCATCGGCTGGCCGACCACATCGAAAGCGGTTTGGACCTGGACCGGCTGTTGGCGGACCTGCCGGACATCGTACCGGCAGACGTCGAACCGGTCGGCTGCAGCATTTCCTGTTTCGAACGGGTTCGAATCGGGGTAGCCAGGGACGAGGCGTTCTGCTTCTACTACCCGGACAATCTCGATCTTCTGGCCGCGGCCGGCGCCGAACTGGTGACGTTTTCACCGCTGGCCGACAACAGGTTGCCCGAAGGGTTGCACGGCCTCTACATCGGTGGCGGATACCCGGAGCTACATGCCGCTGAGTTGGCGGCAAACGACGCCATGCGCCGGGATATCCTGGAAGCGAGCCGGGCGGGTATGCCTGTCTATGCCGAGTGTGGCGGATTCATGTACCTGTGCCGCGAACTGGAAGATCTGGCGGGAGAGGTGCATGCCATGTGCGGCTGTTTTCCCTTTCGCACGCGGATGCATGGCCGGTTGACGTCCCTGGGCTATCGCGAGGTGCGTATGACGGGGCCGACGATTCTGGGTGGCAAGGATGAGGTGGCGCGCGGCCACGAATTTCATTATTCGGATATCGTCGACAGACACCAGTGGTCCCCAATCGCCACCGCCTACCAGGTCTCCGGAAGAAGCGGCGGGCTAGCGGCAGAGGGGTACCAGGTGGACCGCACCTTGGGAAGCTATGTTCATTTACATTTCGTAAGCCGGCCTGACTGTGCCGCGGCCCTGGTTTCGTCATGCCGCGCCTGCCGGCGGGAACGCGATCAAGAGGAGGGGTAGACATGTTTTTCTATTGGCGTATACAACAGGATCTCAACTGTATGGGAGAATTTCTCATCTTTCGCGATCCGAGTCTCTCGCGTTGCTGGCGAGTGTGGATGCGCCGCAATGCCGCGGCGATCGCACTGGCCGAATCGCCGTGCCCACAGCCGGAATATCGTTCGCATCTTAATTAGTGTCCATCCACAAATGTCCAATTTGCCCGATATCGGCGTTGCACGAAAAATTTAATCCTCGGAATATCCGTCATATGCCTGCGGTTAAATTTTTCGTGCGCCTTTATCTCAACCAAATTTGCCTATTTGTGAACGGACACTAAACTAAATGCCGCTACGGTCAACAATGGAAAGGCATGACATGACACCACAGGAGATCGAAGCCGAGAGTTTCGCGATCATCGATCGGGAGGCAGGGCCGCATCGGTTCGGGGCCGACGAGTGGTCGATCGTGAGACGCATGATCCACACCACGGCCGATTTCGATTACTTGACCGACGTCCGCATGCATCCCCGGGCCGTGGCATCCGGTGTGGCCGCCCTGCGTGCCGGGTGCGCGGTGTTCACCGACACCCGGATGGCGCTGGCCGGAATTCGCCGCCGTGACCTGGACTGGTTGGGTGGGCGTGCCTCTTGTCTGATTGCCGAAGATGAGATCGCCCGCAAGGCCCTTGCCGCCGGAACGACCCGGGCCGAGGCGGCGGTGGACGCTGTGGTCGATCGGCTGGACGGCGCCATCTATGTGGTCGGCAATGCGCCCACCGCCCTGCTGCGTCTCATGGTGCTGATCCAGCAGGGACGAGCCGCGCCGGCCCTGGTGGTCGGCCTGCCCGTGGGATTTGTCAATGCGGCTGAATCCAAGGCCGAGCTGCCGGCCGCGGGCGTGCCCTATATCACCAATGTCGGCCGCAAGGGAGGCTCCAATGTGGCGGCGGCGGTGGTCAATGCGTTGATCGGCCTGGCGCTCGCCGGCAGCCGGGAACACGCCGAGGCCGGGTCATGGTCGGCGCGTGGGGCAGAGGGATAATCCATGCATACCGGGAGTGGCAAACGGCTGCGTTGCGGTTTCACGACCGGTGTGGCCGCGGCCGCTGCGGTGAAAGCGGCCATGGGCTGCCTGCTGCAGGGCTTTTGCCCACAAAGGGTGCCCATCGGTCTGCCGACCGGAGAGACGCTTCAGATCACGGTGCATGCCTGTCACCGACCGGATGCCGGCTCGGCCGTCTGTACGGTGATCAAGGATGCCGGTGACGATCCGGACATCACGCACGGGGCCGAGATCGGCGCACGGGTGGCGTGGCATCCCGGCCCAACGACGCCTGCGGTGACCGTGAAAGGGGGAACCGGTGTGGGACGGGTCACCCGGCCGGGCCTGGAGGTGCCGGTGGGCGACGCGGCCATCAACCCTGTACCGCTTGCGATGATTCGCGCGGCGGCGCTCGACAGTATGGCGGCCGCGGGTGTCTGCGGCCATGCCGAGGTCGAGATTTTCATACCCAGGGGAGAGGAATTGGCCCGGCATACGCTCAACGAAAGGCTTGGGATCATCGGCGGCATATCGATCCTGGGGACCACCGGCATCGTGCGGCCGCTCTCTCACGAGGCATATACGGCCACCATTCGCGCGGCCGTTTCGGTGGCGCGGACCAGCGGATTGACAGAGGCGGTGATGACCACGGGCCGGCGCAGCGAACGATTCGCCCAGCAACTGTGGCCGCATCGGCCGGCGTACGCCTTCGTGCAGATCGGCGACTATTTTGCCGACGGCCTGGAGATGGCCGCCGACCAGGGGTTGGAGCAGGTCACCCTGGCGGTTTTTTTAGGAAAGGCCCTGAAAATGGCCATGGGACTGCCCCACACCCATGCCCGTACGGCCCGGTTGACATTAGAGCGGCTGGGGCGCTGGACGGTCGAGACGACCGGGGATCTGGATCTGGCACGTCGGGTGGTCCGCGCCAATACGGCGCGGGAGGCCTTCGACCTGTTCGCCGACGATCACCCGGACTTGATTGCCCGGGTGGGATCCGAGTTGATCCGGACGGCGGCGGGTTTTGCCGCCGGACGGCTGAAGGTCAGGGCGGTCATCTTCGATTTTCAAGGGCAGGTAAGGTTTGATGGATTCGAAAAAAGCCGTTGCCAGACGGCGCCGTAAACGGTTCAAGATCCAGGCGCGCGAAATTCCGTGTCCTGAGGCGTACTGGTCGTACGCCGCGAGGACGACGGGATGAGCATAACGCAGATATTGGACTGTTTACGGTGTCGTCAAGGTTTGGCAGTGGTGAGGATCGGGCACTATGAACAATGTCTATGTGATCGGCATGGGCGTGTCGGCCAGCGACCTGACGGAAGCCCACCTGGCGATCATTCGTGAGGCTGATCTGCTGGTCGGCGGCCGGCGCCACCTCGATCGGTTTAAGGATTTGCCGGCGGAAAAGCGGCCCATCGACGGGCGCGTGTCCGAGACCCTGGCGTGCATCCGCGCGGCCATGGTCCATCGCCGCGTGGTCGTGCTGGCCTCGGGCGATCCGCTTCTCCATGGCATCGGCAGCCGTATCGCAGAGGAGATCGGCCGGGAGCGGGTGACGGTGCTGCCCAATGTCTCGTCGATCGCGGCCGCCTTCGCCCGCATCGGACAATCGTGGGCCGGGGCCAGAGTGGTGAGTCTGCACGGCCGGGACAGCCGTTTCGAACTGCTGGCGGCGCTGAAATCATGGCAACCGGTTGCCGTCTTGACCGACCCGCAGAGGACGCCCGGCTGGCTGGCCGCCTGGTTGCGGGAAACAGGCGTGGATCATGTGGATATGGCGGTGTTCGAACGATTGGGAGACGCCTGCGAGCAGGTCGGCTGGTACCCGTTGGACCAGGCCGCGGACCGCCGGTTTGCCGAGCCGAATCTTGTCGTCTTGAAACCCGGCCCGGAATGCCGGACGATCGCCGACCCACTGGTCCTCGGCATGTCCGAGCAGGCTTACGCCCACGAACAGGGATTGATCACCAAGGCGGAGGTGCGCGCCGTAACCCTGGCTAAGCTGGCGCTGAAACCGGGCATGATGCTGTGGGACCTTGGAGCGGGTAGCGGGTCGGTGGGCATCGAGGCGTCGTTGCTGCTCGGCCCGGGGCGCATCGTGGCCGTGGAAAAGGACGCCGGGCGGGTGGCGCGCATTCGCGCCAACGCCCGGCGTTTCGGGGTGTACAATCATGAAACGATCCAGGCCGAACTGCCCCGGGGGCTGGCCGATCTGCCTCCGCCGGATCGGATCTTCGTGGGTGGTGGCGGACGAGATCTGGCGGTTATCGTGCAGGCGGCCGTCGCTTGCCTGAAGCCGGGAGGTGCCCTGGTGGCCAATGTTGTGCTGCTGGACAACCTGAATTGCATCCTGGCGGTCCTGGAAGCGGCCGGCCATGAGGTCGAAGTGGTTCAGCTGCAGGTCAGCCGCGGCACGGCCATGCCCTGGAGCATGCGCCTGGAGGCCCACAACCCGGTGTGGATCATTCGCGGCATGGAAAGGAAGGCAGGGTGAAGCATCCGAAACATCCGATCATCTTTTGCGGCGCCGGGCCCGGGGACCCCGAGCTGATCACGATCAAGGGGCAGAAGGCCCTGGCCGCGGCCGACCTGGTGCTCTACGCCGGATCGCTGGTGCCCGAAGCACTGCTGGCCTGGGCGCCTGAAACGGCCGAGCGCATCAGCAGCGCGGACCTGGATCTGGAACAGATCATCGCCATCATGGCCGAGACGCACGCGGCCGGCCGCAAGGTGGTGCGGCTGCACACCGGCGATCCGAGCCTGTATGGCGCCATCGGAGAGCAGATGGCGGCCCTGCGGGTCCGGGACATTCCCTATCGCGTGATTCCCGGGGTCACGGCCGCTTTCGCGGCCGCCGCGGCCATGGGCATCGAGTACACCCTCCCGGAACGCACCCAGACCCTGATCCTGACTCGCATCGCCGGGCGCACGCCCGTGCCCGAAGCGGAATCGCTCGCTTCGCTGGCCCGCCACGGTGCGTCGCTGGTCATCTATTTGAGCATGGGCCGGATCGACGAGGCGGCGCAGGTGCTGTCACGCACCTACGGATCCGAGGCGCCCTGCGCCGTGGCCTGTTGCGTGAGTCATCCCGAAGAGCGGATTCTGCGGACCCGGGTTGCCGACCTGGCAGAGACGGCCCGGACCGCGGCCATCGATCGGCTGGCGGTGATTCTGATCGGGCCCGCCCTCGAAGATCCCGATGCGCTGGCCTCCCTGCGCTCGCGTCTTTATGATCCGGAATTCGCACATGGCTACCGAACCGCATGACATCGCCGTCTGGGTCCTGACCCCAAACGGCCTGGACCTGGCGCAACGGCTTTCCCGCTGCTGGACCGGGCTGAATCTCCACTGCCCCCTGCGGTTGGCCGGCGCCTGCCAGCACATGACGGTTCGCCCCTTCGAACGACTGATCGAGGCCGTGGCCGAAAATTTTCACCGTTATAGCGGCCACATATTCATCATGGCCACCGGCATCGTGGTGCGCGGCATTGCCCCCGTGCTGCGGCACAAAAGCGTGGATCCGGCGGTGGTGGTGGTGGATGACGCCGGCCGTTTCGCCATCAGCCTCGTGGCCGGTCATATCGGCGGGGCCAACCGTCTGGCCAAGGACGTGGCCGCGCGGCTGGAGGCGGTTGCGGTGATCACGACGGCCACCGACAGTCACGGCCGGCCGGCCATCGATGCATTGGCCATGGAGGCCGGCTTGAAAATCGAAAACCCGGCCGCCGTCAAGGCGATCAACATGGCCCTGCTGGCCGGCGAGCCTGTTGCGCTGCACGATCCAGGCGCATGGGTGGCAGAAGCGCTGGGGGGCTCGGCGCTCCCCATCGTGTGCGGGGCGCAGGGGTGGCCCGAAGAAATCCCGCAGGGTATCTTCGTGGATGATCGATGTCCGTCCCTGCCGTCGGATCTCCTCGTGTTGAGGCCGCCATCGCTGGTGGCGGGCATCGGATGCAATCGCAACACACCCGCCGAAGAAATTGTGGGTCTGCTGCACGATGTCCTTGCGGCTCACCGTCTGTCGCCGCTCAGCCTGGCCGCCATCGCCTCGGTCGATCTCAAACAGGACGAGGGTGGATTGTTGTCACTGGCGAATACCCTTGCGGTGCCGCTGGTGTTCTATTCCCGGGAATCACTGAACCAGGTCCGCCATGTGCCCCATCCATCGCCCATGGCCGTCAAGCACATAGGAGTCCAAAGCGTATGCGAAGCAGCCGCCCTGCTGAATGCCGGCAACGTGACGTTGATCGTTCCCAAACAAAAGAGCGCCAATGTGACCGTGGCCGTTGCGCGCCGACCCTCTTCGTGGTCGGCACCGGTCCCGGCCACATCGATCATCTTTCCCAGCGCGCGCGGGAAGTGCTTGCCCAGTCCGACACCATTGTCGGGTATGGCACCTACATCGACCTGATCCGGCCGTTGATCGGCGATCGGGAGGTGGTCCGCACCGGCATGACCCGTGAGGTCGAGCGCGTGACGGCGGCCATCGAGCGTGCCATGGACGGCCGCCGGGTGGCCCTGGTCTCCAGCGGCGACCCGGGCATCTATGCCATGGCCGGCCTGGTACTGGAGATCTGCGCGGCGCGGGGCATCGCGGCCGGCCCGGCCCGAGAAAACGAGGCGACCGACAGCCTTTGCATCGAGGTAGTGCCGGGCATTCCGGCCATGTGCGCCGGCGCTGCCCTGCTGGGGGCGCCGCTGACCCACGATTTCGCGACCATCAGCCTGAGCGACCTGCTCACCCCCTGGGAAACTATCGAAAGGCGCATTGCGGCGGCGGCCCGAGCCGATTTCGTGATCGTGTTCTACAACCCCAAGAGCCGGCGGCGGGACTGGCAATTGGCGCGCGCCAGGGATATTATCCTCGAAAGCCGGGACGGCCGCACACCGGTGGGTATCGTGACGGCCGCCCAGCGGCCTGGGCAGCAGATCCATATCACGACCCTGGATCGGCTGCAGGCCGCGCCGGTGGATATGCAGACCATCGTGTTCGTGGGCAACCTCAGCACCCGGACATTTGGGGAGTTCATGTTCACGCCGAGGGGATATGCGCACAAGTATGCCATCGATGGATGAAACGGAAGGGAAGGAGATGACTATGGAAGGTTATGTGCACGTGTACACGGGTAATGGCAAAGGCAAGACCACGGCGGCCCTGGGATTGGCCCTGCGGGCGGCCGGCGCAGGGATGCGGGTCTATATCGGACAGTTCATCAAAAATGCCGATTACAATGAGATCAAGGCCCTGGAGCGATTCGGAGACAAGATTACCCTGGAACAGTTCGGCCGGGGATGCTTTATCCGCGGCAATCCTTGCGAAGAGGACATTGCCGCCGCGCGCGTAGGCCTCAAGGCCATCGAAAGGGCCTTGGCCTCCGGTGACTTCGATGTGGTCATCGCCGACGAAGCCAACGTGGCCTACGGTACCGGGCTGGTGGGCGAGGAAGACCTGCTGGCCCTGATAGCCGCCCGGCGTCCCGAGACCGAATTGGTGATCACCGGCCGCAACGCGCCCCCGGCCGTGATCGAGAAGGCCGACCTGGTGACCGAAATGCAGGAGATCAAGCACTATTTTCGACGCGGCATTCTGGCCCGCGAAGGGATCGAAAAGTAAAATGGACGCCAAGGCCGCCTGTATCGCGATACTGGGCACCGGATCGGACGTGGGCAAGAGCGTCGTGGCCACGGCGTTGTGCCGCCATTATGCGCGGCAAGGGGTCAGGGTGGCGCCGTTCAAGGCGCAGAACATGTCCAACAATTCGGGGGTGACCCCCGACGGGTTGGAGATGGGGCGGGCCCAGATCGTACAAGCCGAAGCGGCCGGCATCGCCCCGCACGTGGACATGAATCCCATCCTGCTCAAGCCCACCAGCGAGGTCGGCGCGCAGGTGGTGGTGCTCGGCCAGGCCCGCATGAATGCCGCGGCCAGGGTGTACCACGAGCAGAAGGAGCAGCTTTTCGGGGTGGCCTGCGCGGCCCTGGACCGACTGCGCCGCCGCTTCGACCTGATCGTCATGGAGGGGGCCGGTTCGTGCGCAGAAGTCAACCTCATGGATCGCGACATCGTCAACCTGGCCATGGCCGGTTATGCCGATGCGCCGGTCATACTGGTGGCCGACATCCACCGCGGCGGCGTATTCGCCCAGATCGTGGGCACCCTGGCCTGCCTGCCGGAAGAGCGGCGCCGGCCGATCGCCGGGGTGATCGTCAACCGGTTCCGGGGCGACATCGAGATGTTTCGCGATGGGATCTCCTGGATCGAGGCGCAAATCCACCGGCCGGTCATCGGGGTCTTGCCCTGGTTTTCGGCCTTCACCATCGAAGCAGAGGACGCCGTGATCATCGAACGGCCCGAGACCGTCGCCGGTGAGGGACCGTGCATCGGCGTGATACGGTTGCCCCACATCTCCAACTTCACCGACTTCGATCCGCTCGCGCGGCTGGATGGGGTGACCCTGGTCTATTTGTACCGGCCCCGGCCCCTCGACCGTTTTTCGGCGGTCATCCTGCCCGGTTCCAAAAATACCCGCAGTGACCTGGATTGGCTGGCGGCCAGCGGCTGGCGGGAAGCGATCCGGGCCTACCACGACAAGGGCGGGCATTTGCTGGGCATCTGCGGCGGCTACCAGATGCTCGGCACGGCCGTACGCGATCCGGACGGTATCGAAGGGCGTCCGGGCAGCACTCCCGGGCTGGGTCTGCTGGCCATGGAAACCGAGTTGAAGGCGCCTAAGACCACCACCCGCACCCGCTTTGCCTGGGACGACGAAGTGGGCCTGGGATACGAGATTCACATGGGGCAGACGCGTTGCACGGGGGGCCGTTCCCTGCTGCGGATCCTTGCCCGAAACGGCGCAGCCTGCGACGACAGGGACGGCTGCATCGGCGATGACGGCCGGGTGCTGGGCACCTATGTGCATGGATGGTTCGATTCGCCGGCCATCATGAAACGCTGGCTGGGCGGCGTCGGGTTGGACCGGATACGTGTGGCGGCCCTCCCCGGACCCGCCGCGCGCGAACAGGCCTACGAGGCGTTGGCCGACCATGCGGGACGATATCTGGATATGAGGATCGTCGATGATCTCGTCTATCGGAGTGGCTCGGAGAACGGCCGGGGCAGCGGGCAGCGTTCGTTGCAATGCGGCCGGGCAGGGGAGGGCGTGGGATGATCCAGGGCCACGGGGGAAATGTATACGGCCTCGCCGACCGACTCGGTTGCCGGCCCGATGAGATTGCCGATGTGAGCAGCAACATCAATCCGCTGGGCCCCCCGCCCGGGGTGCTCGACCACCTGCGAGAGCAGATGGCCACGGTTTGTGCGCTGCCGGAAGTCGACAGCCGCACCATCGAGATGTCGATGGCGCGCTACCTGGGCGTCGATCCACGAACGGTCGTGGCCGGTGCCGGCACGACCCAGTTCATCTATGCGATGTTCGGGATATTGGCCTCTCGCCGGGTGCTGATCGTCGGTCCGACTTACGCCGATTATGCGGATGCATGCCGTTCGGCCGAATTGCCGTTCGAGCACCTGCTGGCCACGCCCGAGGATCGATTTCGAGTCGATCTGGAAGGGCTCGATCGAATGGCCGGCAGGGCCGATACGGTGGTGATCTGCAACCCCAACAATCCGACCGGCGTGTTGCTGCCGAGGTCCGTGCTGCTCGACTTGTGTCGTCGGTATCCCGAAACGCGCTTTGTCATCGACGAATCCTATCTGGGCTTTGTGCCCGATGCCGATGCGGTGACCCTGGCGGCCTGTGGACTGAACAATGTCATTGTCCTGCATTCATTTTCCAAGCTTTTCCGGCTCCCTGGCCTGCGTATCGGTTTTTTGATCGCCGCTCCCGTGTTGGCCGAACGCTTTCGAAACGCCCGGGTGCCCTGGAGCCTCAACAGTCTCTCCCAGGCGGCGGTGGCCTTTATAACCACCCGTTCCGAATCGACCGCCCGGTTCGTGGACGAGAGCTGTGCATATATCATTCGCGAGCGAACCCTGTTTTTCGATCAGTTAAGCGGCGAAGCGGGCCTGAAGCTCTACCCGAGCCGGACGACCTTCTTCCTGGTGGAGTCGCCCCCCGGTCTCGATGCTCCCACGATTTGGGAACGCTTTGCGCGGGAACGGGTTCTCGTTCGCGACTGCAGCAATTTCTTCGGACTGGGAGAACGATTCGTCCGTATTGCCGTCAATCAACCCGACGTCAATCGAAAGGTGGTGGGTTTGCTTTCGGCATTGGCGTGTCGGTGAGGAGCCGGTCTCTTGAACAGAAACGAAGAATCGACACGATGAAGTGTGCACCATGCCGGATCCATCACCATTCCTTCTGACCTGGCTTGCGCTGCCGGCCGGCGTCGCCCTCGACCTGCTCCTGGGAGATCCCCAGGGGTGGCCCCATCCGGTGCGTTGGATGGGACGGGCCATCGAAAAGATGGAGCCGGTGTGCCGAAGACGCATTCCCAACGACCGTGTCGCCGGTGCGGCGCTCGCCATCGGCTTGATTGCGGCCGCCTGGTTGGCCGCGCTATCGGTGTTGCATGTGTTGTCAGGTATTCATCCGGCCCTGGGTTGGGCGGGCGAAGTGGCGATGATTTACTACGCTCTCTCCATTCGGTCGCTCGGCGATGCAGCCATGGAGATGTACAGGGTGTTGCGCGATGATTCCATTCCCGCGGCCCGCCGGAAGCTGGCCTTTATCGTGAGCCGAGACGTGGACCATTATCAGGCGCCGGACATTGCCCGGGCCACGGTGGAAACCGTAGCGGAGAATTTCGTGGACGGCATTTTGTCTCCTTTGCTTTTTATTGCCATCGGCGGCGCCCCTCTGGGAATGGCCTTCAAGATGATCAGTACCCTGGACTCCATGGTGGGATATAAAAACGACCGCTATATTCAATTCGGGAAGATCGCGGCGCGCATCGACGATGCGGCCAATTACATTCCGGCTCGCTTGTCGGTGCTCGTCATCGGGGCCGCGGCCGGAATGCTTTCAAAAGACGCCGGCCGCCGGGCCCTGAAAACCGCCTTGCGGGAAGGGCACCGCCATAGCAGCCCCAATGCCGGCCGACCCGAGGCGGCCTTTGCCGGCGCCCTGGCGGTCTGGCTGAACGGTCCCAACTCCTACCACGGCCGAAGGGTGGAGAAGCCTGTCATCGGAGCCGGTTACGGGCCGGTCAGGCCCGGTCATATCGTCGCTGCCTGCCGGCTCATGACCTTTTCGGCGTTTTTGTCCACTGCCCTGGCCTGGGGCTTGCACATTGTGCTTTCTCTAATATGATTCACCAGGCTGCCGATCTATGCCGCATCCTTAACCACATCGTGCAGCAGTTTCAGCATTTTTCTGAAATTGTAAGGCTTTTGAATAAAACCCCGGGCACGTTGCAATACCTCGTCCGAGGCAGGATCTTCCATGCTGTAGCCGCTGGAGATCACGACCTTGGCGTCGGGGTTGAAGTTTAAAATCTCTTCCATGCAGTGCTTGCCGCCCATGCCCGGCATGATCAGGTCCAAAATGACCAGCGCGATGGCATCGCTTTTTTCCCGGTACAGCGACAATCCGCTTTCGCCGCTTCCGGCCGTGATCACCTGGTAGCCGTTGTTGGATAGCATGTCCCTGGCCAGTTCTCTTAAAAATTCCTCGTCGTCCACGACCAGAATGGTTTCGCCGCTGCCCCTCTGGATGGGATCCTCCCGGGTGGCAACCGGCCTGACGGTGGCCATTTTGATGGCGGGAAGATAGATATAGAAGGTCGTGCCGTTGCCTGGTTGACTCTCACAGAGAATATGACCGCCATGGTTGTGGATGATGCCATAGGCCATGGCGAGTCCCAGCCCTGTCCCCTTGCCCGGCTGTTTGGTGGTGTAAAAGGGTTCGAAGATGTGCTGGCGTACCTCTTCGGTCATGCCCTGTCCATTATCGGCGATGGAGAGCCGGACATATTCACCGCCCACATCGCCCAGATGGAGTCTTCCCAGGGCCGTGTCCTGCGTCACATTTTCCGTTTCGATGATCAGACGGCCGCCGTCGGGCATGGCGTCGCGGGCGTTGACGCCGATATTGAGCAGCACTTGCTCGACCTGGCCTGGATCGGCATTGACCGTCAGCACGGAATCGGTCAACCTTAACTCGATATTGATCATTTTTGGAATGGTGCGCTTGAGCAGTTTTTCGACCTGCAGCACGACCTGGTTCAAATCGACGGGCCGGGGGTGGATCTCCATCTTGCGGCTGAAGGCCAGCAGTTGGGAGGTGAGTTCCGTGGCGCGCTGGGCGGCCTTTTCGATCTCCCTCAGCTTGGCCGCGTTGGCAGGCGGGACGTTTTTGTCCATGAGCAGCATTTGCGCATAACCCAGGATGGCTTGGAGCAAATTGTTGAAATCGTGGGAGATGCCTCCGGCCAGGGTGCCGATGGCTTCCATTTTCTGGGCTTGCAGTAACTGGGCCTCGAGATGCTTGGTGATGGAAATGTCGCGCACAAAGCCGCAGATGCCCCCGGTGTCCCCGTCCTGACCTGGCAGCGGCACCTTGATGCTGTGGAAGATCTTGGTGGTGTCCCGAACGAGTTTCATCTCTTCTTCCACGATTTCTCCCTGGAGCACGCGAGTTTCGATATTTCGGGTCTGGTTTCCCTTTTCCTCACCAAAAAGCTGCTCATCGGTCTGCCCGCAAAAATCATCGGCCTTGAGCCCGTAGAGTCTCTCCATGGCCGGGTTGACGAGGGTGTATCTAAGATCGGCGTCTTTTAGAAAGATCGCATCCTGGGCGCTTTCGAAAATGGTCCGGAAGCGTCTTTCGCTGTCTCTCAATCGTTCTTCGGCGATGCGTTTATCTTCACGAATTTGAATGGTTTCGAAAATCCGTTCGAGCAGATTGATCAGCTCGATGGGCCGAACCGGTTTCTGCAGGTAGTGAAAAGCCCCTTTTTCCAAGGCGGTGACGGCCGAATCCACATCGGCGAAAGCGGTCATCAGGGCACAGACACAGTCCGGGTTTTTCTCTTTGAGTTTCGCCAGCAGGTTGATGCCGGTGTCATCGGGCAATTTCAGATCGAGCAGCGCCACCTGCGGATGGCGCGTATCGGCCTGTGCCAGTGCGTCCGTGCAGGTGTTGGCCATGATCGGATCGTATCCCTCGTCGCTCAGAATGTCGCAAAGATTGTCCGCCATGGCTTCGTCATCATCGACAATCAGGATGGTCTTGAGCATCGCGCCTACTCCACTATTCCGTTACAGGTTTGCGGATCATCCCCAATTTGCGATCTTCGTCCACGCGCGCCATCAGATTAAGAAGCTGTTTGACATCGATGGGTTTCGGCAGCATCGTGTAGACACTCTCCGAAATGGCCTGATCGATCATCTCGTTCATCTCTTCGGCATAACCGGTCATGAGAATCGTTACCAGGTTGGGTTGGAACTGTTTGATGCGACGGTAGACTTCGAGTCCGTTGAGGCCGGGCATCTTCAGATCGAGTAAAAGGATGTCGAAAGGCCGGCGCTCGGCTTCTCGAATCGCATCGTGAGGGCTGCAGGCCATGGCCACCCGGTACCCATAATCGACGAGGGTCTCATACAGATTTTCGCACAAGGCGCGGTCGTCGTCGGCGATCAGGATATACCCACCCTCCGGTCGCTGCAGGTTGGCCTCGATGGCGGTGTGCAGTTTGTCCATGTTCAACGGCTTCTTCAGAACCATCTGGACGCCGTTATCCAGCGCCTGCTGGATCAGTTCGGTAAGCGCGTAGGCGGTGAAGAGAATCACCTTGATGCCCGGGTTGCGCGCCTTCATGTTCAAAAAACACTCCACGCCGTTCATGCCCGGCATTTTGATATCCATCAGAACGAGGTCGAAATCCTTGTCATCCGTGAGAGTGCAGGCATCCTCGCCGCTGTTGGCCGTTTCGACCTCATACCCTTCATCTTCCAGAATATCCTTGATGCTGTCGGTATAGGCCTCGTTGTCGTCCACCACCAGGATCCTGAATCCCATGTCGCCTCCTCATAACTGTTCAATGACCGGAAGTATATGGCAAGAGCAGAGAGAATTTCGTGCCTTGTCCCGGCCGGCTCTCCATCGTAATAAGGCCACCGTGTTCTTCGATGATTTTTTTGACATTGGCCAGGCCGATACCCGTACCGCGTGCGCGCGTGGTAAACAGGGGCTCGAAGGCGCGGCGCTGCGTCTCCTCATCCATGCCGATGCCATTGTCCGACACCTCAATAGCCAATTGGCCATCGCGCATCAAAGACTTCACACCAATGCGCGGTTCATAGGTCGACGCCTCGTTATCCGCCGCCTCGGAGCGGGATTTGACCGCTTGCACGGCATTCACCAGGAGATTGATCAGGACCCGCCGCATCTTCTCCGGATCATGAGGGACCGGCGGCAGCGCTCCGGCGAGTTCAAGGTCGATGGGGATACCCTCCTGCTCCTCGACCTGCTCCACCACCTGTTCCAGCCACGGGGAAATCTCCTGTTTGACAATCGAAGCCTGACGACCACGGGTATATTCGAGCAGGTCGGCGACGATCGCCTCACACAAGGTGATTTGATCCTCGATGCGCTGGAAATGCTTCCTGGCTTTTTCGTCTTCGGTCTTCATTCTTTTTTGTAAGTAAAAATTGGACGAACGGATGACGCCCAGGGGATTTCTCAGTTCGTGGCTGACGGTTGCCGTCAGTTGTCCGAGCACGGCCAGTTTTTCACGCTTGACCAATTCATCCTGGGCCGCTTCCAGTTCCCGCGTCCGCTCGGCCACCATCTGCTCCAGGTTTTCATGATACCGGGCAAGCTCCTGCTCGGCCTTTTTACGGCGGGTCACGTCGCGGGCAATGCTGAGCAGCGTCTTTTTGCCTTTATGCACCATTACCTGGCTGCTGACCTCAACGACGGCCCTGGAACCGTCTTTTCGCACATGCGATGTCTCGAAGAACATCGGCTTGCTCCCGGTCGGAGGATGGCAAGAATGGGTGACCGGGTACGCGCAGGGCGGTTCGCCGATATCGGCGATCGAGATGCTGGCGAATTCAGCCTTGTCGTATCCCAGATGTCGGCAGGCGGCCTGATTCACATCGATAAATCGGCCGGTTTGCAGGTCATTTAAAAAAATGGGATCGGCTGCGGTTTAAAAAACGGCCCGGAAGCGGGCTTCGCTCTCTTCCAGGGCCCGTTGGGTCTCTTTCAATGCGTCGATATTGGAGGTGATGAACAGGATGCACGCCTCCCCTTTGTATTGGATCGGCCGCGCCGAAACGAGACTGGTCGTAATGGTACCATTGCGGGTGCGGAAGGCGATCTCCATATTGTCCACTCGCTCCTGCTTTCCGAACACCTCCAAGAGCCGTTTCAAGTCTCCTGAATTTTCAAACAAATGCAGCTCATTGACGGTTCGTCCGATGGATTCTTCGGGACGATAACCCAGACGAAGGCAAAAGGCCTCGTTGACCTCCACATATCGACCGTCGGACATGCGCAATATGGTGATCGAGTAGGGCGCAGCCTGCAATATGGTGCGATAACTCGCTTCGCTTTCCTGCAATGCTCTTTGGGCGTTTTTAATGTCAGAGATATTCGTGGAAATGCTCAGGATGCAGTCCTCGCCATTGAACCGGATGGGTCGGGCGGACACCAGGTTTTCCAGAGGGCGGCCCTCCTTGGATTGAAATGTGATCTCCAGGCGATCCACTTGTCCATCCCGATGAAAGGTTTCGAAAAACCGCCCCCGGTCCCTGGGGTTATTGTAAAGGTTCAGTTCAGAAGAGGTCCGACCGATCGCCTCTTCTTTGCTGTAACCCGTGCGTTGACAAAAAACCTGATTCACCAGGACGTAAGTCCAGTCCGAACAGCGCATAATGGCAATGGAATAGGGGGCTGCCTCCAGGATGGCCCGGTGGCTCTCTTCGCTGTGGTGCAAGGCGCGCTGGATCTGTTTTGATGCCGTGACGTCCCGGGATATGCCGCAGAAGCCGACCGGGGTTCCGGAAGCATCCCGGCGCAGTGCGACCACCGTTTGGGCCGTGACCGCCGAGCCGTCTTTGCGGATCACCTCATATTCGAGGATGGGAGAGGGGATACCGGTTTGGAAAACGCGCTGAAAGGCCTCGGCGACGGCCTGGGCCTGGTCGGTGGGGATGAAGTCACGGTAGCTCATGCTGCGCAGCTCGTCACTGGTGCGGCCGTGAAAGCGGCAGACATAGTCGTTGAAGCGGGTGAGCCGTCCGTTCAGATCGGTCTCAAAATAGGTTTGCGCCATGCATGCCAGCAGATCCTGCTGGACTTCCTGCATCGACGAAGCTGTATCGGCGGCCAGATGGGGATCACCGTTCTCTGCGCGATTCTGTTTCCGATCCGGTTCTTGAGCCATGCCAACCCTTTTCCATTTGCGTCAACTGCGGTCTGGGTCCTCTGACAACCATCAGGTTTCACGTACGCAAGGCAGGACGATCTTCATTTCTGTCCCCTGGTCCGTGCGGCTCGTCAATACGATCCGGCCGCCATGCTCCTCGACAATTTTTTTTACATTGGCCAGGCCGATACCCGTGCCCCGTGCCCGAGTGGTGAAGAGGGGCTCAAAAGCGCGTCGGCGAGTCTCTTCATTCATGCCGATGCCGTTGTCCGTGATACAAATCGTCACCTCATTATCGACGGTTTCAGTTCTGACCGATATGGCCGGACGATACCACTCGGTGCGTTTTTGCATCTCTTTCATCTTTTCCTGAACGGCTTGGACCGCGTTGTCCAGCACGTTGATCAGCACGCGCCGCATCTTCTCCCTGTCGTGGTGGAGGTCAGGCAGATCATCGGGGATGGTCAGCGCAATATCGACACCCTTGGTTTCCTGCAGTTGTTCCACGACCTCGGTCATCCATGGCGCCATGGGTTGCTTGGCGACCCATATGCTGCGCCCTCGCGTGTATTCCAGCAACTCGGCCACGATGGTATCGCACAATGTCACCTGTTCGTCGATGCGGCGAAAATGCTTCTCCGATTTTTGGCTTTTATCTCTGTTTTTACTCTGCAGGTAGTAGTTCGACGAGCGGATGACGCCCAACGGGTTACGCAATTCGTGGCTGACCGTGGCCGTGAGCTGGCCGAGGACCGCCAATTTTTCACGTTTGACCAGTTCGGCCTGGGCCGCTTCCAAGGCTTTGGTGCGTTCCGCGATGATTTGTTCCAGGTCGCGCCGATAGTGCTCCAGCTCCCGTTGGTTATTTTTCAGTTGGGTGATACTGGTGATGACCGCTAAAACACAGTCCTCGCCCTTGAAGCGGATGTATTGTGCCGAAAAGAGATCGTCATGAACCTTACCGGCCCGGTTGATGAATTGCAGCTCGATGCCTTGCACTTTGCCGTCGCGTCTAAGCGCTTCCATCCAGCGCCTGCGGTTATCCGGATCGGTGTAGAACCCCAATTCGATGGGGGTGTGGCCGATCAGCTCGTTTCTGCTGAAACCGGTGCGCGCGCAAAAGGCGTCATTTGCCGCCACGATTCGCCCGTCGGCCTGGCGGGTAATGACGATCATGTCCGGTGCCAGCTCCATGATTCGACGATAGCTCTCTTCGCTTTCCACAACCGCCCGCTGTGCGGCTTTAATGTCGTCGATGGGGCGGGCGATGACCAGCAGACACTGCTGACCGCCATGCTCGATGATCCGGGCCGACCACAATTGTTCTGATATGGTGCCGTCTTTGTAACGCACCGGCAGTTCGAATGCGTCCACCTGCCCCTTGGATTGAAGTGTGTCTATGAACAGCTGCCGGTCTCCAGGATTGACGTAGAGGTTCAGATCTGTGGACGTGAACCCGATGGTCTCCGAGGGGGTGTAGCCGGTTCGCCGGTAAAACTCGCTGTTGGCCTCCACATATCGGCCGTCGGACAGGGTGGTGAGGCAGATCGCATCCGGCGCCGCCTCGAGTATTTCCCGATAACGCTTTTCGCTCTCGCAAAGCGCCTTCTGGGCCTGCTTGAGCGGCGTGATGCCGGTAGCGACAAACAGCGAGCAGGTTTTGCCTTTGAAACGGATCATTCTCGCGGAAACCAGGTCTTCGAACTGCTCTCCGGACTTTTTTTGGTATCGCAGTTCGAGTCCGTCGATTTTACCCTCGTTGATGAGAAGTCTTTTAATACGTTGATCATCCCCGGGATCTAAGTATAAATTCAATTCGATGGGCGTTCGGCCAATGATCTCTTCGGGACGGTAACCGGTGTGCTGGCAAAAGGCGGTGTTGACTTGAATGTATTTCGACGTGCGGGCATCGTTGATGGCAATGGCATCGGGCGCCAATTCCAGCACCCGCTGGTAACTCTCCTCGCTTTCGCGCAGCGCTCGCTCCATCGCTTTTTGTCGGGTGAGGTCGCGCACGATACCGCAAAAGCCAAGGGGGTTGCCGCTGACATCACGCAACAGGGTGACGACGGTTTGATGGGTGGCGATTGTGCCGTCCTTGCGGATAATATTGTATTCCATCAACTCGGATGGCTGGCCGGTCTGGTAGACTTCCTGGTAGATATGAAGAATGCGCTGGGCTTCATCGGGACGCATATAGTCCCTATAGTTCAGACCGATGGACTCTTCGCGGGTTCTCCCGATAAAACGACAGGCAGCGTCATTGATGCGTGTGAAATTGCCGGACAGGTCGACTTCGAAATAGCCGTCCCCTGAGTTTTCCAGCATGCGTCGGTAATCGATGGCAACGCTTTCCCGTTGAGGGGTGACGGGGGCCTCGTTCAAATCGTTGCTGGTCGGTGTGTTTGGCGTAAGGAGAGGGGCGGCTGCCTCTTGGTCCGTATGATCGGGAGGGATGGCTGGTTTCATCTCCATTGGGTTTGAATCCGGGCGTTTTGTGGTGACACGTCCTGTCATGGAAATTCTCCCCTTTGCAAAGACTATGGCAAAAGCCGGCATCCCTGTCAACGAAAGGAAACGGCAACTGACTGGTTCAAATACGATTTCGGGCCATGGGAGCGAGGCAACGGCGGGGACGCTTCAGGAAACGCGGGGACGGGCGGGCGCTCGCTGGTTCAAATGCTCCAGAAGGGCCCCCAGGGCATTGACGGTGTTGAATTTGGACAGGGCCCGGCGCAAATCGATGCTCTCCTGATAAGCGGCCTTTTCCATCAACAGTTCTTCCTTGCGGGTACCCGATTGTTTGATATCGATGGCCGGCCACAGGCGTTGTTCGGCGCATTCGCGGCTCAGGACCAGATCGAGATTGCCGGTCCCTTTGAACTCCTGATAGATGATATCGTCCATGCGGCTGCCCGTGTCGATCAGGATGGTGGCCATAATGGTGAGTGAGCCACCGTGTTCGATGTTGCGGGCTGCGCCGAAGACCTGGCGGGGGATGTCCAGGGCATTGGCGGCCAGTCCGCCGGACATGGTGCGGCCGTGACTCCGGGTCTCCGTGTTGAACGCCCTCGCCATGCGGGTGAGGGAATCGATGAAGACCACAGCATCGCGCCCCATCTCGGCCCACCGGATGGCGCAGTTCATGGCCAGACGGGTCATGCGCAGATGTTGGGCGATGGTTTGGTCGGCGGAGGAGGCCAGGACCTGTGCGCCTTTCACGCTTCGTTTGAAGTCCGTGACCTCCTCGGGGCGCTCGTCCACCAGGAGAACGAACACCATGGCGTCGTCGTAGGCAGACGTGATAGCGTTGGCCATGTGTTGGAGGATGGTCGTTTTCCCGGTTTTGGGGGGTGCGATGATCAGGCCCCGCTGCCCCCGTCCCATGGGTACGATGCGGTCCAGCACCATGCCCATGAGGTCTCTCTCAGAACGGGTCATGAGGAAACGTTGGGTGGGATTGATGCTCGTTTGCTGCTGCAGGGGTGCCACCCCGGCAAATTCGTCTGGGGCCATGCCGTTGATGGTTTCAATGCGGTCGAGCTTCAGATTCGTATTGTTGGCCCCGCCCTTGGTGCCGGTGCCTTCGATGTAAACCCCCTCCCGCAATTTGTGCCGGGCGATCAAGGCCGCCGGAACAAATGTGTCGACCGGACCCGGCTGGAAATTGTCCGCGATGCTGCGCAGAAAGCCGAATCCTTTATCCATGATTTCCAGATGTCCGTTGACAGTGTTCAAAACGATCCTTTCCTGATGAAACGGGGTAATTTTTCTTTTCAGTACCCCGAGCGAAGGGATTGGGGCATGAGGAGAAAAAGGATTTACGAACGACTGTTCAGGCTGCGCAGCAATTTGCTCTGATCACCGCGCTCCAGGTCTTCCAGTGCAAAAGTCAGCGCCAGCTCCAGCAAGGCGGATTTGTTCTCAACCGGCGCGCCGGCCAGTTTCATCCGGTGAAAATGGCGGTTGAAGCGTTCGAGCAGTGTTTCGGACAGATAAAAGCCGGCTTTTCGTTTCGGGGGTGCTGATGCAGCTGATGGGTATCGGGTTGCGGTTGTCACCGGATCGAGACCATGGTCCTCAAAAAAATCTGGGGACTTGTTTTGATCGGATGCCGTCATCGATGAGCCTCCTGGTCAATTTTTGGTAGTCCTGGGCGCCGATCGCGCGCTGGTCGTACTCGAAGATGGTTTTCCCCACGGCCGGTGCTTCGGATAACCTTACGTTGTAACGGATCGGATGGCAGATCTGCCGGGTAAAAAACCGCCTGAGTTTATGGTAAAGATCGAAACTCTGGCGGGTCCGCCGGTCGAACAGGGTGGGCAGTACATATTTCAACGCCAGGTCGTTGTTCAATTTCTGGGCCGAAATGAGATAGCCGAAGAAGGTTTTGAGGCCTTCCAGGGCAGGTGCCTGCAGGGACACCGGGCAGAGTACTTCATTGACCGCCATGAGAATGTTGACACTGAGGATGTCCCAACCCGGCGAGCAATCGAAGATCAGGAAATCGAGGCGATCACCCTTGGGAACCAGCGTTTTGCTGAGCAGCGCATGACGTTGCTCGCGGGGTTGTTCGCCCAGCCAGTGTTTAAGCTCCACCAGCTTGATGCCACCGGCCAGGATCCAGAGATTCTCACGCGCCTTGTGAATGGTCTCCATTTTAGCCAGGGGTTGCCCACGTTCATCACGGCCCGTGACGAACTCGTACAACCCGTATTTTGGCGATACACCCAAAAATTTCGCCACCTGATCCTGAGTGTCGCAATCGACCAGCAGCACGCGCTGCCCCTGGAGCGCCAACGCATGGGCTAGATTGACCGAGGTGGTGGTTTTCCCAACGCCGCCTTTGGCCATGGCTACGGCAATTTTGCGCATCGCCGGAACTTTCTCTTCAGGTGGTGTACGAATAGTAGAATATAACTATTCGGACATTATTCTGTGTCTCTCGAGATTTCAAGCTCTTTATTCCGGCGTCAGGACTTTTTTCAGGCGCTGCAACTCAGCTTCGGCATGCTCGACCATTTCATCGATGATCGTTTTAAGCGGTTTGACATCTTCGACCAGGCCCACCGATTGACCAGCCATGAGTGAACCTTTGATCACATCCCCGTCGATAACCGCCCGTTTGAGGGCGCCAACCCAGAAGCGTTCGACTTCATACTGGGCCTCGTCCCGGTCCATGGACTGGTTCTCCAGTTTATACAACAACTCCAACTGCAGCTTGCCGAATTCGATGGTGCCATCGTTCTTAAGGGCTCGGACCGGAATCACCGGCAAGCGGCCGTCGAATTGGGGGGTGGCCACTGCATCCTTGGCTTTGGCTTTTTTGAATGTCTCTTTAAAATTAGGGTGGGCCGAGCACTCTTCGGACATGACGAAGCGTGTGCCCATTTGAATGCCAGCGGCGCCCATCATGAGCAGATGGGCCATCATGCGACCGGTTGCAATCCCACCGGCAATAAATATCGGAACGCTGTCAACGGTGAAGAGAATTTGCTGGATCAGGACCGATAGGGCAATGGGACCGATATGCCCTCCCGCTTCAAAACCTTCGAGCATCAGGGCGTCGGCGCCGCGTTCGATGAGCATCATCGCCAGGGGCGCCGTGGAGGCAAAACAGATGACTTTGGCCCCAGCTTCCCTGGCTTGTTGAATCTCCTTTTTCTTGGGGATGCCGCCGGCGAAGACAATGAATTCGCAGCCCATGTTGCAGGCCAGATCCAGGTGATCCTGATAGGCCGGCGCCAGCGTGATGATGTTCACCCCAAAGGGTTGCTGCGTCAATTGCCGCGTCTGCTCGATCTGCGAGCGCAGGACGTCGACCGGCATATTGCCGGCCGCCAGAAGACCAAACCCGCCCGCATTGCCGATAGCGCTGACCAGGTTGGGATCACTGACCCAGGTCATGGCACCACACATGATCGGAAAGCGGCTACCGAGAAAAGCACGACCTTTTTCAAAAAAGCGATCGATCAGCATCGGATGGCATCCTCCCTTTGTTTCATAGATAAAATGAAGGCCTCTTGAGCCAGGCGCAAGAATGCTTTATTAGGTGTTGCTGCGGCCCGTCGAGTACGCCGAGGGTAAAATTTTGAGCATATCGCCGATATCGCGTAAAATGACCATTTGTGGATGGGTACCAACGAAATGGGTCGTTGAATGATGCAGGTAGTCACAAGCATTTTAGAAAATATGATGGTGATGGTCCTGACCCTCGTCGTTCTGGCAGCCGGTTTCTACCTGCTGCTTCTGGTATTGAACGTGTGGCTGAAAATAAAAACCGGAACGCGCGAGAAGGAAGGCCTCGCCAATTTATGGGATTCGACGATGAAGGAGGCCAAGCTTCCCCAAAGCAGAAAGGAACCCCCCGATTCCTAGTGGCCGCTACGTTGTTACCCGTGACCACTTCGCCGCCGTATATATCCACTCGAGATGTCTTTAAGTATCGGCTTGTATACGGGAATCCTCTATTTCACGATACGTCACTATAGACATCTCCGCCTTGATGTCAATTTTAACCGACCCAAATGGGTGTCGGGCAGGTTTTCGTGAAGATACCGATAGTGGCCGCGTTGGCCGGCCCCCGCCGGCTTGCGCCTCATTGCGGACGGCTTGTCGTATTTAACAGTGTGACATCGGTCACCTGCCCCATCCACGCCGGGTTTAATGAATGGCATATCAGTTGGTGCCCGTCCACAAATAGGCAAATTTGGTCGAGATCAAGGCGCTCGAAAAATTTAACCGCAGGCATATATTTGATATTCCGAGGATTAAATTTTTCGAGCAACGCAGATATCGGGCAAACTGGTCATTTGTGGATGGGCACCAGTTAGAATCGCTGTGCGGCAGGCGCATGGCTTGACATCTATATACAAGTGGCTTAGAAAGCAGGCGCCGGTTTGAACTGTTTTACCAGGAATTTATAAATCAGCCGTGGCAGGAGAGCGCGCATGACTTTCGGCCTGTCTCGCAGATCGGGACTCGCACTGTCCGTTGTCGGCGCCGCTCTGTTGGTGGCCATGTTCACCGGGTGGTGGGTGGCCCGGCATGCCTCTGAGTCGGCACCTTTAGGGTCTGGATTGCCTGATCCGCACCAGCGCCCTGTGGAAAAGGCTATGGCGCACCTCTATTTCGCAGATCATCAGGGAGAATACCTGATCGCGGAACAGCGTGTCCTGGAAAAACCGGTAGATAAGGCGTCTTATGGACAGCTTTTGATCGAATCGTTGATTGCCGGTCCCACCCAGGGGGCATCGCGTACAATACCGGGTGATGCCCGTCTGGACGCATTGTTCATTACTCCTGCCGAGGTCGCCTATCTTGATTTTGCCGCTGGTTCCTTTTCCAATCATCCGGGCGGTGCCGGGGCCGAATTGTTGTCTATTTATTCCATTGTCAACACCTTGGTGCTCAATGTGGACGGAATTCGATCCGTCAAATTTTTAATCGGTGGAAGGGAAGCGGTCACATTGGCCGGCCATTCGGATTTGCGATTCCCTTTCGAAGTCGACATGATGTGGATACGATGAGCTCTAAATTAAAAATACAGGATATTCGAAACATCGGCATCATCGCGCACATCGATGCCGGCAAGACCACCGTGACCGAACGGATACTTTATTATACCGGGCGTTCCCATAAACTGGGCGAGGTTCATGACGGCGAAGCGGTGATGGACTGGATGCCGGACGAGCAGGAACGCGGCATTACGATAACTTCCGCGGTCACGACCTGCCCCTGGAAGGGAAAGGACATCCACATCATCGACACGCCCGGACATGTGGATTTCACCATTGAAGTCGAGCGCTCGTTGCGTGTGCTCGATGGTGCCGTGGGCGTTTTTTGCGCGGTCGGCGGGGTTGAGCCACAGTCGGAAACGGTCTGGCGGCAGGCGGACAAATATCGGGTCCCCAAACTGGCGTTTATCAACAAACTCGATCGCATCGGCGCCGATTTTTTCAACACCGTGGAGATGATGAAAAAGCGCCTCAAGGCCAACCCCTTGCTTCTTCAGCTGCCCTATGGGACCCGGGAGAATCTGGTCGGCATCATCGATCTGATTCGGATGAAGGCGGTGGTATGGGATGATGATTCACTGGGGGCCACCTTCCAGGATGAAGAGATCCCGGAAGGTTACCTCGAGGAAGCGCGGCGTTATCGAGAAATGCTTCTGGAGACGGTGGCCGAGGTGGATGATGAGTTGATGGAAGCCTATTTAGCCGAGAAGCCCATCGACAGCGACACGCTATCGGCCGCCATCCGCAAAGCCACCATCGGGTTGAAGCTGGTGCCCGTATTATGTGGGAGCGCCTTGAAAAACAAGGGCATTCAACCGCTCTTGGATGCCATCGTCGCCTTTTTGCCCAGCCCGGCCGATCTTCCTCCGATGCAGGGGATTCATCCGGATACCGGTGAAACGATTGCTTGTCCGCCGGCTGATAACAAACCGCTGGCCGCTCTCATTTTTAAGGTGGCGCTGATGGAGGGGCGCAAAATGACCTTCGTGCGGGTTTACAGCGGTCGGCTGGAAGCCGGCAAGGAGGTCTACAATCCCATACGCAAAAAAAAGGAGAAGTTGTCCAGATTGTTGCGCATGCACGCCAATAAACGGGAACGGCTGGATGTTGCCGGTGCGGGAAGCATTGTCGGTGTGGTGGGATTGAAGGACGGCTCCACGGGTGAAACGCTGTGCAGCGCCGATAATCCGGTTCTGCTGGAAAACATCGAGATCTACGAACCGGTGATTTCGGTAGCGGTCGAGCCCAAAACACATTCGGATATCGAAAAGCTCAAGGATGTGCTCGCAAAATTTACGGACGAAGATCCGACCCTGCGGGTTCAGGAGGATGAAGAGACCGGACAGATGATCCTGTCGGGAATGGGTGAGTTGCATCTGGAGGTGATTATCAGCCGGATGCGCAGGGAGTTCAACACTCAGGTCAGCGTCGGTAAACCCCAGGTCGTCTACCGGGAAACCATTGCGCAAACGGCCCAGGGTGCCTCGGTGTTCGACAAAGAGGTGGCCGGCCAGCGCCATTATGGGGAGGTTCATTTGACATTGACGCCTCTGCCCAGAGGAACGGGGAACCGTTTTGTGAGTAACATCGACGATACCGTGATTCCCGCCGATTATATTCCCGCTGTCGAGAAAGGGGTCATGGAGAGCCTGGAGAGCGGCACCGTGATGGGGTATCCGGTCGTCGATGTGGAGGCCAAGCTGGTCGGTGGCGGTTACAAAGAGAGCCAGGGGTCTGAATTGGCATACAAGGTGAGCGCTGCGATGGCTTCCAAGGAGGCCCTCGTGGCCGGCAAGGGATATCTTCTCGACCCTTTTATGAAGGTCGAAATTTATGTTCCGGAAGAATTCATGGGCGACGTGATCGGCGATTTGAATGCCCGTTCGGGAAAGGTGGAATCCATCGAACCCAAGGTCGGCGTTCAGGAGATCCGTGCCATCGTGCCGCTTTCCCGCATGTTCGGCTACTCGACCATTTTACGGTCGGCGACCCAGGGACGCGGCACTTTCACGATGCACTTCTCGCACTTCGACAAGGCGTGATTCAAGGGCTGCGTCATTGCGTCTGTTCGGCCGGTAATTTGCCGATGGCTTCTAAGAGCCTTCGGGTTTTTTCGATCTTTTTTGGGTCGTTCAGGCCTTGCTGGGCGCGTGACAAGTGGTACTGTGCCGTGCGGTCATCTCCCAGTTCGTAATGATAAATACCCAGGAAATAATGGGCTTCAGGGATACGGGCCAGTTTTCCATAGGTCTGACCGAGTGCCAGGTAGGCCGCAGTATACCCGCTATTGGCTTCGAGCAAATTCTCGAAGATGTCGACGGCATTGTTGAAATCACCAAGTTCCATATAGGTGCGTCCAAGGTAGAATAACCCCTCCGAGTTCCTGCCGGGCAACGACGCGGCCCCCTGCAGTATCTTCAACGCCTCTTTGGTATTACCGTCTGAAAAATGGACTTTTCCCAGATCACTGAGGAGGGTTGGATCCAATGGATTCACGGCCAGCGCCGTTTGGAGATAATCAAAGGCTTCCTGACGTTTCCCCATGCGGGCCAACAACAGACCGTAGGCGTGGGCCGCATCGGCGTCCGATGGAGTCTTTTTAAGGATGGCCTCAAAAAATTGGGCGGCGCCGTTGGGCTCCGCATAGAGCGCACGCAAGCGATATTGCACGCGCTGCAGCTGTTTCGATGGGCCGGCAGTCAGATGGTGTTGCGGATCGGCTGTTTGCCTCGTGCTCAACCACGCGTCGATATGGGCAATGCGATCCTCCACCGCGGGGTGCGTCATCATGTAGGTTGGGATCTGGCTGGTGCCGAACCACTGGCGACTGCGGATTTTCTTCAGGATTATCAGCAGACCTTCGGCCGAGTACCCTGCTTCTTCGAGGTAGGCCAACCCGAACTGGTCGGCCTGGCTCTCATCTTCGCGACTATAAGCCAATGCGAGGGTCTGGCCGGCCGCCATGGATCCGAGGGTGAGCGCCTGGGCCGCTTCGGCGGAACCACCGGCCACGCCTAAAAAGACGCCTGCCACGACGCCAGCCATGGTCGCCAAATCGAGTTTCTTGGATCGCTCGATGCGTTGGGAAATGTGGCGGCAGACCACATGGGAGATTTCATGGGCCAGAATACCGGCCAGCTCATCTTCGTGTTCCATCGCCAACAACATGCCGCTGTTAATGAAGATATACCCCGCGGGGATGGCAAAGGCGTTGTATACGTTTTCCTTGATGACAAAGAATCGATAATCGAACGGTTGCGTCGGTATTTTGGCCAATATTTTCTGACCGACGTCATTAACGTAGGCGTTTATGAGCGGATCTTCGACGAGGTCGTAATAGCGATGCACATAACGCATAAATTCCTGGGAGAGCTCCTTTTCCTCTTTGATCGAAATGGCGTGGGCGGGGGTGCACCAAACCATCGACACCAGAAGGGAAAGTGCCAGACCGAGACGATTGAATGATTTTCTAAGCCCTTTTCTCATGATCCCCTTGAGTTGGTTCATCTTTTCTAAAATGCTCATCATGTCACATTCTTAACCGCTTTTCAAATACCATCTTTTATGGTAGTGTCCCGCCGATGGGACAGATCATCTGCATAGCCAACCAAAAGGGGGGCGTGGGCAAAACCACTACAGCGGTCAATCTCTCCGCGGCAATGGCCATATTCGAGAAACGGACGCTACTGGTCGATTGCGATCCACAAGCCAATGCGACCACGGGTATCGGTCTGGACAAGAACTGCATCCGTCAAACACTTTATCACGGCATGATCGGAGAGGCCAACGCCCGCGAGCTGATTGTCGATTCGCAAATCGATGCCCTCAAGGTGCTGCCTTCGCGGGTCGAACTCATCGGATTCGATGTGGAGATGATGGACGAACCCGACCGTGAGAAGGCACTCAAGCGCCTGCTGGATCCGGTTCGGTCTGATTTCGATTATATTATTGTGGATTGTCCGCCATCGTTGAGTCTGCTCACGGTCAATGCCATGACAGCCGCCGATGCCCTGCTGATACCGTTGCAGTGCGAGTTTTATGCGTTGGAGGGGTTGAGCCAACTCATTCAGACCTTCCAGAGGATTCGACAGAGCCTGAACCCTCACCTTAAAATTTCAGGCATCTTACTGACCATGTTCGACAAACGCACCAATTTGTCGCATCAGGTGGCCGATGATGCGGAGTCTCATTTTAAGGAACTGGTATATAAAACCATTATTCCGCGCAATGTCCGCTTGGGGGAATCGCCCAGTTTCGGCAAACCTATTTTGCTCTATGATGCGGCTTCGGTCGGATCACAGAGCTATTTTGCACTGGCCCGGGAGATCATGACCAGGGATCTGGTCAACTGATTTTAGCACTCGATTGAGCCGGTACACAGTGTGTGAAACCGACGCCACACGGATCCACGGCCTATGGTTGGGATCTGCATGAGGAATAAAAATGGCAGATATGCAAAAGCCTGCTGACACGGTAGCCAGGAAAAGGAAAAAAATGGCACTAGGAAGAGGCCTGGATGCACTGATTCCCGGTGGGGAGTCGGTTTACGACATGCAAACCAGTGCAGACAAGCAGGGATACCTGGAATGCGACATCGACATGCTCCAACCCAATCGTTTCCAGCCGCGGTCCCATTTTGCCGAAGAAGAACTGGCACAGTTGAGTGCTTCGATTCGTGAGCAGGGTGTTCTGCAACCATTGCTGGTTCGTCCGATCGACATGGGGTACGAGCTGGTTGCCGGTGAACGGCGGCTTCGGGCAGCCAAAATGGCCGGGCTGAAGAAGGTCCCGGTGGTGGTCAAGCGCGTCTCGGATGCGGAAATGCTCGAGATGTCGATCGTTGAAAACATCCAGCGCGAAAACCTCAATCCCATGGAAGAGGCCGACGCCTATCATCGACTGATCGAAGAATTCGGCCTCACCCAGGAGCAGGCGGCCCAGAAGGTGGGAAAGAGTCGCTCGGCGGTGGCCAATTTTCTCCGCTTGCGCCAGCTGCCGGAGCCCATCAAAATCAGCATTACCGAAGGTCAGCTGAGCATGGGCCACGCGCGGGCGCTTTTGGGTGCGGATACACCGACCCAGCAGAATGCGGCTTGGCGGGCGATTTTGCGCAAAGGACTCTCGGTGAGACAGACCGAGGAGTTGGTCAAGCGGCTTCGCGATGCCACCGAGACGATCGAGCGAAAAAAGAACACTTCAGAAGATCGCCACCTGAACACGGTCGCCGAATCCCTGGCACGACGATTTGGCACCAAGGTTCAAATCAAGCGTCGGGGGAAAAAGGGCCGGTTGGAAATCGAGTTCTACAGCACCGAAGATTTGAACCGCCTCCTGGAGCTGTTGAACGCCCTTTGATTTCTTTTGCCCGAAGGAATTGCTGCAGGAGATTTACAGCTGGTCCGCATCGGGAGGTCTGAGGCCAAAGACTGCAGCCGTTGCTTCCTTCGATTCCGGATCTTATGCACATCGTCATCGACGGATATAATTTGATACGCCAATCCCAGCGGCTGAAGCGCATCGACCGTTATGATCTGCAGGCTGGCCGTGAGGCGCTGGTGGAAGCCGTGGCCGCTTACCGGAAGCTGAAGCCGTTTCCTGTGACCATCGTGTTCGACGGCGGCGATGCCGAGCCGGGGATGCCCCGGCGCGATCAGGCCAAGGGAATCCGGTTGCGGTTTTCGAAAGCCGGTGAGTTGGCCGACGAGGTGATCAAACGGATCCTCGGCCGCGAGAAGGCCAACGCTCTGGTGGTCAGCTCAGACCGGGAGATCATCGATTTCGCCGTTGCCAATGGCGCTGCGACGATCGGTTCCGCCGAATTTGACGAACGCCTGGAAATGGCACAATATATGGATTCGAAAGGGGCGGAGGAGACGGCTTCCGCATCGGGATGGCAGGCCACAACCAAAAAAACTGGGCCATCCCGACGCCTGCCCAAGCGAAAGCGCAAAATGAACAAAGTGCTGTCCAAACTTTAGCGGCGACGGCGTCGTCTATCACGTTGGAATGAAGAAGAGGCGGCCGGGTAAGTCGGCCTGAACACTTTTGTTTGGATAACCGTGTCTTCCAAACTGGAGATATTTCCTTGAGCGGAAGTGTTAAACGAAAAAGAATTTGTGTCGTCGACGGCCAGGGGGGCGGGATCGGAAGTGTTATCATTAAGCGGCTCAAGGAGGTTTACGGCGAATCGGTGGAGATCATTGCCTTGGGGACCAATGCCATCGCCACCGCCCAAATGTTGAAGGCCAAGGCCAACCGGGGGGCTTCCGGCGAAAATGCCATCGTACAAACGGTCAGCACGGCGGATATCATCATCGGTGCCATGGGAATCATCCTGGCTAACGCCATGATGGGTGAGGTGACACCCAAAATGGCTGCAGCCATCGCCTCCTCTCCTTCTCCAAAATTAATTCTACCCCTGTCCCAGGAGAACATCACCGTCGTCGGAGCATCAGCCATGCCATTGCCGCACCTGGTGGATGAGCTGGTTGACCAACACCTGAAACGTCATATTCTATTGAACGAATAGTTTTAATCGAGGTCAAAATTATGTGTGAAGCCAATGCCTACTTGCGTGAAGGAGAATCCGAGCAGTTGATTATGGAGTCCGTAGACAAGGTCGAGCCTGAAGAAGAGGGCTTGCGACTCGTCAATATTTTCGGTGAACAGAAATTTATCAAAGCCAAGATTGAGGCCTTGTCCCTTGTCGATCATCGTATCGTTCTCAGGTCGTGATACCATCGGATCCTTGCTTCTGAACCGATGAAGATCATCATCGCCAAGACCGCCGGATTCTGCATGGGCGTGCGCCGGGCAGTGGAATTGGCCCTGGACGCCTCAACCCGCCAGCAGCAGCCGATTTATACCTATGGGCCGCTGATTCACAACCCTCAAGTTCTCGAATTGTTCTCCGAACGGGGTGTGACCATTCTTAAGCAGATTCCTGAAAAGGGAAACGGCACCGTTCTGGTTCGCGCTCACGGCGTTCCGCCCGAAACCAAACAACAGCTGAAGCGAGCCGGTTTCAATGTCATCGATGCGACCTGCCCGCGAGTGGTCAAAGTTCAATCGATTATCAAGAGCCATGCCCGAAAGGGGTATGCCGCGATTATCGTGGGCGACCAGGATCATCCCGAAGTGATCAGCCTGCAAGGATTCGCCGGACCCTTGGCACATGTCGTGGGGTCATTGGATGCGCTGCAGGCATTGCCTCATTTCGAGCAAGCCATCGTCGTCGCCCAGACCACCCAGAACCAGAGCTTCTACCGGGAAGTGAAGGCATGGGTCGCCGCGCACCGCCCGCACTATACAGTATTCGATACCATTTGCGACTCCACCGAGAAGCGCCAGGAAGAGGTGCGCCAGCTGTCACTTGAGGTGGACGCCGTCATCGTGGTGGGCGGCAAGAACAGTGGTAATACCCGGCGGTTGGCCGAAATTGTGGGGCAGACCGGCAAACCCGTCTACCATGTGGAGACCGAGGCGGAACTCGATTTTAATGAGTTGTCCCGATTCGATACCATCGGCATTACGGCGGGTGCATCCACACCGACCTGGATCATCAAACGCATCGTGGGCGCCATCGATCAGATGCTGTTGAGCCAGAAGGGGGGATGGCGTTACGGCGTTTTCCAGGCCCAGCGTCTGATGGTGTTGACAAATGCCTATGTCGCTATCGGTGCCGGTTGCCTCGGTTTTGCCGCCGCGCGACTCCAGGGACTGTCCGCCACGTTTTCAGCGCTGCTCGTGGCCATGCTCTATGTCATGTCGATGCATACCTTGAACCATCTTACAGGCAGGGCCGAGGATCGATACAATGATCCGGACAGGGAAAGATTCTACACCCGGCACAAGAGGATATTGACCACGGTGGCCCTGGGGGCCGGCACTTTAGGCCTGGTATCAGCCTATCAAATGGGTGTCGCCTCGTTCTGGACCCTGCTGGCCATGAGCTTGCTCGGTCTGTCATACAATGTGCGGTTGTTCCCAACCGGCATTTTGCCCAGACTGAAGCAAAGACGGATCAGGGACCTGCCCGGCTCCAAGACAGTTTTGATCGCCCTGGCTTGGGGGGTCGTCACCGCTGGACTTCCGGCCCTGGCCTCCCCGGGTGGCCAGTGGGGGTGCGGGCTGCTCGCCGTGGCCTGGGCTTCCGGGATCGTATTCGGACGCACGGCGTTTTTCGACATTCTGGATATGCAGGGCGATCGCATCGTGGGGAAAGAGACGATTCCCACGCTCATCGGCGCCGGCCGCTCGTTGAAGTTGGTCAAGACCATTCTGGCCGTGATTACGGCGCTGTTGCTGGTTGGCAGTTGGGGAGCATGCTTCTCCAGTTTAGCTTTTTACTTGATTTTTTGCCCGGCACTGTTGTGGACGATCATAGCGGCCTATGAACGTGAACACCTTTTATCCGGTTTGCAGCTGCAGTTCATGGTCGAGAGTCTTTTCGTGCTGACCGGTATCCTCACCTTTATATATAGCCACATGAGCTGAGGGGTTTGTTTCTCTCATGGACGCCAAACAGCGCGTTCGGCGATTTATCGTCTTGTGCCGAGGCGCCGTTGCGATTCATCTCTATCTAGACCGGATTTCTTATCCATCAAAAAAAACGGGGACTGTTTGATTAGACAGTCCCCGTATATTTAAAATTTGGTGGAGCTGAGGGGGATCGAACCCCTGACCTCATGACTGCCAGTCATGCGCTCTCCCAGCTGAGCTACAGCCCCGAACGTGAATGGGCTACCTAACAAACTGATAATCTTCTGTCAACGCAATTTTTAAATAGTTTAGCAGAAACAATCACTCTTGGGCCGATACCATCTTCGCAGGGTGCTTGTAATGATTGACAAAGATGGCAATACCGCCTAATATTCCTCGTTTAATGCATGAAGGATTTTGTCAGAACGGATTTCATTGAAGGTCTTTAATGCAAAAGATCCCTTGAAACGGATGTGCGGCAGAAGGAGGTCAGGATGATTCAAACCATGCCATACGCCATCTTTCTGGCCCGCACATCTTTCTACTTTCATACTCCGGCGAAGCCGGCTCAGGAGAGAAATCGGCATGCTCAGTATTATGCGCAAGCAAGCAGGCAACTGGATGATCAAGGTGGTGCTGTTCGCCATCGTCGTTGTTTTTGTGTTTTGGGGCGTTGGTAGTTTTACCACCCGGCAAGCGAACACGGTTGCCGAGGTCAACGATGAGGCGATTTCCTATACGGCCTACCGGCAGCACTACGATCGGTTGCTCGAGCAGTATCGTCGTATGTATGGTGGGGCCTTGGACAATGGGTTGCTCCAAAACCTCAACCTCAAAGAGCAGGCTCTGAATCAGCTCATAGATCAGGTGTTGATGGTTCAGGAGGCGGAACGTTTGGATCTTCAAATTGCCGAAGAAACATTGGATCAGGCGATTTATGCTATTCCGGCTTTCCAGAACAACGGAGTTTTTGACGAACAGCGTGCGAGTTACATTCTGGCGCAGAATAGGGTTACGACCGCGGAGTTCCGTGACGGCTTGAGGCAGGATTTGCTAATGGACCAATTGCGAGAGCTGGTGGCCAACAGTGCGATTGTGACAGAGGAGGAAGCTCGCCAGTGGTATGATTGGTACAATGCCGAAGTGAATCTGAATTATGTGGTGTTCTCTCCTGAACGATATAAAGATATTACCGTGACCAGGCCAGAAGTCGAAACCTATTTTGAGGAACATAAGGAACAATACAAGACCGATCCCCAAGTCAAAGTCGTCTACCTCCATTTTGATCCGACGGCTTATAAGGCCGAAGTGAAGGTGACGGACGAGCAGATCGCGCAGTATTACAACGAACATCCTGACGAGTTCAAACGCGAAAAAACCGTCGAGGCACGTCATATTCTTTTTAAGCTCGATGAAGATGCCGATGAACAAACTGTCGCCGACCAACAGAAGAGGGCCGAGGAGGTTTTTAAGCTGGCCAAAGCGGGTGAGCCTTTTGACCAGCTGGCCCGAAAACATTCCGAGGGGCCTTCCCGTGAACAAGACGGTTATCTGGGAGCTTTCAAAAGAGATGAAATGGTCAAGCCCTTTGCGGATAAGGCCTTTGCAATGCAGGCCGGTGAGATCAGTGAACCGGTAAGGAGCCGTTTCGGATGGCATCTGATTAAAGTTGAAAAGATCAACGAGGCAAAGATTGAGAGTCTGGTGGAAGCGACCGATCGCATCCGGGAAAAAATCATTGACGAGCAGGCCGGTAAAATCGCTCTCCAGAAAGCAGAGTCGATGTATGATGCGGTCTATGATGGAGATGACCTGGCTGCAGCCGCCCAACAGAATCAACTGCCTGTTTTTCAGACCGACTTTTTCGGTCCGGAGGGTCCCCAAGAAGAGAGGATCAACAATGGCGCTGAATTTGCCAAGGTCGCCTTGGGATTGCAGAAGATGGACATCAGTGAAATTCAAGACTTTGGCAATGGATATTATCTGATCCAGGTGACGGAGCAAAAAGCGTCTGAAATTCCACCGCTCGAGCAGGTGTTCGAGCAGGCCAAGGCGGACGCCGTTGCACTTCGTCAGGACGAGCAGGCCAGGAAGGATGCCGAAAAGTGTCTGACCGATTTGAAGGCGGGGGCTGATTTCGCGAGCACGGCCGCTTCATTCGGGCTCACGGTCGCTGAAACAGGATTTTTCAAGAGAAACGGTGTCGTACCGGGTATCGGATATGAACCCGCATTGTCGAAGTCGGCATTTATGCTCCAAGCCGACCAGCCCTTTCCAGATGAAGTGTTCAAGGCAAAAGGATCGTGGTACATGATTCAATATAAGGACCGAAAAGCGGCAGATGCCGATGGCTTTGAAACGGAAAAAAGCGATCTGATGCGTCGTTTGGTCGAACAAAAAAAACAGGCTGCTTTTCAACAATGGCTGTCCGATTTAAGGGCGAACGGTCGTATTGAGATCAAGCGGGATATGATCCAGTAAATTCTCATAGGTCAGAAGCTCGACATGGTTTTGGCGGAGTCGTTTTTCACTCAGGTGTTGGCATTGCATATGTATGAGGAGGGGAGCGCATGGCAAAGAAGGGCTGGACGGACCAAGAGAGGAAATATGCCAGCAAAAAGTGCCCCGAATGTTATGAGTATGTTCCGCTGGATGCCAAGGTGTGCCCCTATTGCAAGACACGCCTTGGAAAAGTGACCGAGCATGGGATGGCAGAACGCCTGACAAACTGGAAGGCCTACATCCTGTGTGCCGTGCTATGGATTATTCTGGCCCTTTATATCAAATGGGCATTCTTCTAAGGTCCATGGAGGGCATTGGCTATTTGGCAAGCATGGCCCGCATCATATCACCCGCATTTTCGGCATGATCGGCAATGGAGCCGATGATCTCGGCGAGCCGCACCGTATGATAAACCGTGACGGCATCGGTGCATTTGTGAAAGATGTTCCTTTTAATGGCATCCTCGAGTTTGTCGGCATCATGCTCCTGCTGCCGTAAATTGCGGATGATATCCTTGACCACGGTTCGCTGATCTTCATTATAGGTTTTAAAATATTTGCGGGCTTCACAAACCATTTTGTACAGTTCCTCGATGGGATCGATGACCGCATCCACGAGCAGCAAAAAATCTTTTTCCACTTCCGGCGGGATTCCCGCTTCCGCACGATAGGATATCCAATCCAAGGCATCCTCCAACGCGTCGAGCACGCCATCTTGTTCACGCAGGTAGCGAAACAGCTGGAACTTGCTGACCGGCATCAATGTGCCTATGGGCAGGTGCCCACGGATGCGTCGCTTGATACCGTCGGCCTCACGTTCCATTCGACAAACCTCCTGCCGCAACTCTTCAAAGCGGGTGCAGCGAATGGAGATATAGCATTCGATGGCCTGCTGAAAGGACCAGGCGCACTCCTTGATTTTTTCGGCATGCTCTTGAATGCCTTCAAATGGTGAGGTTAAAAACATGGAGAAAAATGGCAAACGCATCGATCCCTCCCTAATTCAATCTAATATATGGCACGAAGCACCCAGAACAAGAGCATGCTGGTCAAAGCGGCGGCCGGCACCGTCAGTATCCAGTAAATCATAATTTGAAAAACGATTCTGAAGTTAACGGCCTCAATTCCACGGGCAAGTCCGACACCCAATACGCCCCCGACAGCGGCATGGGTGGTCGAAACCGGCAGCCCAAGCTTGGAAGCCAACAATACGGTGGTGGCGGCTGCAAAATCCACGGAAAAACCGCGGGTGTTCGTCAAGGTCGTGATTTTGGTGCCCAGGGTGGTCATGACTCGGGAGCCGGCCATCCAAATGCCGCAGGCGATGCCGGCTCCGCCAAAAAGGAGAAGGAAAATCGGGACCGGCACCGTCGAACCCACCGAACCGGTCTTGACGATGAAATAGATCACGGCCAAGGGACCAATGGCATTGGCCACATCGTTGGCACCTTGAGCCAGAGCCACATAGCATGAGGTGCCGATTTGGATCCTCCGAAAGATCAGTTCGACCGTGTCTCCCTTTTCAGCCAGGAGCTTTCTGATGCCCCAGCGCCCGGCGATGCCCAGCGCCACTGACGCGGCGATCGCAATCAATATCGCCATGGGGGTTCCGATCGCCAATTGCTGGCCCAATGGAGTTTTAAACAGAAACGAGAGGACGACCACGAAACAGGCGCTGCCGATGAAAACGGGAGAGAGCCGCCAGGCGGCCGCGGCCGCGTTCTCCTGGGATAGAATCAGACGCACGATAAGCTTAAAAAGTACGTAACCGATGATCAAACTAAAAATAGGTGAGATGATCCAACTCATTACGACGGCGAAAAGTTTCATCCAGTTGATCACCTTCATGCCGCCCGCCATGATGCCGAAACCGATCATCGAGCCGACGATGGAGTGGGTGGTGGAAACGGGCAACGATTTCCAAGTGGCGAACGAAACCCACAGGGCGGCGGCAAGAAGCGCGGACAGGGCCCCAATGAGGGCCAGGTGCGGATCACTCATCACCTCGGTGGAAACGATGCCTTTTCGAATGGTGTTGGTCACATGGGAGCCGATCAGCGTCGCGCCCAGGATATTCAGGATGGCGGCAATTAAAACTGCCTGTCGAATGGTGATCGCCTTGGCGCCGACGGCCGAGGCCATTGAATTGGCCACATCGTTGGCACCTATGTTCCAGGCCATGTAAAAGCCGAAGATGTATCCTATAATAAGAACGCTGTATTCAGTAAGCATAGGTCAGCTGTTGTCGTTCCCGCCGGTTGGCTCTCTCGGCCTCTTTCGGTGCAACCGGCGTCGCGGTGCGGTTGCGTCAGCGTCTTGTCAAGAAAATGTTAGCGGTCTGTTAGCATGGTCGGTATCGGCAGGTAAAGGAAAAAAGCTCAATATATTGTTTTGGGAAACACAGGGACCACCATTAATGGTAGGATTCATAAAGGCAACTGGAGGTCGATCGATCCACGAAGTCATCTGCGCTACCGGTTAGGATCGTGCGACGCCGGGCGTTTAGTGGGGGGTGAAAAAGCGGCGCTTGAGTAGTGCTTCCGGTGCATCCTCCAAAAAACGGGACGGTTCATATAGCAATGATTGCGTCGCGCGATCGAAAATCTGAACCGGATAGGTGATGTGCAAGGATTGCTGGGCCCTGGTGATGGCGACGTACATCAGGCGGCGTTCCTCTTCCAGGGTGTCGGGGTTGTCGATGGCTTGGATGGACGGGAACCGCCCATCCAGGGCCCATATAATAAAAACCGTATGCCATTCCAGCCCTTTGGCCGAGTGAATGGTCGATAGCACAAGCTGGTTCCGATGCGAGTCCGTTGGGGCCAGACCATTGGCAACACTGTCGTTGGGCGGATCCAGGGCCATATCATCCAGGAAATCATCCAGCCGGTCGTATCTCTCCATGATACTAATGAGTTGCTCCAGGTCTCTCAGTCGGCGGGGGTGGTCATCGTAGGCGGTTTCCAAATAAGGTTTGTAGTATTCCAGCACTATTTCCCCCCAGCGGGAAATTGGATGCGGTGTCGCATCCATGGCTGCAATCAGTTGTTTGAGACGGTCGAATCCGGCATTGGGTTTCATTTTAAGCTTTGCACTCAGCAACCCGGTGGGGCCGGCACCCTCCTTGAGAACGGCCGTATAGATCCGCAGGGCAGTGGCAGGTCCGATTTTTTCTACCAACAAAAGGACTCGGGTCCAGCTCAATTGATCCTGTGGTGCGGCGAATATTCTGAGGTGTGCAAGAATATCCTTGATATGGGCCGATTCGGTGAATTTAAAACCGCCGACCTTTACATAGGAGATGGCCGCGCGGTTTAGCTCCACTTCCAGGTCGAACGCCTGGAAGCTTGCCCGGAACAACACTGCGATGCGATCCAAAGCGACTCCTTCGTTGCGGAGTCGTAAAATTTCCTGTGTTACATATCGGGACTGGGCATTTTCACTGGCTGATGCCACCAGGACCGGCAGATCGCCGCCACCTCTGCGGGTAAACAGACACTTCGAATACTTTTCTGTTGCTGGTTCGATGACAGCGTTGGCAAGGTCGAGAATCGGTTGCAGGCTCCGGTAGTTTTCTTCAAGTTTGATCAGGCGGGTCCCGGGAAATCTATTAGGAAATTCGATGATATTTTTGTAATTGGCTCCCCGGAATGCATAGATGCTTTGCGCATCGTCACCGACAACCATGATGTTTTCGTTTTTGCCGGCAAGCAAAGAGACGATTTCCGCTTGAATGAAATTGGTGTCCTGGTATTCGTCTACCAGAATGTGGGTATAGGAAGTCGTCAGGCGATCACGCACATCCGGATTCTCAGAGAGTAATCGATGAAAATAGACAAGCAGGTCATCAAAATCGAGAAGACTCAATTCGCGTTTTCGATTTTGATAACCGATCCATATCTTGTTGATCAGATCGATCTGGAAACCAAAGTGTGGGTAGTCTTCATAAATAATTTCTTCCAGGGTGGTGTTTTTATTTATGGCACGGCTGAACAGGGTTGCCAGGGTGGATTTTCTAGGCAAGTGACGTCCCTGTTCGGTGGTGTCGAGCGCTTTGCGAATGAATCCGATGAGGTCCTCCGCATCACTCCGGTCCATGATGGAAAAGCCTTGGGGAAAACCGATTTTGGCCGAATATCGACGCAAGATGCTGTTGGAAAAAGAATGAAATGTCCCTCCGGCGACTTCACGACAACGTCGATCCAGTAATTCTGAGGCGCGCCTGAGCATCTCCTGGGAAGCCTTGCGTGTGAAGGAGAGCAGGAGAATGGTATTGGGGGCAACGCCCCGTTGAACGAGATGGGCGACCCGATGGGTCAAGGTGCGTGTCTTTCCACTTCCTGCGCCGGCGATCACCAATAAGGGACCATCTCCAAAGGTGACAGCTTCCAATTGTTCAGGATTGAGCAATTCATGAAACTGTATGCTTTTTCCTTCAGATTGCCCTTGGTCTCCGCTATGGGTCATCAAATCAGATCCTCGATATGGTTTTTGGTGCAGTTGTTTTTATAACATCCTGACCCTTCCAACTCAATAAAAACAGACGGCCGGCGATATGGTTCAAGCGGGTCAGACGCATACCGGGAGGCGTCAGTAACATAAAACCGTCCCCCCTTCGATCGGGAGAGCAATGATAGCAGCGCAACGCGAGATTTGGTAATCCGTTTCTCAGGTAGATTGGGTTGTCTTCCCCTATCAGGCGCCTGCAGAGTTAAAATTTCATCCGGAGGTCCGATAAGGTTTCCCTTGGTTCGGGTGCGGTCCCTTAGGTCCTGATATTGGTTAATATTCGGTGAATTAGCATTTGTGCAGTAAAAATTCGACAAAGGTTCTATTTGTTCTCTTTTCTACCAAATGCTTGTGCCAAGCGGGTGTGCGAAGATTTTTATGCTTTGCAAATTTAAAGGCATAAAATAATGCTACTTTTTTTATAAGAAGTTGTTGACAATTTTCGAGTCGTATAATAGGGCTGAGTTAAAAGGGTAAATTTCGTAACGAAATTAAAACATTAAGGAGGTAGTAATATGAAGAAAGTACAGACCCAAATTAAGACCATCGCGAAAAATTTGACGAGCCTCGCCCAAAAACTGGAAAAATTAAACGATCAATTGGCAGCGCAACCTGTCAAAGCCGCACCTGCAAAGTCAAAGGCTGCAGCCAAACCCAAGAAGAAAGCTGCAAGCAAGGCCAAAGCCCCAAAAACCAAAAAAGCTGCTGCCAAACCAGCGCCGGCCGCCGCAGGCAAGGGTACGGTTTTGGAGAACGTGCTTGATGTGATCGCCAAAAGCAAGAACGGGGCAGACATCGCCAATCTGAAATCCAAGACCAATCTGGAATCGCGTCAATTGAGCAATGCCCTTTACAAGCTGAGCAAAAAAGGAATGATCAAGACGGTCAGCCGCGGTGTTTACGTAAAGGCATAGCAGCCGCTGTATTGTGCCCTTTGCTCAGGGGTGCTTGTTTTTCCGGATAGAACGCATCGGAAATGCTATTTGATAGAGAGGCGATCTTTCAGCGCCCCTGCGCTATGCAGGTGGCGCTGAAGGACCTTCTTTGGTGTTAATTCAAAAGGCCTCCTCTCTGCCAGGCGGATCATAAAATCATCTATTCCGAGTTCACACCTTTCATCGACGATCTCCATTTCCGTCCCTTTTAAAAACTTGCCATCCTTTTTTTGCATTCTTATTTTGTTCAAGCTGTCTCAAGAAAGATCTTTCAGTCCAACAAATATGTGTTGAACTCAACCGTCTTGCCTGAGATGGCTGATATTGGTTTTCCGAAACGTGAACTGAGAAAAAAGGACAGTCATCATGCCTGTTTCAATTTGGACCGGGATTAAAAGAAGCCTTTTTTTGTGCACCATTTTCTTGCTGGCGGGTTGTGCCCACTTCGGCGCTTCCACACCGCCGGAAAATTCGGCCCAGGTATTGATTGAAAAGCCGGATTGGCCCCACACGGGTAGTGATCTCGAACCTGATCCAGCTTTGATGTTGGGGCGTTTGGACAATGGTTTTCGATACGTCATGCTGGAGAACAGGACCCCGCTCAATAGGGTGAGCATTCATTTGTATGTTCAATCCGGATCATTGGCCGAGTTTGAAGGAGAAGAGGGAATCGCCCATTTTTTGGAGCATATGCTTTTCGATGGTTCAAAGCATTTTCCCCCGGGCGAATTGGTCAAGTACTTTCAACGGATCGGTATGCAATTTGGACCGGATGCAAACGCGCACACCGGTTTTGGTGAAACTGTCTATGATATCCTGCTGCCAAGCGGCGATCCCCAGAGTATTGCGGACGGACTTTTGGTGTTGGGAGACTTCGCCGAAGGCGCACTTTTTTTACACGAAGAGGTGGAAAAGGAAAAAGGGGTCGTTTTGGCTGAAAAGCGCGCACGCGATTCCGCCCATTATCGAACATTGAAAGCGACGTTCAACTTTGAGATGCCGGGGAGTCTGGTAGCGAAACGCTTTCCCATCGGGAAAACCGAAAGCATCCTCGATTTCGATTCAAAGCGGTTGAGACAATTTTACGATGCCTGGTACCGACCTGAACGAATGTTCCTGGTGATGGTCGGTGATTTTGATCGGGCCCGGGCCGAACCCTTGATAAAGGCACAATTTGAAAGTATGCGGGCTCGCAGCCCCAAGAGGGATCTGCCGCCTTTCGGTCGTTTCAGTCACCAGGGACTGAAAACTTTTTATCACTATGAAAAAGAGTCGGGCGCAACCACCGTGAGCATTGAAACGGTGCGGCAGGAGGTTCCTTTGCCCGATGGTACCGGGCGGCAAAAGGATACCCTTCTGAAAGAACTCGCCGATCGCATGATGCAATGGCGGCTCGACAGTCTCGTTCACGAAAACAAAGGGACGATAACCCGTGCAGAGGTCGGTTCGGGAGATTTTCTCCAGCAGATTCGTTACAGCAACATATCGGTGGATTGCAAGCCGGAACAGTGGAAGGAAGTGTTACCCCTTCTGGAACAAACGCTCAGGCAGGCATTGGTTTTTGGCTTTACGCCATCTGAGCTCGAGCGTGTCAAAAAATCGATGCGGGCAGATCTTCAGCGGGATGTGGATGAGATGGGAACCAGGGAAAGCCGGGCCCTGGCACAACAGGTGATGGGCAGTTTCAATCACTGGCAGGCGTTTCAATCGTCACTACAGCGACAGCAGTTGCTCTCACCGATGATCGATCAAGCCGATTTGAATGATGTGAACAGGGCGTTTTCATCACTTTGGCCGGAAGATCATCGTCTCGTTCTGGTGACCGGAAATGCCGATTTGACCGGGGACGCCTCTACGCCCGAGCACATCGTTCGTTCCACTTATCTTTCCAGTTTACAGGAGAGCGTCGAGCCGCCGACTGACCGGGAGCTGTCGACATTTCCCTACTTAGAGATGCCATCGCGGGCAGGACAGATCAAAGAGCAGGTGCGCATGGACGATCTGGGAGTTGTGCGAGTGCTTTTTGAAAACGGGGTGACGCTGTTGATGAAGAGAACCGATTTCAAAAAAAATGAAATCAGTGCCGCACTCTCCTTCGGGGCGGGACGCTATTCCGAACCCCCGGATCAGCCCGGACTCGCGCAATTGACTGAAATGGTCATCAACGACTCCGGTTTCGGTACGATGAACCGAATCGAGCTGGAACAGGCGCTGGCCGGCAGGCAGGCCGAAATGAGCCTGGATGTGCGTGAAGACATGTTTGTTCTGGAGGGAAACGCATCGAGTTCCGAGCTGCCGCTATTGCTGCAATTGCTTTACACCATGATAAAAGACCCGGGCTATCGTCCGGAATCACTCGAGCTTGCTTTCAAACAGCTTGAACAAAAGCATCGCGGGATGGTCCACAGCGTCGAAGGCATATTGCAGCTTGAAGGTATGAAGGTACTTGGAGGCGGCGATACCCGTTTGGGCTGGCCCGCCTTGAACCATCTGAAAGAGAGAACCATCCCTGAAATCGAGCGCTGGTTCGGAGCACAAATGGCACAAGGTCCGCTCGAAATTTCTCTGGTGGGGGATTTTTCGGTGGAAGAAGCCACCCAATTGGTCTCCCTATATTTTGGGGCATTGAAGAAGAGATCCGATGTGGCGGCTGCCGCCCAAGACCGTCCTGGTCCAGTATTTCCAAGGGGCGAGTCCTTTGAATTGAAAATCGATACGGCCATCGACAGAGGAATGGTGGTGGTAGCTTATCCTACCGATGATTTTTGGGACATCGGAAGGACAAGACGTTTGTCGATTCTTTCGGAGATTTTCTCGGAAAGACTCAGGGTCCAGGTGCGTGAGAAGCTGGGGGCTGCCTATTCGCCTTATGCTTATCACCGCGCCTACCGCGCTTATGACGGTTACGGTATGCTGCTTTGCATGCTGCTTGTCGATCCCCGGCACGTGGATTCTATTGCCGAAAAGGTGGAGCAGATTGGATCTGGTTTGGCTGCTCAAGGTATCCACCCGGATGAGTTGAGACGCGCTTTGGACCCAACCCTGGTGCAGATCAAAGATATGCGTCAGTCGAATCGATACTGGCTCAACAGTGTACTGATCGGTGCGAGCCGCCACCCGGAACAGATCGATTGGGCCAGGACCATCGAAAGGGATTATGCCGCCATCACCGCTGCCGAGATCACCTCGATGGCCCGTCGGTATGTGATCGACAGCCAGGCCGCCAGGCTGGTCATTGTGCCGGCACATCGCAATTAAGCCAATATTGCCTGTTTTGCCGAAAATTCACATTGGGTTAGCGTGGACCCGCGATGGTGGGTTGTCACCTCATTGCCGATCTGCTAAACAGCGAATTCGCACCAGCGATTATCCCGTTGATCGCACATAATGGAGGGAAAAAGGCCCTGTAAATGAGCTTGAAAAACGATGTTTCAGCAAATATTATCAGTAGCTTGTGGGATTTTTTCGCTTCTCTCAAGCTGACCGTTGTGCTGTTGTTATGTATGGCGGTGCTCTCGATATTCGGGACGGTGATACCCCAGAACGCCGGCGCAGAAGATTATATCCGAATTTTCGGCCTCTTCAGATACCAACTGTTTCTCATCCTCGATATCGTGGACATGTACCACTCCTGGTGGTTTATCGGATTGATGGCCCTGCTCGTGGCCAATATCGTGGTATGTTCGATCGACCGTTTGAAAACCACTGGTAAAGTGATTTTTACGCGCCACCCGAAGTTCGATCTGGAGAATTATCGGAAACGTCAAGACCGCATCGAATTCAACAGCGGTCTGGACGCGGCCCAGCTCCGGGAACCCTTTCGCGACAAGGTGGCCAGGAGTTTTCGCTATTGTAGGGTGATAGATACGGAAAGCGGATTTGCCGTGACCGCCGAAAAAGGGCGCTTAAGCCGATTGGGGGTCTATGTCGTCCATTTCAGTATCGTGGTGCTGCTCTTGGGTGGTCTGATCGGTTCGAATTTTGGGTTTGAAGGATTTGTCGCCATTCCCGAAGGCGAAACGGCCGATTCCATCGATCTTCGCCACACGGGCCGCCAACTGCAGCTTCCGTTTCAGGTACGATGCGATGATTTCAATGTTTCGTTTTACGAGGGGGGCAACAGACCCAAAGAATTCAGATCCAGCGTCACGATTATCGAAGCGGGCCGGGAGATCCTGAAAAGAGACATTATCGTGAACGACCCCCTCTACCACCAGGGCATAGGTCTGTATCAATCCAGCTATGGGAAAATGGACGGCGGTCAACCGGCCCTGCCACCGATGACAGCGCCTCCCGAAAAGATCGAATTACAATTTCAGAGTGTCGCATCGGGCATGGTCTATACGGCCGAGGTATCCATGGGAGAAACCCTGGAGATCCCCGAGGGGCTGGGCCGGCTCAGCGTCGAGGAATTCCTGCCGGAGGCGAAGTTCATGAACATGGCATTGGGACCCGCGCTCATCGTGAACCTGACCACCGGCGGGGGAGAGGCGCAGGCGGTGACATTGCCTTTCCATTTTCCCAAGTTCGATTCCATGCGCAAGGGACAAGTGGTCATTTCGGTGATGGCTGAAATCAGGCCCCACGTGGAGGAACGATACTACACGGGACTGCAGGTCGTCTACGATCCGGGCATCGAGTTGGTCTATTCGGGCTTCGTGCTGATGATCATCGGGTGCTGGATTACCTTTTTCATGTCCCATCGGCAACTGGTGGTCGATGTGGCTGCCATGGACGGGGCGACCAGGGTCTTGGTGGCCGGAAAGGCCAATAAGGCCAAGATGGGATTCAAGCTTGAGCTGGAGCGGATGGCCGATGAACTGTGTGAGATGGCTGACGGCACCCGTGAAAATAGAGCTTCAAACTTATCGGAAGAGTAATCTATTTAACAAATCGAGGGTTGAAAACATGGAGTATAACGCTTGGGTCCTTTCCGCGGTCACCTTTATATATGGTGCGGCAGGCACACTCTATCTGTTCGCATGGGTTTTCCACAAAGAATCGGTGGGAAAAATGGCCACGTGGGTCGCACTGTTCGCATGGTTGGGCAGCACCATCGGGATCGCCATGCGATGGATCGAATCCTACCGGATGGGCGATGAATTCGGCCATGCTCCTTTTTCGAACATGTATGAATCCCTGGTCTTTTTTGCCTGGACCATTGGCTTGATCTATCTCTTGATGGAACGTCGATACAAGAATCGTACCATGGGCGCTTTCGCCATGCCCTTGGCCTGTCTTGCGCTTGCCTACGCCTCCTTGTCACCGGATAAAAGCATCCAACCCCTTATACCGGCTTTGAAAAGCAACTGGTTGATCGCACACGTGATCACCTGTTTCCTCGGATACGCAGCGTTTGCAGTGGCCTTTGCCATCAGCATCATGTACCTGATGAAATCCGAGGACCAGAGAGCGCCTGCCCAACACCTGGCCGGGCGGCTACCTTCCTCAGCGCTGCTGGACGAACTGACGCACCAATTGGTGTTGTTCGGTTTCCTCTTTCTGACCGTCGGCATTATTACCGGTGCCGTCTGGGCCAAACAGGCATGGACCCGTTATTGGAGCTGGGACCCCAAGGAGACCTGGTCGTTGATCACCTGGTTGATTTATGCCGCGCTGTTGCATTTCAGGATGATGCGCGGATGGCGTGGCAAACGGATCGCAGTGCTATCGATCGTTGGCTTCGGTGCCGTGCTGTTCACCTATTTTGGCGTGAATTATTGGCTGGCAGGTCTGCACAGCTATGGAGAACAATTATAATTTCCCCCCATGGGACTATTTAGGGCCCATCCACAAACAGGATCCTATTTGTGGACGACCCCCTATCCGTTGAATTTGGCTTGACAAAATAGGGCGGTCTGGATAGAAAAAAGCCTTTCGTGGCGCCTCTCCGGCATTTGCCGCAACGTGCTGAAAGATATCCTGTTGAAGTGCAGTTCGGGCAAAAGCCCGTTTGTCATATGGTAAGTCGGTTCCGCCGATGGCATGGCAAGGGCCGACCCGCCGAAAATGTGGCTGGCGATGTGGTAAGCGATTTTAACAGATCGAACCGGATCCCATAACAACATGACGGAGTGTCCATGAGCAGCAACGAGAAGCACCAAACAGACGGCAGGACAGGTGACGCCCACGCCTCCTCACCGAGTGACCCCCGAAGTGGCCCCTACATTCTCCTATTTTTCATTCTCGGCCTGGCATTGAGTATGGTTGTCGGTTGGTCGATATTCCCGAAGCTGCTGTACAGCCAAAAAAGCCAACCCATCGATTTCAACCACAAGCTTCATCTGGAACAGGTCGACAACGGTTGCCAAAGCTGTCACTTTTTCCGGGAAGACGGCTCTTTCTCAGGATCCCCCCGCCTGGCGCAGTGTACCGATTGCCACGCGGAGTTGCTCGGAGAGAGCGAGAATGAAAAGATTTTCGTCGAGCATTACGTCGCCACGGACAGAGAGGTGCCGTGGCTGGTCTATTCCCGTCAGCCCGACTGTGTCTTTTTCTCCCATTCGGCACATGTGTTCGGCGCTAAAATGGATTGCGAAACGTGCCACGGTCCTATCGGCAAATCCGAAAGTTTAAAGCCCTACGAAGAGAATCGCATCACCGGACTGAGCCGGGATATCTGGGGACGCAACATCGCCGGTTTTAAACAGAATACGTGGGATCGGATGAAGATGGATGACTGCGCGCAATGCCATGCCCAGCATGATACCCTTCACGATTCCAGCGTGCAAACCGGCCGGGACGCGTGCTTCGTTTGCCACAAATGATCGCAGGACACGGAAATGCAACCGCAGGATCGGCGTCGATGCACATCAACACGAAACACCAATGGGCGAGATAGGCTGAGGTAAATTTATGAAACTGTCCAGACGATGCTTTTTGGCCTTTTCCATCGGAGGCGCCGCGGGAACGGCTCTTTCGCCATTACCTTGGAAACTGACCGACGATCTTTCCATCTGGTCCCAAAACTGGCCATGGACGCCGGTCCCCCCGGACGGCGAATATGCTTACATCAATACCACCTGCACCCTGTGCCCCGGGCATTGCGGCATTCGCGTTCGAAAGGTCGACGAGCGGGCCGTGAAAATCGAAGGTCAGGAGTCGAGCGGCATGAATCCCGGCGGCATATGTCTGCTGGGGTTATCCGGTTTGCAGCTGCTGTATGGTCCCACTCGGATCCAGGCGCCTTTGAAACGCGTGGGCGAACGGGGGGAAAACCGCTGGCAAACAATATCCTGGGAGGAAGCCATCGAAGAGGTCGCCGGCCGACTGAATGACCTGCGCAGCAAAGGTCAGCCCCAGGCCGTGGCCGCCCTAGCATCTGAAGACACGGGTACGGTTCCGCAATTGATGAAACGATTGCTGACCGCCGTCGGGTCGCCCAACTTCTATCGCATGCCCTCCATGGAGGATAGCCAGGCAGCAGTCCTGGCCCTGACCCAGGGAGAGGAAGGATTCGTGGGGATGGATGTGGAGCAGGCGGATTTTGTCCTCAGCTTCGGCAGCGCCCTTCTAGAAGGATATGGCGCCTCTCCGAGGATGATGCAGGCCGTCAATCGGCTCAGGGCGGATGGTGGAAAATTGGCCCAGATCGATTCGAGGCTCTCGAATACGGCCGCCAAGTCGGATATCTGGCTCGCCCCCAAACCCGGGACCGAGGCGGATGTGGCGCTTTCCATCGCACACGTGCTCATCACAAGAAATCGATACGACCACGGATTCGTCTCCCAGTGGGCCGAGGGATTCGAGGCGTTTTCCGCCATGGTCGCCGAAAAATACGCGCCCGAGAAAATCGCGGATCGCACCGGGCTTGCCACAGACCAAATCATCAGTACTGCGATCGCCTTTGCAGATGCCAAGCATCCATTGGCGGTGTACGGTAAAGGCAAGGGGCAGCAACCCGGAAGTCTCAAAGAGGCATTGGCGGTAAACGCACTCAATGCGCTGGCAGGCAGTATCAATCGTCCGGGCGGGATTCAAGCCATGGCGGGTTACGATTATATTCAATGGCCCGCACTGCAGCCGGATGACGTTGCCGCCGCCGGATTGCAAACCCCACGGCTGGACCAGAAGGGCGATGTCGTCTATCCCAATCCCGGCTATAAAGTGCACCGCATGATCGAGGCCGTCGGTGCCGGCAGCGCCGATCTGCAGGCACTGCTGGTCGCCGAATCCAATCCATGTTACAGTCTGCCGGGTGCCGACAAGGTGCGGACGGCATTTTCCAAGATTCCTTTTGTCGTCAGTTTTTCATCCTTTATGGATGAAACCGCCATGCAATCCGACCTCATTTTGCCCAACCCTATCTATTTGGAAAGATATGAGGACGTTCCAGTCAAGGCCGGTACTACCCGGCGCAGGGTCGGATTGTGTCGCCCCGTCGTTGCCCCGCTCCACAACACCCAGCATGTCGGTGACACGATTATCCAGATCGCCCATGCGATGGAAGGATCCGTGGCAGCTGCTTTCCCATGGACCGACTATGCGACCTGCCTGAAGGAGACCCTGTCCGATGCTTGGGAAACCCTGTTGGAAAAGGGCCACTGGGAAGTGCCGGAAACCACTCATGCCGCTGGTGCTGATGGGTTTAAAACGGCATCCGGTAAGTTTGTTTTGATGAACGAAACCATCGGCGCCATTTACCTGGCGGATGCGCCGCTTCCGGCCGGGGACGAAAGTGAGTATCCACTGCAGCTCGTTGCGTACGATACCATCCGGCTGAGCAGCCAATATGTCGGCAGTTCCCCCTTCATGCTGAAAATCCTTTCAGACACGACACTTAAAGGGCAGGCCGGCTTCGTGGAGTTGAATCCTGAAACCGCCGCAAAGTTGAACCTGAAAGAAGGAGCGTCGGCCACGATCACGACACCGGCGGGCAGTGCCGACGTTCGTGTTCACCTGGACGAGGGCATTCGACCGGGCATCGTGGCCATGGCCCGTGGACTGGGGCATACCGCCTATGATGGTTTTCTGGCCGGCAAGGGCGTTAATGTCAACCAACTGATCGCTCCGGTGGAGGATCCGGCGTCCGGTCTGGATGCGGCTTGGGGCAGCTGGGCTAAACTTGCAAAAGGGTAGTGGCCTTTCGCCGGATGGCCGGCGGCACCCCGGATCGGACGACAATGGATCCTGACGACTTATCAAAACAGGCTCAAACTGCTTAAACGAGGTTCTGATGAAACAGACGCAGACGCAGACACAACATCGGCCCAAACGATACGGCATGGCGATTGACGTAGACAAATGCACGGGATGCGGCTCCTGTATGGTGGCTTGTTTTTCCGAGAACAATGTGCCGTTCAAGCAGGATGAAACCGACAAACTGCTGAGCATCACTTGGCTGCGGGTATACAAGATTTCCAACAACGAAAAGTTTCCGAATACGGAAGTGGCCTTCATCCCGCGACCGTGCCAACACTGTGCGGGGCAGCACGAGGGGCACTCCCCCTGTGTTTCGGTATGCCCCGCCACGGCGACTGATTACAGCGTCGAAACCGGTATTGTCAGCCAGATTTATACGCGTTGTTTCGGATGCCGTTACTGCATGGCCGCCTGTCCTTATCATGCCCGTTATTTCAACTGGTGGGACCCGGTCTGGCCGGCCGGTATGGAAAAATCCCTCAGTCCGAATGTGTCGCCTCGAATGCGCGGCGTGGTGGAAAAATGCAGCTTCTGCTTTCATCGATACCAGCAAGCAAGGGACAAGGCCTATGCGGAAGGCCGGCGTGAGATCCGTGAAGAGGAATATCAGACCGCCTGTACCCAGGCCTGTCCGGCAGGCGCCATCGTGTTTGGCGATTTAAACAATCCCGAACATCTGGTGCATCAAATCGTCAAGCCCGATATAGAGCACCATTATCGCTCCCATAATCCTCGTGCGTTCCGGTTGTTGGAACGTCTGGGCACCAATACCAAGGTATACTATTTGTCGAGTCGGGACTGGGTACGCAAGTCCGGGGACAACTATCTGCCTGGCGAACCCGTCGGTTTGCAAGGCAAGGCCGACACGCACGGTTGATGGGGAAGATACATCTTGAGTACCCCCATGCCGTTGCGACAGAACGAGCAGCGACAGGGGTGGAATCGATAGATCGATTTGAATAGCAAGGAGAACAAGGAGCGCAACCTTATGGATTCTGCATTGATACCCGAGGGCGTCAAACGGTGTTCCCTATGGAAATTCCTGCTGGGCTTGGCTGTAGTGGGCGCCGTTCTACTATGGGGCGTCTATGCCATGCTGCTATGCTGGATCAAAGGGCTGAATCAAACCAACATGAACGATTATTATGGGTTTGCCTTGTGGATATGGGCCGACCTGGCGGTTATCGCCTTGGGCGGTGGCGCCTTTTTCTCTGGATTGCTCCGGTATGTCATCGGCAAAGATGAGCTGAAAAATATCATCAACTACGCCGTCTTGATCGGGTTTATCTGCTATAGCTCGGCGCTGCTGATTCTGGCCATCGATGTCGGACAACCCCTGCGCAGCTGGTTTATCTTCTGGCATGCCAACGTGCATTCCATGCTGACCGAAGTGGCTTTCTGCCTCTCGTGTTATTTCGCTGTCCTGACCATTGAGTACATTCCTCTGGTTCTGGAAAACCGACAGATCGACAAGGTGCCTTTTTTCCACAACCTGGGCCACAACATGCATTCGATCATGGCCGTATTTGCCGCCACCGGCGCATTTCTCTCCTTCTTCCACCAGGGTTCCCTGGGGGGCGTGGCAGGCGTGCTGTTCGGAAGGCCTTTTTCCTATCGTGAACATATCTTGATCTGGCCGTTCACCTTTTTCCTTTTCACCTGGTCGGCGGCCGCTTTTGGACCGTCGTTCACCCTCTTCATTACCTGGTTGACCGAAAAAATCACTCGAAAAAAACTGGTCAAAGATAATGTGGTTTTTCTTTTGGCCAAGATTTCAGGATGGATGATATTTACCTATATCATCGCCAAAACTGCCGATACCCTCTACTGGATGTACAGCACCGCGCCATCGAAAGGGCTTCAGTGGGAATTCTTTTTCCAGAACAATGCATTGTATGGAAAATGGATCTTGTTCACCGAAATCGTCCTGTGCGGTTGGCTCCCCGGCTTGCTGTTGATTTACAAGCCGACTCGGGAAAGTGGGTTCTGGCGTGTGCTCGCTACGGTTCTGGCCATCATCGGTGTATCGCTCAACCGCTGGGTCATGGTGCTGCAAACCATGGCCGTGCCGGTCATGACCTTCGATAGCTGGGCGCTGTATATCCCCAGTTGGCAGGAGGTGGCGACAACCATCCTGCCAGTTGCATATGGCGTCATCCTGATCATGATTTCCTACCGTTACTTGCCGATTTTTCCCCAGGAAAAGGAGCTCAATCCGGTAACGGTACCCGACACCGTCGAAGAGGCGGCCACCGCATCCTAAGATTGGAACTGTAAGGAGGCTTTAAATGTTCCCTTTTAATTTCGAATGGGTATGGGACATGGGGCACATGGTTTTTCACGGTGGCCTGTGGTATGCGCTGTCGGTGATCGGTCTCGGCATGACGTACTGCGTCATCAAGGCCGTAGTGGACACCGCCCAGGGTAAGGGAGGGCATCACCATTAAGGTATCCTTCGTATCTCTCTCTTGATCGGTAATCATTGAGATCCCTTAAGAGCGTTTCTCAGGCAATGGGAAACGCTCTTTTTTCTTGTTCGCTCGGACGACCATGATAGAGTATCACATCTTTTTGCCTGGATTCATGTGAGAGGAAAATAGAGAGCATGGATAAGATTCTTGTACGAGGGGGGCGGCCTTTAAGGGGAACCGTGCAGATCAGTGGCGCAAAGAATGCCGCCCTGCCGATATTGATCTCGTCCCTTTTGTGCGATGGGCCGAATTCGTTTTCAAACGTGCCTGTATTGAAAGACATTCAAAGCACATTGGATCTGCTCGTCCATCTGGGCGTACGTTGCCAAAGGGAGGGTCATACCGTTTCCGTGGATGCCGGCGGTCTGAACTGCCATGAAGCGCCCTATGATCTGGTTCGCAAAATGCGGGCCTCCATTCTGGTGCTTGGCCCGCTCCTGGCCCGAATGAAAAAGGCGCGTGTGTCGTTGCCCGGCGGATGCGCCATAGGTGCGCGGCCGATCAACTTGCATCTGCGGGGGCTGGGTTTGATGGGGGCCAGAATCGACCTCACGCACGGTTACGTGGAGGCCGCCTGCGACCAGTTGAAAGGCGCCGAGATCTACTTCGATGTCGTCACCGTGACAGGAACCGAGAACCTGATGATGGCCGCTGCATTGGCCCAAGGCACCACGATTCTTCGAAACGCCGCCTGCGAGCCTGAAGTCTCGGCCCTGGCCGATGTAATCAATCAGATGGGGGGCGATGTAAGGGGAGCCGGCACCCCCGAGATCGTTATCCATGGCGTGGATACATTGCGGCCGGTCACCGCGCGCATCATTCCCGATCGCATCGAGACAGGCACCTTTATGACCGCCGCAGCATTGACCGGGGGCGATGTGACCATCCAAGGCGCCGAACCGGAGCACAACGAGGCGATCATCCACAAATTAAGGCTGGCCGGTGCGCGTATCGATGTGCAGGGGGCGGTCCTTCACGTTCAGGGCGGACCGGCGATCAACAGCGTGGATATCAAGACATTGCCCTATCCGGGGTTTCCCACCGATATGCAGGCCCAGTTCATGACCCTGATGACGGTGGCCAAAGGATCGTGCCTGATATCGGAAACCATTTTCGAAAACCGCTTCATTCATGTCAGCGAGCTTCGGCGCATGGGAGCGGACATCACTGTTTCAGGCAATTCAGCCCTGGTCAAGGGCGTCAAGCGACTTTCCGGCGCGCCGGTGATGGCCAGCGATTTGAGGGCCAGTGCCTGCCTGGTTCTGGCGGGTTTGATTGCGGATAATACGACCGAGGTCAACCGGGTTTACCATTTGGATCGCGGTTATGAAGCGATGGAAGAAAAGTTCCAGTCGCTGGGGGCCGCCATCAAGCGCGTCAAGGCCTGATGCTGCCTTCGGGGATAAGACAGGCGTGTCGACCCTATTTGTTTGAAAGGTCTTTTTTCAACTTTTTTTCGATGTCGGCGAATAGCTCTTTTTTCTTTTTAGCCTGTTGTTCTTTAATTGAGGCGACCTTCTCGGCGAGTTTGTCGCGTTCCGACTGGAATTTTTTCAGTGCGTTGTCCAACTGGCTGACTTCCGTTTCTCTGGGCAGTTCTTCCAGTTTGGGGTGGTCGGCAACCACCCATCGGTCGCCGAACGGCCCCGAAACCGGCTCGACAATACCGGCTTCCTGCAAACGACGGCTGATAAGGCCGGCCTGTTCATTCGAAAATCGGATCAGCGTGCAGATTTGATTCATGTCCGGCGGCGCCCCGTTTTGATGCTCCAGGATACGAATGGCCGCAACGAATAGATGACCTTCCGAGTATAGGCTCTTTTCTCCCATCAGTACATCGGCCCCCCTTATTATTTCTGCTGTTGAGGCAGCTGCATAATTCATACTAACTGCCTTAAAAAGCAGGCCATCTTCTTGACAAGGCCTGGCGGTCAGAGTAACATGCGCCGTTAAATTGTCAAGTCGTTATTGCGTGTTGCACCATTCGCAGGAACCGCCTTCAGGCGTAAATGATCAGAACAGTTTGATGTCCATCAACACCTTGGTTTAGGTTTTTCGGATAATTTCGAGGAGATTCACCATATTTATTTTAACGGCCGGCTTCCTTGAACGATGTGGTCCAGCGGCTGTGGACATTTTAGGTGAAGAACGATGAAAGCGCTTAAAATGCCACGACGTTATTGGTCCGGGAAGTGAATAGCCAAGACGGGGGGATGCGATGACTGAAATCATTGAAGTAAAAGGCAGGGAGATATTGGACTCTCGGGGAAATCCAACCGTGGAGGTGGATGTTACCCTGGCGTGTGGGGCCACCGGTCGTGCGGCTGTGCCATCGGGTGCTTCTACCGGAACGCGCGAAGCATTGGAACTGCGAAACACGCGTGCCAAGCGCTTTGGCGGCAAGGGGGTGGCCAATGCCGTGAAAAACGTCAATACCACCATTGCCACGGCGGTCCTGGGTTTGGATGCAGCGGATCAGATGACCCTCGATCTAACCATGATTGCCCTGGATGGTACCGAAAACAAATCCAAGCTCGGTGCCAATGCCATCCTGGGCGTCTCCATGGCCGCGACGCGCGCTGCTGCCCAGGCCATCGGTCTGCCTTTGTATCGCTACATCGGTGGCATCAACGCGAGGACGCTGCCGGTGCCCATGATGAATGTGATCAATGGCGGCGCACATGCCGCCAACAACCTCGACATCCAGGAGTTCATGATCGTGCCCTTCGGGGCCAAATCAATTTCCCAAGCCGTGCAAATGGGGGCCGAAACATTCCATGCCTTGAAAAAGATCCTGAGCAAAAAAGGGTTGAGTACATCCGTGGGGGATGAAGGGGGGTTCGCACCGAATCTGAGTTCCAATGAAGAGGCGTTGGCTTATATTATCGATGCCATTCAGGCCGCAGGGTACAAACCGGGTAAAGAGATCGGGCTGGCATTGGATGCCGCGGCCAGTGAATTTTATCAAAAAGGCCAATATGTGTTGAAGTCGGAAAACCGCTCGCTCAATTCGGAAGAGATGATTGCCTACTATACGGATTTGATTGAAAAGTACCCGATTCTTTCCATCGAAGACGGATTGGCCGAACAGGATTGGAAGAGCTGGGAGTTGATGACCGAGCATATGGATGAAGTGATCCAGTTGGTCGGCGATGACGTGTTCGTCACCAATCCCAAGATATTGGCCAAGGGAATCGAAGACGGCGTGGCCAACTCGATCTTGATCAAACTCAATCAGATCGGTACGGTCACCGAAACCTTGCAGGCCATCGAAATGGCCAAGGAGGCCGGCTACACGACGGTCATTTCCCATCGCTCCGGCGAGACCGAAGATACCTTTATCGCGGACTTGGCCGTGGCGGTCAACGCCGGCCAGATCAAGACCGGCTCGATGTCGCGCACCGACCGCGTTGCAAAGTACAATCAGCTGATCCGCATCGAAGAGGAACTCGGGGTTGCCGCGCGGTATGCCCAGGATATTTTTATTGCGGATGAATAGAGGGAAAATCGCTGGAATGCTCGTTTGCAGAATGTGGGTAAACGATGCAAGAGGAATCAAGGGAATGCCAGATCGGATCTCACGATCTTGTTCGAAACAGTTTTGCTTGTTGATCGCGGCAGCAGCACTCAGCGTGCTGCTGTCCGCGTTTTCGGTGCACAGCCATGTTTTGGAGGGTCCACACGTATTGGAGTTGATGACACGGAATTTGGCGGGCGCTAAAACATTGCGTGTCGATCAGCAGGTGACCCTGATAGATAGTGCAACCCCCGAACAAGAATTGGTGATCAGGGAAACCTTAAGCTATTTTTTTCCAGATCGATTTCGTTCGGACACCCGTAACGCTCAAATCGAACGTATTTTTGTTCAATCCGGCAGAGAGACAATCACGATCGTGGACGGATATCGGACCGATGATCCTGAAAGCCGGTTCGACAGGTACAAAGATCTTCTTCTCTATCGGTCCCGCTACGCGCTTCACAAAATGTTGCTTTCATCGAATGTGGATACGGGGACAACCAGCCTTGGTATTTTCGAAGGCCGCGTGGTGTATGTCATCGGTGCCGACTATCCGGACGAAAGTGTATCTCAGGTATGGGTGGACAAGGAAAGTCTCCTGCCAGTGAGATGGATCAACGTCTCAAGTGACGAACCCGATGAACGCATAGAATTTTTATATCGCGATTGGCAGAAGAAAGATAATCTCTGGTATCCCGCCCGTGTCGAGACGCAACATCAGGGGCGGCTGATTCGACGCATCGACGCCATAGGGTTGGCGGTGGATGCCGATTTGCATGGTGACCTTTTTGATATTGCCCAATTGATGCGGAATTACCCTTCTGAGGAGTCAGTTGCCACACCTGCCGTACCGGAGAGCGGTGTGGATGAAGTGCAGCGGGCCATCGAACAGTTTCAGCAAAAATTCGAGAATTAGGACTTTTTGGACCGCAAGACCGAAAGCCAACCTCTCCGATGTCTTCGTGATCCATCCGCACTGTCAAATCCTGCTTTCACATCCGGGGTGTTTATGTTAAAAAACAAGAAACCCGGACGAAAGGTTCCACAAGGAGGGCAAGGCATAGCACATGAGTGAAAAAGGTGCCAAATTCATATTCGTGACAGGTGGTGTTCTCTCTTCTCTTGGCAAGGGATTGGCGTCGGCCGCGATCGGGGCACTTTTAGAAAGTCGGGGGCTGACCGTCACCTTGCAAAAGCTCGATCCGTACATCAATGTCGATCCGGGCACCATGAATCCCTTCCAACATGGAGAGGTTTTCGTCACCGATGACGGAGCGGAGACGGATCTCGATCTCGGTCACTATGAGCGCTTCACCCATGCTCGCCTGGGCCACAACAATAATTTTACCACTGGAAAAATATACGATCAGGTGATCAGCAAAGAGCGTCGGGGAGAATATCTGGGCGGCACTGTACAGGTCATTCCTCATATTACCGACGAGATCAAAAGCAGTATCCGCCTGGTATCAAAAGGTGTAGATATCGTGATCGTCGAGATCGGTGGTACCATCGGTGATATCGAGAGTCTGCCGTTTCTCGAGGCGATTCGGCAATTTCGGGCGGACGAGGGCAAGGAAAATGTGCTCTACATTCATTTGACCCTGGTTCCATTCATCGCCACCGCCGGCGAGGTTAAAACCAAACCCACGCAACACAGCGTCAAAGAACTGCGCAGCATCGGTATACAACCCGATATCCTGCTGTGCCGTGCCGACCGATATCTCTCGAACGATATCAAATCGAAAATCGCCCTCTTTTGCAATGTCAGCACCGACGCCGTTATTACTGCCAAGGATGTCAGTTGTATCTACGAGGTGCCGCTGGTCTACCATAAGGAGGGTCTGGACAATAAAATCGTCGAACTGCTGAACATCTGGACCCGTACGCCACGCCTCGAGAATTGGGAACAGCTGTGTTATCGGCTGACCCATCCCGAACACCAGGTGGCCATCGCCATCGTCGGAAAATATGTGGATCTCACCGAGTCCTATAAAAGTCTCAACGAAGCCCTGGTACACGGTGGGTTGCCGCATAAATGCCAGGTGAATCTGCTCTTTGTGGATTCCGAAACCATTACCCCCGAGAATTGCGCCCAGAAATTGTCCAGCGCAGACGGGATTCTTGTTCCGGGTGGATTCGGGTCGCGCGGGATAGAGGGAAAGATCTGCGCCGCACAGTTTGCGCGCGAACATCAGGTCCCCTATTTTGGCATCTGCCTGGGTATGCAGATCGCGGTAGTTGAATTTGCCCGCCATGTCGCCGGAATGGAGAAGGCCCACAGTTCGGAAATCGACCAGGACACTCCTTTTCCTGTGATCTATCTAATGACAGAGTGGTTTGATGAACAGACGCAGACCGTGCAGAAGCGGGATATGAATTCCGACAAAGGCGGCACCATGCGTTTGGGCGCCTATCCATGTAAATTGGCACCTGACACCATGGCCCATGCGGCATATGGTCAGGATGAAATTTCCGAGCGTCACAGGCACCGATACGAATTCAACAATGCATATAAATCCAGATTGCAGGAAAATGGGTTGGTGATCAGTGGAACCTCACCCCAAGGGGATCTGGTCGAGATCGTTGAATTGGAATCGCATCCCTGGTACCTGGGCTGTCAGTTTCATCCAGAATTCAAATCGCGTCCCATGGACCCACACCCACTTTTCAGGGAATTTATCAAAGCCGCATTGACAGCCTCGGGAAAAGATAAAATCTAGCTTTGCCCATCTCACCGTAAATGTCCATCCCACCGTGCTGCTTCGCTTCGATGCATGCGAAGTGGCCGTGACTCTTAATGTGTCGATGTTGTCGTCCTGCCAAATTCTTGTCATGGACTTGGGCGTCAATATTTTCTGGCCAAAATTTAAGTGGCTGAATAAATACAAAAATATATGCGCCTTCAATGGCAGGAAAATTGCTTTTAAACGATCTTAGTTTGTCATCAATCACATTCCTCAGAAGCACATTCCTTCTGGTGAGTTAATACTAAAGGAGTTCAATACAATGAAAGAGAAGATCAATACCCGTCATTTTTTTCGAATTGAAAAGGATAGGTTGGATGAGCTGATCGCCAGGACTCCCACAGACGAGATGGGGCTTTTGGACGTGATTTTCGTCGAAGAGATTTTAAACCGAAAGAAACATGACCATTACCATGGCTCTTAGGACCAACAGTTAGAAGGCGGGCGGGCCTGGATCGCCCGCCCAAGCAACCTTTAGCGGTAGGGTATTCTACTCGATGATTTCAAGCACGGTCCGTTTTTTGACTTTGGATGAAACGGCACTTAGGATGGTTCGCATCGCTTGAGCGGTTCTCCCTTGCTTTCCAATCACCTTGCCGAGATCTTCTTTGGCCACCTTCAATTCCAATACGGTTGTTTGATTTCCTTCTACCTCGCTAACGCTGACTGCATCAGGATGATCCACCAATGACTGCGCAATAAAACTAATCAGCTCCTTCATATCACCTCTCCTTTTTACGACGGTTTGAATCGAACCCTGACGAAAACGATCGCGGATTCAACTGCAATTGCGCCTCTGTGGATGGGGTGGTGGGTGTATGGAAACGTATTATATCAATAAATTACCAAAAGGCAATACTAAATAAGTGACTATGAACTACGGTACCTAATTACGTATTCCATCTAAAATACTTATTAAATTAAGATAGATAGAAAACAGGTGGTTTTTAGTGACAAGGCAATGAAAAAGCAGCCCTTCGTCTGAAGGGCTGCTGTAGTGTGAAGCATTTATGGGTCTCGCAGATGCCGGCCTGCAATTCATCTCGGACCGGTGATTTTGCCTTAAGCAACTTGGTGAGTCTGAGCACCTACTTTTTATAGGCAGCTGTGACCCAAGGTGGAATTACATAGGGTTTTAACCCCTTGAGGCTATATTTATTGGGTTGGTCCGGCGGCTCGACGCTATACTGCCAATAAGGGCTAGTCCATTTGAAGTGAGGCCAAACCGCTTGCATCTGGCCATCGACCCATTGCACGGCCAGGAATGTCGCCCATCCCGGACCGGCCTTCAATTCGTGGAGATGACGCCCCTCTGAATCTTTTTCAAATGCCACCATGCCGGCAGGCGTTTTGTTGACGCTGTCTTCGATAATGGATACCAGTTTATCCGAATTCAGAGACCCCGCTTTTTCGATGGCGGCGGGCAGAATGTGTTTGATGAAGCTATAAGTCGCCGAAGTATATGAGGGCGTGGCGCCGTAGCGCTTGTAATAAGTTTCCACAAATGGGGCGGTCAACTCGTTGTATTCGACGCCTCTACAGTAGCTTTCAGTTGTCATGCTGTAGTTGCACATGCCTTGGGTCGTGTCCCAGAAGTCTTCTTTAGCGGCTGTTGTGTTAATCCCCATCACGACTGCTGGAATTTTAAGTTCACCGGCCTGCTTGGGCAGTGGAATGCCCACCGGACCCGTATTCATCGTCAGGATCATATGGGCACCGGTCCGCTGAATGGCCGTAAGCTCCGCAGTGACATCCGTGGCAGTCGGCAATGGCCGCCAGTTTCCAACCACCTCCATACCCATCATGGGCAGATAACTTTCGGCGGCTTTTACCATTCCATCGGCCCACATGGCTTTATCGGCGACAATGGCCACTTTGAGGCGGTCAATATTGAGATTCTTTTTCATGTAGGTCGCCACGCTGAGGACTTGATGAAACATATTTTTAACGAGATATGAGGAGTTTATGGGGGCTATGCGGAACCAATATTTATAGCGATTGTAGTCCTTGGCTACCCTCAGGCAGAGTTCGGGGTGTGCAGCGCCGGCGCCGGCGAAGATGATTTTATTGTCCATGGCCATGTCTTGCATGGCCAAGACGGCTTCGGTTCTGAATCCGCCTGCCACGAAATCCACCTTATCTTTTAGAATCAATCTTTCCATGGCATTGACCGCGTCCGGTATGCTGAAGAATTCGTTGGAGTCGGCCTTAATGATCTCCACTTTCATTCTTCGGTTCCCCACTCTCATGCCACCTTCCGCGTTTATCTGCTCGGCGGCAAGTTCCGCACCGTTCCATTGTGCCTGGCCTACTTCAAACTTCATGGGCCCGATGATGCCGATTTTAATCGTATCCGCCCCCCAGCACGGCGAGCTTGCCACCAGCATGATGATGCAAAAAAATGCCATGTGGCTTAATTTATTTAACATTTTCATGAAACTACCCCCTTTTCTGATGCAGTTTGGGCTGTGCTTGAACAGCGGGAACATGCCTTGGGCGTTTTTAAAAAAACCGAGTCCCGATCCAATTCTATTATCGACCTGTGCGGCGGAAAATTTAGCATGAAATTAAAAATCGGCCGTTTATTGCGGCAGTTGGATCTGCAAACACTTGGAGGGAATTTTTATATCGAAAGATATCGAATGGTTAAGTATTGTATCAACCGTTGTTGGTTTTGGGGTGCGAAACGGGCAACGCCAGTTTGAACAAGGCGCCGAAACCCAATTCGCTTTCGATGGTGATGTCGCCGCCCATGGATCTTGCCATAATGCGGGAAACCGCCAATCCCAATCCATGACTGCTTCGGGCGACCCCCGCCGGCGCGAGAATCTGTTTGTAGCGCATGAATATGTCCTCGTGATGTTCTGGGGCGATACCCGGGCCATCGTCACGGACCGCGATGGACAGACGTTCGTGTTGAAAAGATATATGAATGAGGAGTTGCCGACGCCGGTAGTAGAGCCCGTTTTTTAGCAGATTGCCAACCATTTGACCGAATTTCAGTTCATCCTGCGCCATGGTCACGCCTCTCGCCGATGGTGCGATGTCGAGGCGGATGCCCCTCTTGCCCAGAATCGCCATACAACCTTGCTGATCCGGCTCCTGTCGAATTTCTTCGTAAAGTTCAGGATCGTTCTTTTCGATCACCTCCAGCAGCTTTTCGTGCAGGAGACGGATGGGATCAAACACATGGCAATTGAAGCAGGCGCTTTCGGCTCGGCCGACTTCCAGTAATTCGTTGAGCATATCGCGGGTTTTGTGGACATTGCGCAATATCCGGGTCAGGGTGCGTTCCTGGGATGGACTCAAGGGGTTCATGGCCGTCTTTTTATCCAAAAGCATGCGGACGCCCGTTTCAATGATGCTGACCGGGTCTTTCAACTCGTGGAACAAAAACTCGATGTTGACCTGACGGAAAAAGGACTCTTGGACCGTTTCCGTTTCCGCGTCCTGGCACGCGGTGGTACTGATGTCCTCCCCCTCGATTTTTGATGCATCGACATCTGGTTCCTGTGAATTCAGAATCCGGTCGTTCCTGGAGAGGGTGTCGGTCATATCGGCGCTTTCCTTTTGACCCGAGGGCACAGTTATTCAAGATCGGCTTTCGCTCGGACGGCTTTTGGGTCTGGAACCGTTTTTGTGGGTGGTGTGCTATCCTGCCGTTGTCCCAGGATGTCTTCCATTTCGTACTCGATGGAGAGCAGTCTTGCCAAGTTTCGCTGGGCGCGATCATAAACAGGAAGCCAGGCGTCGCCAGTGGATCGGTTCAAATGCCTGCTCAACAGTTTCAAGGACGCGATCAGTACGGCCAATGGGGTTTTAAGCGCATGGGAGAACTGGTGGATCACGCGGTCCCTGGCGGTGTTGAAATTTTCCAGTTGGCTGCGATAATCCAGCAAGGATTCACGGGCTTGAATATTCTCCATGGCCAATGCCGTCAGGCCGCAGACCGTGCTCAGCAGAGCCATATCCGCTTCGTTGAAAATGCCATCCCTTTTGTTCACTACAATCACGACGCCTGCCGTGCGGTTCAAGGCAGTTAACGGAACCACGATGCGGTTTACTATCCGGTTGAGGTCAAAACCCTCTGGTGCCGGATGGCAGGTTTGGCTGCCTTGATTTTCTAAAATCGGAATGCCGGTTTCACACACGTGGCCGGCCAGGCGCTGTCCAATCATTTTACCATCAGACCTGAAAACGGTTTCCAATTCACCATGATCGACACTCATTGCCGCTGGGACGGGGCCGTTTTCGACAGGATCACAGAGCAGGATGATGCTGCCTTCGGACGGGACCATGCTTCGAACTTGAGTTGCGACCATTTGCAGCAATGAGTCGAGATGATTGGACCTGCAGATGTGGTTGCACATATCGATCAGCGCAGTGAAGGCGCACCCATCCTCATTGGCCGGTTGTTGGCGCCCTTCGTTCGTCGACGTCCCATGGGTAAGTTGATCCGAAGGGATATCCGTTGGTTTTGAGGGGAGCTTTTTCGTCATGGCCCGATGGGATTTTTAGATTTAGCAAACATTACAAATATTTTTAGTGTGGGTAAATTTCGAATAGGTGTCAAGGGAAATTGTATTTGAGTCCCATGCCGTCATCCTGGTCGTCCTTGGCTCACTCGAGGGTTAACTCGGCCGGCTCCAGGGGGAGTTCCATGGGCGAGTTGTCATGAACGGCCCTATTGGCATCGGGCATGGCGCCAGAGAGATAGCGAATGGTTATCGGGCCGTTGAATGCCTCGGACATCGAGATCCGAATCGTGTCGGCATCTCGGCGCGCAATTTGAGCCGTCGTCAAAGTCGATCCTCCCCCGACCAGCTCCCAGCCGGTGATGGCTACCCGAGGGTTGAAATCGAAGCCTCCCCGGTGTGCGATTCGAATGTCGATGGTTTGAGTATCCACCCTGGTCGCGCCAACCACCGACGGCCCTCGATAGTAACTCTCTTCGCCGTTCAGATACAGAATCGTTTGTGCCACCCGCAGTCCCAGCGTGGTATAGGCGGAAGGGGTCAGATGTTGCCGTCCCATGTTTGGCAAATCCATGGAGATCGCCGACAAGTAGCAGTCCTCAGTCTCTTCGGCCACGGCATGCAGCGCGGCCCGGATGGCTTGATGAGGGCCATCTTTGCCAACCGGGCGTTTTGGCATGCCAACGATCAACAAGGGAAGATGTCGAAGGTGTGACCCGTTGACGATGTCCTGGCGAAGATGTTGTTCGAGGAAGGTTTTAAGTGCATTCCGGTATTGGCGCTCACTGATCGTGGCCCGCGCCGCATCGGCTTCCCCTTGCATCCAGATGACATACTCGAGCATACCGCCTGTTTTTGCGACACCCTGAATAAATTGGTTGTAGATGGACGCATGTGACCGGTCCAGCCAATAGCCGGCGCCCCAGTCGGCTTCCTTCCGAAGACCGGAACCATTGACCGCGTAATCCAGCAGCCCGACCGGAATGCCGAGTCTGCCGATCAAACGATTTCCCAGTGCAATGGCGCCATTGCCGGATTCCCCCATGGCGATCCACTGGCTGTCGCGATGCACGGAAAGCAAAGAGTGGGGGGACAGGTCGCTGCCGCTATGAAACCACTCTTTCATATTGGATTGTCCGATGCAGGCCGCCAGCAGGCCGACACCCCATCTGGATTTTCCTACATCCATGATGTCCTGGTCATTGGAGAAGCGCACGGCAAGACGATACCACCCACCTTGGGGGACTTCAGGCATAATGCCCATGAAGACTCCGTCGGTTGGGTTGTTGTCGATGACGGTCCAGGGCGTGGCCCAATCCTGGTTCGAATGGTTCGAAACCCGCGCTTCTATTGCATCGGGTCGTCCCCGGTAAACGCCGGAAACGACGATGTCGGCGCTTTTCCCGGAACGCTGGAAAATTCGCCTCTCGTCAAAATCGTGGAGCTGAATCGCGGACGCCTCGACGCCAGCGGGTGCGGGCAGGGACTCCCGGGAACCCGCCGATTTCGCCATATGGCTTTCGTCACTTGCGATGGCTGGGACGGGCCATCTCCTTTGATCCTCGTTCGGCAGGCTCGCCTGGGTGAGTCCATTGGCGTATTCGAGCACCATGGCTTTGTTGAGGTAAAACAGGCCGGTATGCCTTCCAGGGTGGATGCGGAGGCGTACCGAAGGTTGCACCGGTAGTGGGAAATAAAGGCGGTTGTCTCCTTTGAAGATCTGCTTTTCGCCGCCATCGGAAAACGTCGCGCCGATATGCCATCGAAGCGTATCGGCATTGGGCGACGAAAGTTCCATTACAAGTACTCTCAATACGCCGGGCTCGGAACCGGGCAGGGGGGGAAGTAGAAAAGCGGACTGTGACCCGAGGGATTTGACCTCCAGCTTGTTCCCTTCAGTTCTTAAGGAGAGTTGCGATTCGCTGGAAACAGTGATCAAAGGGATTGAATCGGCTTGCTGGGCCAATGATTCGACGTCGAGCACGTTACAGATACGGTCCAGGTCGAGCACGAATTTATCGATCTGGGTCCCATCGAGCACCACCATGGCCGCGTCATAGTGCGACATATTCTCTCCATGGTTCGGCGATGGGATCGTATCGGTGGCAATCGCATCGGTGCGGCTGAAATAGGGCGATACGTTCGGGATCAATTCATTCATCGCCATGCCGCCATACAGCACCAGCGAAGATAACTGCCGGTCTTGGGAAGCAGATGGTCTCTGAGACGCGATGGGCGCCCCCATGACTTGGGCTCCCAGGTCATAATAGTTGGGTTGAATCGATGCATCGTCCTCAAAGACGGCGTTGAGCAGCGCTTCGGCGGCCAAACGGGCACCGCGTTGATTCCACACGGCGCTGTGCTTGTCGTATAGCCAGTGTTCATCTGATTTGGCCGCCATGAAGAGATCGTCCAGCGGTATGAACCACCGGCAATCGGCCAACTTGCACTCATCGAGGAAGATGTCGTAATCGGTCTGGCGAAGCTCCGTGTGTTTGGGAAGATAACCTAGATATTCCGGGTAGATCTTCGCTTTGTCGGGTGCGATGGTAAACACCAGTCGGCGTCCCGATGTCTCCACCAGGTGGGCGACCGCCGTCAATTGAAATATCATCTGCCGGAAACGGCGCCTCTGATCGATTGCGGCAGTCGGGTCCGACGCGATCGAATCTTGCTGAAACAGCCACCCCTCGCGACCCACATGGATGCTTTTGACATCAGTCATCGAAAACAGCCGGTAATCCACCCATCGCTTCATTCTTGTCAACACTCCGCTCAGCGACAGCCGCTCATCCAGATAGCTTCCCCAGGCCCGGTAGTATTCCGGCATCATCAACGCCCTGAAGTCCATCAACGGCGCTTGTGCCTGGGGCGTATCGTCAAGCGCCGGAGAAGCAACACCCAGTACGCCCAAGGTAACGGGTAAAACGAGTATCAACATGAAGAGGAAGGAAAAAACATGCGGTCCCCCCCATTTTCGATGCCGATCAGCAGGTTTGTCAGAATTCATATGCCCAGGCCGTATTGCATTGGGTCGGTCGCTTAAAAGCGGAAGTAGATAAACGGATGACTACCTCCCGCCATCATCGTGCCCGCACAGTAGGGAAGCATGATGAACAGAAGGACCATGCTTACGAACGCTCTCAGAGGCCCCTCGCAGCGCATGATGTCTTCGATCGTCGGCAACCGGGACGCGCCGAGGGTCCCCGCTGCTGCAATCGCCATAAACAAGATGTTACGATGATGCAACACCTCGTACACATCGAATGCCAGCGCAAGGTCCGAGGGGACCACCATCGTTTGCATGAAGCCAATGGCCGATGCGATGTTTTCCGAACGGAAAAGCACCCAGCCGAACATCACCAAAAGAAAAATGACGGCGCGTCGTGGCACCATCCATCGGTGTTGCGGTAGTTTGCGAAGGCCGGTGAGCCTTTCGATGCCGAGAAAAAAACCATGATACAACCCCCAGGCAACGAATGTCCAATTGGCGCCGTGCCAGAGGCCGCATAGAGTGAACACCAGGAGCAGATTGAACGCGGTGCGGGCCGTTCCTTTTCGATTTCCACCCAGGGGGATGTAGAGATAGTCTCTGAACCAGGTGCTGAGCGATATATGCCATCTGCGCCAAAAATCAGTCATGCTCACCGCGGCATAGGGGCGGTTGAAGTTTTCGCGCAATTCGAAACCGAAGAGCCTGGCAAGACCGATGGCCATATCCGAGTAGGCCGAAAAATCAAAGTAGATTTGCAGGGTATAGGCCGCGGCTCCCAACCAGGCGCTTTTGGTGTCCAACGCTCCCATATTCAATTCGAAGACCGCGTCGGCAATCTGACCGCAGGCGTCGGCAATAAACACCTTTTTCGAAAGCCCCCAGCAAAATCGCATGGCGCCCAGATAGAAACGTTCCCACGTTTCCGCTCGAAGTTCGAGCTGGACTGCAATATCCTTGAATCGAACGATGGGGCCGGCGATCAATTGGGGAAACATGGCGACATAGAGGGCAAAGTCTACGAATCGAGTGATCGGCTCGGCTTGCCTTCTGTAGATATCGATGATGTAGCTCATTTTTTGAAAGGTAAAAAACGAGATGCCGATCGGCAGCGCCACCGCAACCCAATCCTGGGGTGCATCGACGCCCATCGCCGCTATCCAACTGGTTATCTCGGTGACTAAAAAATTGGCATACTTGAAATAGGTGATGAGGCCTAAATTCAGTATGGTGGAGATGCCAACCCACCATTTCCTGTGGTATTTGGATTCACGTAAAGCGAGCCCGATCAGGTAATCTGACACCGTGGAGAAGAACAGGATAAAAACGAATTCGGCAGCCCCGTAGGCATAGAACAAATAACTGAAAAGCAGCAGGACAATGTTGCGGAACCGGTTGCCAAAAAATGATTTCTCGATGTAGTAACTACCGATTGTTGCCGGAAGAAAAAATAGGAGAAAAATCGTAGTGGCGAAAAGCATTAACGCACGAATGCCTGCATGGTCTGTTTATTTTTCCGGGTGATGATCCGCCTGCCAAGCCGCGATCACAGGGCGGCCTGTTTTTTGCAGATAAAAATGCATATAAGGAATGAGCGGTTGCAGGCCGAATTGATATAGGGCCCTGGGGCTGCATTGTCAAGCCTGCCACCTATGGCAGGGACGGCAAAACGATGCCGCGCGGCGGCTGGATGTTATACAAAAAGACACGGTTATTTCATTCAATTGAACACACCACCTGACTATCGCACCAGTGTCCATCCTCCACCTCTTTCACGCGATCGATGAGGACATCGCGCCATGCCCAAAACTTTTCGTATTGCCTACACATTCACATTGCCGAATGGGGATCTGGAAATCTTTGACCTCGCTTTCGATGCACGAAAAACCGAACTGATCACGGAGCTCCCGAAAAAGGCACTCTTTTGGACGCGTCTTGAATACGAAAAATGCGTTCATTGCCCCCTGCAACCCAATAAAGAACCCCATTGCCCGGTCGCCTTGAATTTGGTCCCGGCCATCACCAAATTCGATCATTTGATGTCTTTCGACAAGATATCGGTCAGTGTGGTGAGCTCGGAACGCCGGGTGGAACTGCAAACCACGGCTCAAGAGGGGTTGAGTTCTCTCATGGGCCTGCTGATCGCGGGAAGTCGCTGTCCGTATACCCATTTTTTCAAACCCATGGCACGCTTCCACCTGCCCTTTGCCAGCAAGGATGAAACTCTCTGGCGGGCTGCGGCCACCTATCTCATGGGGCGCTATTTCACAACAAACGGAATGGGTCAGGCAGATGTGAGCCTCGATGGCCTGGTGAAGATATACAACGATATCGCACGACTCAACGATGCCATGGTTCAGCGATTGCGGGCAGCTTCCTCCAAGGATTCAGTCGTGAATGCGCTGGTTCATCTCGATGTGTTCGCAAAATTTCTCATGCCACCCGTGGAGGACTCCTTGGCGCATATTAAATCGATTTTTGCGCCTTTTTTGAATAGCCTTGAATAAGTGCCCACCCACGACGGGTTTAACGAACAGCATTCAGTTCGCATCGATAGGTCGAGATCAAGGCATGCGAAAAATTTTAGATAAACTCGACCGCAAAGCCGATTTCATTCCGCCATCCGACTCGAGCCCTGCGTTTTACGCTTTTGGACCCATCCGTAAAAGGGATGCTGATGGTGATGATGTCTCCTGAAGAGAATTGATTCACACTGGCCGTCGTAATGAAGGCCCCTCCGAGGCTGATGTTTTTAATCGTTCCACCGTATGCACGTCCTTTATATGCAAAAACGACATCAGCGAGGTAGTTTTTCCTCTCATGCTTCCGCCGGAAATCATATCCATGGTCATCCACGCTGATTTGCTCCTTGGTAGCTAAGTGGTCGCAAGCATGAATACAGCGGCATTCGATGGCCGATGCATCCCGTCCCGACTGCGTTGCTCGGCACTCAAACAGGCCCGCTGTTCTCGCTTCTCGCGCCTTGCGGGCCGGGCGCCTCGACCATCTCGTTGCGTCCCTGTATTTTTGCCCGCGACCACTAGGGTGAAAGATCCTTGACTTGAAAAATATTTAAATATAAAGCCCTAAAACTGTCAACAATCTCTATATATTCGTGGATTTTCCAGCCTGCGGCGGCACCGTGCCGCCGGATTGTGTATCCAGTGCCCTGCCAGAAACAGACAAATGGGCCATTTTCGGAAACACACTATCTATCCTGGTATTCGTATCGTTTCTCGGCGAATGTCGAACACATGATAACCGGTGATTCCTTTTCAAGAACCGATTCCGGTGACAAAGGACGCAACCATGAAGTCTATCCAGCATATACCCATCCATGAGCGCCCCAGAGAAAAATTGGCTCAGAAAGGGGCGCACGCACTTTCGGATGTGGAGCTCCTGGCGATTCTGCTCGGCAGTGGGAATCGCAAAATGGGCGTAATGACCTTAGCCTCGAAAATATTGAACGAGTTGGACCGCCTCGGCCATTCAGCCACCGTGGAGCAACTCATGGGTATCGACGGCGTCGGTAAAGCCAAAGCTTCACTGCTGGTGGCCGGACTGGAGTTTGCCCGGCGGCGCATCCGCCCCCATGGATTCAAGATCGCTTTCCCCCCTGATGCCTATCCTCTTATTCGGCACATTGCCGATCGTACCCAAGAACATTTTTTATGCATCTCCCTGAACGGCGCCAACGAGGTGATCGCGGTACGCACGGTTTCCGTCGGATTGGTCAATCGAGCTTTGGTCCATCCCCGTGAAGTGTTCGCTGACCCCATCACCGATAGGGCTTCGGCTGTGATCGTGGCTCATAACCATCCATCCGGGAACCTCAATCCCAGCCAGGACGATCTGAATGTGACCGCACAACTCAAGGCCGCCGGCAACACGCTTGGCATTAAACTGCTCGACCACATTATCTTCAATCTCGAGTCGTATTTCAGCCTGATGGAGCATGGGCAACTTTGACCGCGCCGCAAAAAGCCCAGTATCTGCGTTGCGCTCATCCCGTGGTCCTTGCAGCGTAAGACAAGTACGCCTCAGGACAGGGAATGTCGCGCGCCTTGATCTTGGCCTTTCTACGGCGCCGTCCAGAAACGAATTTTTACAGGACTGTCAACTTGAGGGGCAATCTCGATAGTTTAAGCGGATGTTGCGGGCGGGCATAAAGCCCGCCCCTCGAGATTTGGACTGTAATACAGTCAATCGCTATAAAAAGGCGGTGTTGGGGCAGGGTTTAACCCCGGCCGTATGGAAACCTGAACGCCTTGAGTTGACGACATTGACTTTAAGCCTGTATGGGCCTGGTTGGGGGCGATGACGCAATCCTGCGGATCACCACCTTGCCGGTTAAAAATTGCTTGACGGCCTGAATCGGTACCTCACGGCGATGAAAAATACCTGCCGCAAGGGCGGCATCGGCATCGGTGAGAGCGAACACGTCGTAAAAATGCGACAATGCACCAGCCCCGCTGGAGGCGATGACCGGTATGGAAACGGCATTTTTGACGGCTCGAACGAGCTCGAGGTCGTACCCGGAATTGGTGCCGTCACGATCGATGCAATTCAGCAGGATTTCCCCGGCCCCCAGCGTCTGACAGGTCTGGGCCAGGGTGATGGCATCGACCGGTCGCCCCTCGCGTCCCCCCTTGATCGTGCATTGGTACCAGCAATAAGATTCACCGTTGGGGCCGGGCACATCGGTGTGAATGACCTGGTAGGGAACATCTGCGGGTGAAGGGACGTAGACGCGCCGCGGATCGATGGAAATGACGACGGCCTGGCTGCCGTAGACCCGGGAAATTTGTTCTATGGCGCTCTGGCCGGTGGCTTTGCCGTTCTCAAGATAGGCCTCGACGACAGGCACCGCATCGCTGCCAATGGAAATCTTGTCCGCACCGGAGCGAAAATAGGCCGCGGCCACCTGCAGCGCGGAATAGGCACGGCCATTGGCATCGGTGAAATCCCGGATGCCGCCGCCGATGGTCAGTGGGACGAATACCCGCCGAGAGGTCTTTTCGAGCACTTCCAGCATAGGCATATCGGCCAATGGAAAGTCGCGAAAACCCGTAATATTGAGAAAAGTGATTTCATCGGCCCCCTCTTCATAGTAGCGCTGAGCCAGATCCACCGGGTTTCCCAGATCACGCACCTCACCCTGCGCCCGAACGTCGTACTGATCTCCCTTGGTCACCACCAGATTATTTTTGTCATTGGCACGCACATCCAAACAGGCGATGATGCGTTTGGCCAACCGGGTTCGATCATGGCCGGTGGCCAAGGCCGCTGGTTCAAGCGATGAATTTAAAAAATTCCGCAGAAGGCGCAAACCCGCCGGACCGCTTTTTTCGGGGTGATACTGGGTGGCGATGATCTGGCCCTGCTGAATGGCGCTGACAAATTCATAGCCGTAATCCGTGGTGGTGAGGACGATACCCTGGTCATCGGGAACCACATGATACGAATGGACGAAATAAAACTTTTCATCCTTGTCCACATCGTTGAAGAGGCGTGACGACTGACGCGCCTTGATGCCGTTCCAGCCGATATGCGGCACGGCCAGGGGGACGTCGAAGCGGTTGACCTGACCTTTGAAAAATGCTAGCCCAGGGATCCCCGGCGACTCCTCGCTTGCTTCGAACAAGGCATGCATGCCCAGACAGATCCCCAGAAATGGACGTCCGGAAGCGAGGTATCTCTTCAGCGGTTCAACCAGTTGCTTGTCGTGCAAGATCTGCATCATGTTGCCAAAGGCGCCGACGCCGGGAAAAACCAGCTTCCGGGCGCCATGGATATGGTCGGGATGGGAAGCCACCTGCACCTTCTCCCCCAGACTTTCGATGGCATTGATCACGCTGCGCACATTTCCGGCGCCATAGTCCAACAGGGTAATCATAGTAAACTTGATCCTTGAAATCGGGCTTTAGGTGAAAACGACGGATCTGCTTTTAATCCAGAAGGGGCAATATTACAACTCTCTGCGAGGCCGGCCGACGATTCTGAATGAACGTTATTCATTAAACCCACCCTTGGAGTTGCAGGCCACATGCCGTTGTATCAAGTCTGTAAGATAGGAGAGGCTTTGTTCGAACCTCTCTTCGTCCATATGCATGAAGGCAAGTTTGAAGTAGTTTTTGAAGCGGGGCGAAAAAGAAAACGCATCGCCACTGCACCAGGGGGCATGCGACAAATCCATGGGAAGTTGGGATTCGACCCATAGGCTGTATCCGTTTTGCTCGTGTGGGATCTTGAGAAACGGGAACGCTTCGATGCACGTTGACAGCCGCATCCGGCGATGCCGGGCGACGCGATCGACCATTTCGATATGTTTCGCGTAGTGGCCCTGTTTGATGAACTCGCGTAGAAATTTTTGAAGCAGGCCGAATGAATGGATATCGGATGAGAATTTGGCGTAGACAAACTTTTCGTAAAGATCTGTCGGCACAACCATGAACCCTAGGCGGATTCCGGCGGACGTGGTTTGTGAAAATGACTTGATATGAATGGTGCGATCCGGTGCCATGTCGATGAAACGCGGTGTGGCCCGCCTCAACTCGCCCAGGTAATCGTCTTCGATAATATAGAACGGGTGTTGCCGGGCGCGTTGGACCACAGCCTCCTTTTTTTCCCGGCTGTACGACATCCCCGTGGGGTTGTGAATGGATGGCATGGCATAAAAGAGCCGAATCTGGCCGGTCAGGCGCAGATCGAATTGTTCGATATCCGGTCCGTCATCTTGCAAGGGGACAAAATGGCGCGCGCGGAACAGGGAAATCGCGCCTGGATAGGTCGGGTCCTCGAAAAGAATCGATTCCGAGATTTTGGCTGAAAACACTTTTGACACCAGGTCCAGGCCTTGTTGGGCGCCAGATATCATCAGCATGCCGTGGTCCGGCACATGGTAATACTGGCTCAGGACCTGTAACAGTTCTGGATCACCCTCGGCCGGGGTAGGGGCCAAGGCCCCATGCTTTTCTCTGGAGAAGATATCATTGAAGATGATGTGTGCCGTTTCATGGGCAAACAGGTGGGGCGCCAAATAGTCGGTCCGGAAATCGAAGCGGCCGGCAAACGAGTCAATCTTTTCGGGAAAGCGCACGTAGGAACCGCTGCCCACCTTGTTTTCGATCAATCCTTGGATCTTGAGCCGTTCGAAGGCCTTGTGGACAGTGGCCTTGTTGACGCCGAACTCGCCTGTGAACGTGCGTATCGGCGGAATGCGTTCACCCGGTTTGTAGAGGCCGGCGGCGATCCGTCCCTGGATAATTTCGGCGATCTTTCGATAGAGGGGTTTTTTTGAATTCATGCTTGACACGTATAATACAATTCATTAATTGTACTAATCAACTTAAACGATTGTTGCTTTAAATGCAACAGTAGATCGTTCGGACATTTTATAAATCCAGCGCGAGACAAATATCGCGCAACATCAATTCAGGAAGAGGGATAGCAACATGGCAAGAGAAAAGATTAACAAGGGCTTTGCAGAAATGTTTAAAAACGGCGTCATCATGGACGTGACGACCCCGGAACAAGCGCGTATCGCTCAGGAGGCAGGGGCTTGCGCGGTAATGGCCCTGGAGAGGGTGCCCGCAGACATTCGCAAGGATGGGCAGGTGGCACGCATGAGCGATCCGGCCATGATCCAGGCGATCATGGATGCGGTGAGTGTTCCGGTAATGGCCAAGGTGCGCATCGGCCATTTCATGGAGGCCCGTATCTTGGAAGCCATCGGTGTGGATTTCGTCGATGAGAGCGAGGTGTTGACGCCCGCCGACGAGAGCCGCCATGTGGAGAAGCATCGGTTTAAGGTGCCTTTCGTGTGCGGCGCCCGGAATCTGGGTGAGGCTTTGAGACGGATCAACGAAGGGGCGGCCATGATCCGGACCAAGGGTGAAGCCGGCACCGGAAACATCGTCGAGGCAGTGCGTCATATGCGCGCCATCAACGAGGAGATCGATGCCCTCAAGGGATTGGACGAGCACCAGTTGATTCAATTGGCCGGCCAGATGCGCGTTCCGGTGGCGCTTGTCAAGGAGACCCGGGATTTGGGCCGACTGAGCGTGGTGAATTTTGCGGCCGGCGGTGTTGCGACACCGGCCGACGCGGCGTTGATGATGGCGTTGGGCTCGGATGGCGTATTTGTCGGGTCCGGCGTTTTCAAGTCCCAGAATCCGCCTAAAATGGCCCATGCCATCGTACAGGCCGTCATCCATTATCAGGATCCTGCCAGGCTGGTGGAGATATCCAAAAACCTCGGTACCGCCATGATCGGCCTCGAGAAAGAGGCCCTCGACATTAAAATGGCGGAACGCGGTGTTTGATCCGTCCGGCCGCACAAACCGGCAAAGCGGGTGATAGACAGGCTCGATCGTTTGGCGGGCTTGCAGGGGGTGTGGTATGACGATTGTCGGTTTATTGGGACTGCAAGGCGCTTTTCTGGACCATATTCCCCACTTAAAGCGTTGTGCCGTGTCCTATCGGATCGTGCGGGACAGCATGGCGTTGAACGCCATTGACCGCTTGATCATACCGGGTGGCGAAAGCACGGTGATGGCCAAGTTTCTCGAAGAATTCGATATGCGGACACCGCTGTACCAAAGAATCCGTGAGGGCATGCCGGTATGGGGGGTGTGTGCCGGCTCGATTCTTTTGGCGGAACAGGTCGATGGCAATGCGGGGAGCCTCGCCGCATTGCCCATATCGGTCATCCGCAATGCCTACGGGCGACAAATTGCCAGCAGCGTTCACTTCATCGACATCCCGGTGATGAAACAAGAACGCTACCCCGCGGTTTTTATCCGGGCACCGCGCATCGATCGCGTCGGTGAAGAGGTGACCGTTCACGCCAGCCGTGGTAACGATCCGGTATTTATACAAAAAGATAAGATCATGGCCACCACCTTTCATCCCGAGCTTAATCAGGACGATTGCTTCCACGACTATTTCCTGAAAGTTTAAAAAAGAAAATCATCGATGCCAGACCGATCAATATCATGGTGCCGCATAGCATCTGGCCCATGGAGAGGGTGAAAAAGACGAAACCAAGATGCGCATCTGGCTCCCTGAAGAACTCTATGACAAAACGGATCACGCCGTAACCGATCAGGTAGCAGCTGAACATGACGCCCGGTGTGCGGATGCGATGGCGTAACGACCACAACAAGATAAACAGAAGTATGCCTTCGCCGAAAGCCTCGTAGAGTTGCGAGGGATGGCGCAAGGCATGGTCTCCCGCATTGGGAAAATGCATGCCGATCGGTGCGCTGGTGACTCGCCCCCACAACTCGCCGTTGAGAAAGTTGCCGATGCGACCGAACGTATATCCTGCTGCCGCACAGGGGGGAAGCAGATCCAGGGCGGTGAATGCGCCCAACCGATATTTGCGCGAATACCACCACATACCCAAAAAGGTTCCGACCAACCCCCCATGATAGGACATCCCGGATATGCCGGTGAAGCGGATGCCATCGCGAAATTCGAAAGGCAGGAATATTTCCAGAGGATTTACCGCGTAGTAAGAAAAATTATAAAACACGACATATCCCAGCCTTGCCCCCAGGATCAGTCCGAGGATCATGGCCGTCATGAGGCCTTGTAAATGTTCGATCGATACATGCCAGCGGGTTTCATTTTTAAGGCGGTATCGGGCGATGAGGTAGGTCGTGCCGAAGGCCAATAGGTACATCAGGCCATAATACTGGAGGCGGAAACTGCCGATTTGGAAAATGACCGGGTCGATATGTTCCGGCAGATGCTGCCACCAATCCCAGAAAGCTTGCATGTCGTTGCGCCCCCACAAAATGATTCTGAGTCCCGTTCCAATTCACAGGGTCGAATACAGAAATTGGTGCCAAAAGCCAATGGACAAAATTTGATCGGGATTTTTTCAAAGTGCGCAAAAAAGGTGCATTTATCCCTATGGGTGCAATTTTTTGAGCTGAAAAGGGCCATCAAGTTACAGTAAATATCATAAATAACAACGTGATAACGTTTTGGTATGGCTATTGCTTAAATGCGATGCCGTATTATTCCCGGCCGTTACGTGTTTTCAAAGATAAACGCCATTCATGTATTAAATGTCAGGGGCGGGGGAAAAAGAGTGTACATGGAAAAGATTTCCGAAGACAACCGTCGCAAAGAAAAACGAACCCAGGTCGATGAAAATGTCTACGTCGTCGTTGACACCCAACCCGAGATGATGGGGCAAATGGTGGAGATCAGCTCGACCGGCATGGCATTCACGTTTGTCGATTTGGATGCGGTTTCCAACAGATTGAGCGGCCGCCGCGACCTCCATGTGGACCTGTTTGCAACCGGCAAAGGCTATTTTATCCGCAATCTGCCCGCCAGGTTGGTTTCGACCATCGACAGTGCGCTGAATGGATCCTTCGCTTCTTTAATGATTAAAAGGATCGGCGTGGAATTCGGCTCGTTGTCCCTATCTCAACAAGTGCAGATCAATTCACTCATTCGTCGCCAAAATGACATGATGTCATCGGCTCTGGGGTCATGATAGGCCTGCCCCCCTTAGCTCATAGACAAGAAATCAATTCGACAGCGGTAGCGATCGGCGGACAAATCCCTCTTTATCGATTCAGCTTTTATCTCAATGTCAGTAACTTACGCGGGCGTTGCGGGCGGGCATAAAGCCCGCCCCTACGAGATCTTGTTATAATACAAGCAGCTGTCATGACCGGGCGTTGCAGGGGCGGGGTTCAGCCCCGCCCGAATGGAAACCAAACGCCTAACGTCAACGGCATTGCTTTTTATCTTTCAAAAACAGGTCCCCCTCACACTTAACCCTGCCCCTTTTACCTGGCAAGTTTCAAATATTATTTAATTTTCAAGAAATTCGCCGTCCATCTTTTGTTTGACAATAACCCGGATGATATTTTATGGCTCCATGCTTTTATACATAATTTAATTGCTTTTAGATTTATCTATATTCATTGAACACACAACCGAATCGATTTAATTCTTCCCTCCCATATTAAAGATTTTTTTTAATGAACCGATAATCGAAAAAGCATTACCAATTTGTATTTGGACTCCCCTGGAAACCTGAAAAGGTCGAGTTCATTCAGAGGGGGGGAAATTTTGCAAATCAATCCCAGTGAGACATGTTGCTCACGGATTGACGGACTAAAAGGAATTTAGAATCGGATGGAAATTGCCCGGGAAAAATTTCGGCAACTACGGACAGGAGGCAAGAAACATGTTGGATAAGATCAGATCACTGGGGTTAAGGCCCAAAATGATGGCTCAGATCCTTTTAGTAGCTATTTTGGCGCTTTCTTTGTCCATTGCCTATATCTGGTGGAAAGCACGCGACAATGCATTAGCGCAGGCCGAAGAGGCTGCCAAGGAGGTTGGCCGCCATTGGGCCACGGTGGTGCAGGCCGACATGCAGGTGGCCATCGACACGGCCCGAACTCTGGCCCAAACCATGCAGGGTATGAAAAACCGGGGTGTGCCGGACCGGGGTACGATCAACAGCATTCTTAAGAATATTCTGGAGGAATACCCCAGCTTCGTGGCGGTTTGGACCTGTTGGGAGCCCAATGCCTTGGACAATAAGGACAAGGAGTTTGCCAACGCCGCCGGCCATGATGAAACGGGCCGTTTCGTGCCGTATTGGAACCGCCTGACGGGTCTGCCGGAGTTGATGCCCCTGCAAGAGTACAATGTCCCGGGCAAGGGAGATTATTATCTGAACCCCCTGAGTACAGGACGTGAGGTCGTTTTCGATCCCACCATTTTTGAAATCAATGGCGAACAACAATACAAGACCGTCATGGCCGTTCCCATTCGTTTCAATGACCAGGTCGTGGGCGTCGTCGGCATCGATATCCCTCTGAAATCATTTGAAGCCATCATCAAACGCGTGAGATTTTACGAGGATGGGTATGGATTTATGATCGCCAACAACGGCATTTTTGCCGCCCATCCCACCCGTTGGAGCAACGTCGGCAAACCGATGGAGTTTTTCGAGTTCCTGCCGGAGAGCATCCAGGCGGTGAAAAACGGTATGGAAGCCACCGAAAGAAAACTTTCCAAGACGTCTGGCCAGGTGGCCTTTTACGCTTTCTCACCCATCCAGATCGGCTTTTCTGATAAACCTTGGAGTCTGGCCACGAACATCCCGGAGAAAACCATCACCGCGCCCGCGCGTCAGATTTCAATCCAGGCAGGCATGATCGGCCTGCTGGCCGTCCTCGTTCTGGCAGGCGTCATCTGGTTGCTGGTTGGTAACATCACGCGCCCGATTCTCGGCATGGCCAACACGATTCGTCAGGTGGCCCGGGAACGCGATTTGACCCTCGACGTACCCGTCAGTTCGAGGGACGAGATCGGCATGATGGGTCGTGAGTTCAACAACATGATGAAAGCCATGCGCGATTCATTCGGCATGGTTGAAGATGCTGCCAAAGGCGTGAACAGCCAGTCCGCAGATGTGGCCAAACGCGCGACGGCCAACCGCGACCGTGCCGAGCAGGAAGAAAAACAGATGGTCGCGGTGCTCGAGACCGTGGCGCAGATGGGTGAAACTGCCAGCCAGGTGCAACAGGCTTCCAACAGCCAGGCGGAGGTGGCCAACAAATCTTTTGAAAGGTTGACCCAACTGATTCAAGAGATGAAACAGATGGACGATGCGAGCAGCGAGCAGATCCAGGAAGCGAGCGTTGCGACGGAACGTGTGGCGGCCATGGGTGAAACCGGCGGCAAGGTTACCGCCATCGCACAGCGCCAGAGCGAACAGGTGCTGCAGATGACCGAGTCGATGCGCCAGATTGCAAAATCGGTGGAAGAGATGACTCGGGCCGCCAACCGGGCCACCGAGCAAGGCCGCATGGTGCTTGATGCAGCCGAAGAAGGTCGAAACACGGTAGACGCCACCGTTAAAGGTATGCAGGCCATTAAGAGTTCGTCCGAGCAGATTGCAGACATCATCGGCGTCATCACCGAAATTGCGGAACAAACGAACTTGCTGGCGCTTAACGCGGCCATCGAAGCGGCCAGAGCTGGTGTGCACGGACGTGGTTTTGCAGTGGTCGCGGACGAAGTCGGTAAGCTGGCCCAGCGATCTTCCGAAGCTGCCAAGGAGATTACCCAACTGATCAAGGATTCGACCAATAAGGTTGAAGAGGGGACCCGTCTGACCGACCGTTCCCAAGGTGCTCTGCACAAAATTGCCCAGGGTGGTGAAATCAACATGCGTGCCATCGAAGAGATCGCCCGGGCATCCGACTTGCTGGCTGACAATACATCCGAAGTCAATAAACTGGTCGACGACCTGAGCCGTTTGGCAAAAGATATCGCCGGCATGGCTGGCCAGCAGGGCGCTCGGCGTGAAGCGGCCCAAAAGGCGCTCTCCGCGCTGGTGGAAAAAGCCAACCACATTTCCCAACAGGTGGCCAAGGCCACGGAGCGATCCAATACCGTGGGTGAAGAGATGCGCGGCATCGTACAGCGTTCGGAACATGTGAAGCAATTGACCGATGCCCAGGCCGGTCGATCCCAGCATCTGCGAGAGGTGACCACCGAATCTGCGGAACGCGCCAAACAGACGGCGTCCGGTGCAAGCCAGGTTGTGGGTATTACCCTGGAGATGCAGCGCTTGTCTGCCAACCTGACACGACAGGTGGCCCAGTTCAAGATCCGCAGGGGTGAGGTCGTCGAAGGATTCGATGCCGCGAGCAGCAGTAATCCCGGCGAACGGGAAAACCCGGGCGAGTAGTAATCGCTGAATGAACAAAAGAGCGGCGTGCCTCAGGCCCTTTGCGGCACGCCGCCTCTTTTTGGATGAGTCGCTATGGCGCTGAGTCTAGACCAGGAAAATATCGTTCAACTCATCGGTTTCCATGTCGGTCCCAAATTGCTGGGTGCCGATATCCTGACCATTCGTGAAATCCTCCGTGAACCGGAAGTGGGAGAAGCAATTGCTGCACCGCGGTTCGTAGAGGGGATCACACAGCTCAGGGGGCAAGTCATTCCCATCGTCAACCTGGGTCACCTGATGGGCGTATCCCCGTCGACCGTGGGCCAAGAAAAATCATGGGTTTTAGTCGCCCAGGCCGGTAGCCGACAGGTAGGATATCGAGTGGATTCGGTGACGCCGATATTGAGGGTTCGTGAAGATACCATTTTACCGGCGCCGGACATTATCTTGTCGGGTCTTAGAAGCAAGTATATCCGCGGCGTCACCGAAACACAGAGAGGCCTTCTTGTGGTCGTTGACCTCGAGCGTATGCTCAATGATGAGGAGGTCGCCGCCCTGGATCGGTTGTGAATCCCGTCATCATGCAAGAGTACGGTGAATTTGACTTCATACAGATAGTCAGCCTTTGATTTGGCCGCTCATGAATAATGGATTGTCCTATATTCGCCGATGGATGTGGTCGCTACTACTGATCGTATTGCTCACCGCTGCCTTGGCCTTTATCCTGGTATATAATGAAATATCCAGCGGCTTGGATCATTACCACCTTACTGCGTCAGATCAGACGCTCGGCAACGCCCAGGCGGCGCAAACGCCTTATTCCGGCATAAAGCTGCGGGTTTTTCTGCTTCTAACGGCCGGCTATTTTTCTGCCCTGATTTTATCGGTCATATGGGTGCGAACCGCCACGCGCCGAATCCATCATCCCCTCCAAAAAATCCAGCGTGCAGTCTATAACCTCGCCCAGGGAAAACTCAACGAGACGGTGGACATTTCCGGTTCCGATGAGTTCGGGCAGATTGGATCGGGCATCAATGAGCTTGCCGCCAATTTGCAGGAGTTGCTTTTGTATATATGGAAGCAGACCGGACAATGCATGCACATCATCGATGAGATCGCTCCCAATGGCGGCAGTCGTGCAAGCGAAACGGCAAACCGGTGTACGGATGGACACATTCTGCAATTAAAGGAATCCGTGGAGAACTTGCGCGAAATGGCAAAGGCTTACGTCTTTTATGATGTGCGGCTGGAGGGAGACAAGGCGCTGGCCATAAACAGTCCTGGTAAAGAGGACCTTCCCGGTAGCAAATTTCCGGCCGACGAGTGAACCTCACGACTCCAAATCGATTCTCCCAGGCCCCGATAGACCCAACGCACCCGACGAACTGAACTTGTTCACTTTTGTATCCCCAGGCGCATTTTACGAGACTGTCAAATATTGTATGGATTATGTACAAAAATCGCTCAAACAGTTGAGAATTGTGAATTCGCATATCATAACAGGAAGCGTGGGCGCTGGCGCATATATTGCATTTATAATTGAGTTGGTTATAGAACAGATCCTGTTTTGAATAAGCGTGTTTTGTGGATGGACACCAAATCGTGGAGGTTCTCATGGCGCATATATTATCCATCACACCCATCCCGTTGCTTTCCGGTATTCTTTGGCTGGTGCTGTTGTTATTGGCCATGTATTTCGCCCGCAAACCGTTTCATCGTTCCATGGCTTCATTTGGAAGAATTATCTACAATGCCATGCGCTTAGCCGCTTCTTCCGTAAAACTGGCCGAAAAAAGGCTTCAGCTGCGCAACCAGGAGGTACTGATGACCGCCGGTTTGGAACTGGCGGAACGAAAGGTCGAGCGCGAGTTCGATCGGATCAGCGATGCCGTCCGCCGGGACCTGGAAGGATACCCCAAGGTCCAGCGCATGCTTTCCGAAGATCTGCTCAAACTGGAAGAAGACTACCAAAAGAGTGCGGAAATTCCCCAGACCTTGCCCGATTGGGTCAAGGTGATCGATGCAATTGCCAACATCAAGCCCACCGGCGATCGTATGGTCGTGAACATGCTGGAGGAAATTCACCAGACACTTAACGAACAGCACAAAGCGGCTGTTGAGAGGCACCGCCGCGATGTCGCCGAACGTCACAGCATTCTCAGTCGCATGCTGCCTTTTTGGCGCAATGTGAAAAAGACTCTCAGCGGCGTGGAAAAAGCCATTTCCAATTTGAATCAGCGATCGAAGAAGATCGATCGATACATGGATAACTATGAAAAGACATTGAATCAAAGCGAAACAGCCGCACGGCAGCTCTCTTCATCCTCTCTGACCCAATTTTTTATTTCCGGTGTGGTCCTGGCCGTCGCGGTCGTCGGTGCCATGATCAATTTCAACTTGGTGGCGCTGCCCATGTCGGAAATGGTTGGCGGCAACAGCTATATCGGCAATTTCAAGACTTCCGATGTGGCCGGCATGTTTATCGTGTCCTTGGAGATTGTTCTGGGATTCTTCGTCATGGATGCGCTGCGCATCACCCGGTTGTTTTCCATCATCGGCAGCATGGAAGACAACAAAAGAAAGACCATCTTCTGGGTCCTGTTCAGTTTTCTGTTTATTCTGGCGTGCGTCGAATCTTCCCTGGCTTTCATGCGCGATCGCATAGCGGCCGACATGGAGGCGCTCCGGCAATCATTGGCCGGAATTGACACGTCCCAGACCGTGACGAGCAATATTCCAACCTACGGCCAGATGATCATGGGATTTATTCTGCCATTTATTCTCACCTTCGTTGCGATTCCTTTTGAATCTTTTATATCCTCCTCCAGAACGGTACTCGGCCTCCTGGCCGCCTTCGCCCTGCGGATCATTGCATTCGTTCTGCGGCTTTTGGGAAACATGGGTTTTTACATATCGCGGCTGATCATCAATGCCTATGATCTTGTCATTGTACCTGCACTCTGGCTTGAAGGTGTCATCATACAAAAGAGATCGCAGACAAAGGATACTGGAGACAGCCGGGATCAGATCGATAGAGAGGCCAGGGAAAGGCGTCGGAGGACGGAAAACAACGCCCAGCAAAAGGAGGCGATCGAATGAGACCAGCAGGCCTTCTTTTGCTATTGATCGGCTGGATGATGATGACCAGCTGTTCCCAAGGTGTCGACCGCAGCCGGGGTGTTTATATGCTGCTCGATACCTCCGGGACCTATACTACTGAATTGAAAAAGGCTCAGACCATTATCAACTATCTGCTGGGTACGCTTCAACCGGGAGATACCCTGGCGGTCGGACGAATCGATACCGGAAGTTTCAGCGAAAAAGACATCGTCGCCAAGGTCCGTTTCGATCCCAGGCCTTCGGTGGCCAATAACCAGAAGCGATCGTTTCAGCAAACCATCGAGCAATTCGTGACGACTGTCAGAGGGAGCAATTACACGGACATTTCGGGTGGTCTGTTGCAAGCCGTCGAATATCTTAATGAGGCCGGCGCAGGGCAGAAGTATATCCTGATTTTTTCCGATCTCCAGGAAGAGTTGGCCAAAGGGTATGTGCGGGATGTGCCGTTTCAACTCTCCGGATTCAACGTCATTGCCTTGAATGTCACCAAACTGCGCGACGACATCCGGGACCCGAAAAAATACCTGGACCGGGTCGAAAAATGGCGTGGCAAAACGGAAAAGGGCGGCGGTAATTGGCGCGTTATCAATGACCTTGAACGGTTGGAGAGTATCTTCGCACACTAAATTAGGCCGACGGCCCTGCCATCGGGCGCGATTGCCGTGATGCGGACCGATATCATCCGGTTTGCTTCGACATCTCCACCCACAACCGCCACCGGGATATAGTTGTCGCTCAATCCCAAGGCCTGGCCTGTTTCCGGATCGGTGCGGGTTTCGGTGAGCACCTGGAGACGTTGACCGATCATGGTATGGTAAAATGCGGTCCGCTTCCTGTCGCCGAGATCGCGTAACCGACGGCATCGCTCTTTGGTCGTGCTTTCCGGAACTTTTTGCGGATAGGTCGCCGCTGGCGTTCCCTTCCGCGGTGAATAGGGAAACACGTGCAGATAGGTGATGGGCAGCGCGTCAAGCAGTCGGTAGGTGTTGTCGAAAGCGGCCTCGCTCTCCCCCGGAAATCCGGCCATGACATCCACACCAATGGCCGCGCCCGGCACATGAGCATGTATCCGGCTGACGAGGTCAAAAAAGGCCTGGCGGGTATAAGGCCTTCCCATGCGCCCCAAAACGTCGTTGTCGCCGCTTTGCAAAGGAATATGAAAGTGGCGGCATAGCCTGCCACCGGACTTCGCGGCTAACGCTACGATACGTTCTTCCACTTCGGCCGGTTCTATGGAACTGAGCCGGATACGTTCGATGGCGGTGCTCGCCAGGATCGTCTCGATGACGGTCGCCAGCGAAGTGCTCGGCGTCAGGTCCGCACCATAGACCCCCAGGTGGATTCCGGTGAGAACCACTTCCCGAACCGCTTTGCCCGCCAGGGAATGCATATGGTCGAGGACGTCCTGGACCGGCATGCTGCGGCTTTGTCCACGCGCATAGGGAACGATGCAGTATGTGCAACGGGTATTGCATCCGTCCTGGATTTTTAAAAAGGCGCGGGTGCGATCTTCGAAAGCGACCGACGGCATCGATGAAAAATTGCAGCCGTAAAGGCTCCTGTGGTGTACGAAGGGCAACGCATCGGCGGCACGGTGTTCGCGAGCGAGCAGGTCGGCGATGCGCAATTTGCTATCATGGCCGACGATCATATCGACCCCTGCGATGGCCTTTATTTCGTCGGGAGCTGTCTGGGCATAACAGCCGGTCACCACGATCCGGGCGGCGGGGTGCCTGCGCCTGGCCTGCCGAATAGTCTGGCGCGACTGCATGGCTGCCTTGCCCGTGACCGTACAGGTATTGACGACGATGACATCCGGTGCGCCTTTGTCGTCGGTCCGGGCATACCCCGCCGTCTCCAAGGCGTGCCCCAGTGCCGCGGATTCACATTGATTCACTTTGCATCCCAGCGTGACGATGAGATAGGATCTCATTCGATCCATCCTCCGCCGAGCACTTCATCGCCTTGGTAAAAGACCGCCCCCTGCCCGGGTGTCACAGCAGGTTCAGGCGTTTCAAACACAACCCGGGCATCGGATTCTCCGATGGGTGCAACTATCGCCTTCACGGCCTCGTGGCGGTAGCGCACCTTGGTTTCGACCGCAATGGGTCTTGTGGGCGGCGGGCCGATCCAATTGATGTCTCGGACGTGGCATTGACGGCTCAGCAACTGCTCTTTATGGCCGACGATCAGGCAATTGCGGGCCATGTCGATTCGGATCACATAATAAGGACGCGCCGCCGGACAGTTGATCCCACGGCGCTGGCCGATGGTGAAACGATGCAACCCGTTATGGCGGCCGATCGTCTCCCCTTCGCTGTTTTCGATGGGACCCGGGCTGAACGCAAAGCCGGGTTGCTGCATTAAAAAATCCGCATAGCCCTTGCTCCGGATAAAACAGATGTCCTGGCTTTCCTGCCTGCTGACGGGCACGAGCCCCATCTGCTGGGCGATATGGCGCGTTTGGGCCTTGGTCAGGTGGCCCAACGGCAGCGTGGCGGCGGCCAATTGGAGTTGGGTCAACCGTGAGAGGAAATAGGACTGCTCTTTCTTCGCATCCCTGCCGCGCAACAGGTGAATACGGCCATCCGTCGAGCGCTCGATTCGAGCGTAGTGGCCGGTCGCTATTCCGGACGCCCCCAGGCGTATGGCCTCGGAGAGAAGCAAGCCGTATTTAATTGTGGGATTGCAGACAAGACACGGGTTGGGGGTCCGGCCCCCGGCATAGGTATCCACAAAATAGCGCACCACCTGGCGTTGAAAGTGTGACCGCAAGTCAATGACGTAAATAGGAATATCAATCTGTGCGGCCAGAAGATCCATCGACTTGCGGGCAAAAGCGGCGATGGCGTCTGATCCGCCGGGCACAGACGCGGATTCCGGCACGGGGAAACCCGCTTCGTAACCGGTGAGGAAATGCAGACCGATCAACCGGTGGCCTTGTTCCTTCAGAAGGGCGGCGGACACCAGAGAGTCAATCCCGCCACTTAAGGCAACGGCAAGGAACGGTTGCATCAGGATGAATGCCTGTTTGACTTCTTGAAATCTGTTCTGTACATCTACGCTCTGTGATTCGTGGTGCCGCTTGTCCTCGCTGGGCGGGCACAGACTGAACGGGAAGCACCGACGACGCATGAATTCGGTCGCAATCTAAAGGTTAGCCCCAAACCTGTCAATACTTAGATTATGAATCCATTTGCGTATCGCACCACCAGCATGGTGTTCAAAACCCTCGCCAATCTTTCCAAGGCAAAGGTGGCCCTGCACGGCACGGAGAACATCCCCGAAGGCGCAAAGATTTTCGTGATCAATCACTTTACGCGCCTGGAAACCTTTTTGATGCCCTACTATCTGCACAAACTGGTGCAGACACCGATCTGGTCGTTGGCCTCCTCGGAGTTTTTCATCGGTGCCGTCGGCCGCTTCCTGGAATCCGTGGGCGCCGTCTCCACCAAGGATCCCCATCGGGACCGTCTGATCGTCAAGACCCTCTTGACCAACGAGGCCGGTTGGATCATTTTCCCCGAGGGGCGCATGGTGAAAAATAAGAAGATCATCGAGAAGGGCCGCTACATGGTTTCATATGCGGGCGGCAAACACCCGCCCCACACCGGCGCCGCCCACCTGGCCCTGCGAACCGAGTTTTACCGCCAACGTTTCATGTGGCTGGCCGAGCATGCACCGTTGGAGATGCAACGGCTGTTGCCCCTGTTCAATCTGGAGGCCATGTCCGATGTGAGTCCTTTAGGCACCTGTATCGTTCCGGTGAACATCACCTACTATCCCCTGCGGGCCAGGGAAAACCTCCTGAAAAAGATCGCCGAACGACTGGTGGAGGATCTACCCGAGAAGCTCACCGAAGAGCTCATGACCGAAGGGGCCATGCTGACTTCCGGTGTGGACATCGACATCCGCTTCGGCAAAGCCATCGAAGCGGCGCCTTACCTGCAGACCCGATCGATCCAGGCGGATATGCATAACCCGGCCTCCTTCGAGTTCGATGATCCCCTGCCGAGCGTCGGCGATTTGCGCAAAGCGGCTCTGAAGATCATGCAGCGGTACATGGAGGCCATTTACAGCATGACCACCGTGAATCACGACCATATTTTCGCTTCTGTTTTGCAACACAGCATTCGTGATAGGATTCGACTCAGCCGCTTCTGCCGGCGCGCCTTCCTGGCCATTGAACGGGGCGCATCGCCCGGTGCGACCCATTTGCATCACAGCATCGAGGAGAGCCAGAACCACCTCCTGGTCGATGACCGGTACAGCAAGCTGGAGGATTTTCTGACCGTCGCCGAACAGAGCAAGGTGCTGCGCCGGGAATCGTCTTTTATCGTCCGGAACCGACATAAACTGGGATCGCCTTTCGACTTTCATCTGGCCCGTATCGACAATCCGGTGGCCGTCATGGCCAACGAAGTCGAACCGCTGAAGCGGCTTCAACGAAAAATATCCCGGTTGTGCTGGACACCCGATGTCATTCTTCGCTCCCGAATCGCCCGCCAGATGCACCAACGCGCCGAACGAGCGTTCGAGGCGGATTACCAGCGTTTTTTCATTCAAGGCGAAACCAGGCCAAGACACATCGGGCGTCCGGTGTTGCTGCGCGGCAACCGCCGCCGGCTGGGTATCCTGCTGTGCCACGGGTACATGGCCGCACCGGCGGAGGTGAGGACCCTGGCCGACTATTTGTCCAGGAGAGGCTACTGGGTCTATCTGCCGCGCCTCAAGGGCCACGGCACCTCACCGGAGGACCTGGCGCGCTGCAGCTACCAGGATTGGATTCGATCGTTAGAAGAGGGCTACATCCTGATCCGCAACACCTGCCGTCGCGCGGTGATCGGCGGGTTTTCCACCGGGGCCGCCCTGGCCCTGGAACTGGCCAGCCGGGTGAGCGACATCGCCGGCGTATTCGCCGTTTCCACGCCCTTGCGTCTACAATATGCCGCTTCGCGCCTGGCGCCGGTGGTCGACACCTGGAACCGCTTGATGGATCGGATGCGCTGGGAAGAAGCCAAAAAAGAGTTCGTGGAAAATCGGCCGGAAAATCCGCACATCAACTATTCCCGCAATCCCATCGCCGGTGTCGTGGAGCTCGAACGCCTGATGGATTACCTGGAACCGCGTCTGGCCAACGTTCAGGCGCCCGCCCTGGTGGCCCAATCCCAGCAGGATCCGGTGGTGGATCCCAAAGGGTCCGAGCGTATCTTCCAGATGCTCGGATCCAGGGACAAGCAGTACATGGCCTTTAATTTCAACCGCCATGGCATTCTGCTCGGCGAAGGCTCCGAGCGCGTCCATCGGGTCATCGCGGACTTCGTGGACCAGGTCTTCGCCAAGGCAGCGGTGCCCGAGCGTCCGGCTCCCGCGACGATGCCGGCCGAAGAGATGTCCCAGTCATGAATGCACTGGGAATCCTTATCCTGGCCCTGCTGGTAACCCGTTCGTTGATTTCGTCGATAGCGGACTATCTCAACCTCAAGGCGTTGCGCCACCAGCTGCCGGACCAGTTCACCGGCTGGTACGACCCGGCACAATACGCCCGCAGCCAGGCCTATCTGCGCGCCAATACACATCTCGGTTGGGGGGTGGAGATTTTCGACCTGGCCGTACTGCTGCTCTTCTGGTTCGGAGGCGGATTCGCCTGGCTGGACGGTTGGGTGAGCGGCCTCGTCCTCTCTCCAGTTCCCAGTGGGTTGATCTATATCGGCGTTCTGGTCCTTTTAAAGGGCCTGTTGACGCTGCCGTTCGGGCTCTATGCCACTTTTGGGATCGAGGCCCGATTCGGATTCAACAAGACCACCTGGCGGATCTATCTGGCGGACAAGCTCAAGGCCTTGCTGCTGGGTATCGTCATCGGCGGCCCCCTGCTGGCCGCCGTTCTCTTCTTCTTCAACCATGCCGGTGACCGCGCCTGGTGCTACGCATGGGGATTCACCGTGGGGGTGATGCTGTTGATGCAATACATAGCCCCGACCTGGATCATGCCGCTGTTCAACAGGTTCAAACCATTGCCCGACGGCCCGTTGCGCGATGCCATCACGGCTTATGCGAACAGCATCGGTTTCGCATTGGACAATATTTTCGTCATGGATGGTTCGAAACGATCCACCAAGGCCAATGCCTTTTTCAGTGGATTCGGCCGGTATCGGCGGATCGTGCTGTTCGATACCCTGGTCGACAAACACACGGTGGAAGAGCTTGTGGCGGTCCTGGCCCACGAAATGGGCCACTTCAAACGGCATCACATCGTCAAGATGCTGCTCATCGGCACCGCTCAGGCGGGATTGATGTTTTTCGTGCTATCCCGGTTCATCTCCTACCCGGGGTTGTTTGCCGCGTTTTACGTTCCGGAGGTTTCCGTCCATGCAGGATTGGTCTTTTTCGGATTGCTCTATGCGCCCATGGATATGGTGCTGAGCATTGCCGTAAATGGGTTGTCCCGGCGTCACGAGTTCGAGGCCGACCGATTTGCCATGCAGACGGCGCGGGAAGGGGGGAGGGCCCTGGCTGCGGCGTTGAAGAAATTGACCGTAGACAACCTGTCCAATCTGCAGCCCCATCCCTTCTACGTTTTCTTGAACTATTCGCATCCGCCGGTGCTGCAACGTATCGAAGCCCTGGCTGGTTTATAGTTCGAAAGCAGGCGACACCTGCCGAAGGGTTGGATCCGCCCGGCAATTCCAACGCATCTGTTGAAAACAGTCGAGACGCTTTTTAAAGCGATGTCATTAACTTAAGCGGCCGTTGCCGGCGGGCGTAAAGCCCGCCCTTACACATTCGGGGAACACGAATTCGCTCGGAGGCTAAAGATATTGCCTTCACCCCCCCTATGAGGATTTGTCATAATACAAGCAGTCGCCATGGCCGGGCGTTGTAGGGGCGGGGTTTATCCCCGCCCGTAGTGAATTCGGCAGACATTTTCAGGGCCGCTTGGTACTAAACCCCCTGGATCAGCATGGTGGATGGATCCAGCACCAGCGGAGGCTGTGCTTCGGAAAGTGAGCAGCCTTTTAACGCTTTGATGTGCACGGTCTGCTCCTCGGGTTGCAGGGAGATCGCCACCTCGAACAGCTCCTGCACCGAGGACAGTTGCACCGGAAGCCCGTCCGGGGCCGGCGCCTCGTGCCGGTGGGTCGTGATGGTGAACCAGATGGGCAGGTTCAGGCGGGTTGCGAGCGCCTTCAGTTCCTTGAGCACCTCGGGAACGTCCTGGTCGAACGGCTGACCGTCGATCAAGAGAATATCCGGTTTGAAAATATTCTGCAGCGTCAAATCGGTGAGGCGCTCTTCGAGTTTGGGCGCACTGAACCCTTCAACCTGAAACGTCATGATAAAACGGTGCGGTACAATGGCGTCCCACAATTGATCCAGGTGGGTCACCTGGTATTGCTGGGCCAGCCGTCCCAACACCTCTTGATACCACAGGTCTACCTTGCCGACCGGCTCGTTCAGGCTGATATGGAGCACGTTCTTGCTGCGCAGCATGGTGTTGAGGGCGATTTGCACGATCAATGCGGTTTTGCCCACACCCGCCCGCGCCAGCACGGCGCCGAATTGGCCGGGTTCGAGAATGTCATCGTTTTCATGCCCCAGCAACCGCAGCGGATTGCGCAAGATAAGGTCTTGTTTCAACATGGCCATGCTCCTCTCCTTCAGAAGGATCACCCGACCGTTGCTGCCGTCCCTTTGCATGGACATGGCAGGCGTCCAACGGCGGGTGTTGCGGTCCGTCGGGACCGCCTCCGATTCTATCTGCGACATATTCGTGATCGTTCCAGGGGTTGTCTTAACTGGTACGCGTCCACATATAGGCAAATTGGTTCGAGATCAAGGCGCACGAAAAATAAAACCGCAGGCATGTAGTTGATATTCCGAGGATTATATTTTTCGTGCGACGCCGATATCGGGCCAATGGGCCATTTGTGGATGGGCACTAGGCCACATTCTTTTTCTTTTCGCCGACCTTCTTTGCAATCTCTTCGGCAATGGATTGCGGCACCTGTTTGTATTGGGCGAACTCCATAGTGAACTGGGCCTTGCCCTGGGTCAACGAGCGCAGCACCGTCGAGTATCCGAACATCTCGGCCAAGGGCACCTGGGATTCGATGGCGCACATGACCCCTTCGTCCTGGGTGCCGACGATCATGCCGCGACGCTGATTCAACGAACCCATGACCGGCCCTTGGAATTCGGTGGGCGTCTCGACCACCACCTTCATGATCGGCTCCTGGATCACCGGTTTGGCCTTGGCATAGGCCTGCAGGAAGCCGCCCCTCGCAGCCGCTTGGAATGCCATGTCCGAGGAGTCCACGCTGTGCGAGGCGCCATCGTTGAGTACCACGCGCACGCCGGTCACCGGGAATTCAAGTTTGGGGCCCTTGGCCATGCAGGCCCGGAACCCCTTTTCACAAGCGGGGATATACTGGGTCGGGACCGTACCGCCGACCACCTTGTTGTCAAAAATGAAATCCGCTTCGCTGCACGGCTCGATGTAGCCGGCCACGCGGCCGTATTGTCCCGAGCCGCCGGTCTGTTTTTTATGGATATAGTCGTATTCGGCCATCTGGGTAATGGTTTCCCGATAGGCGACCTGGGGAGCGCCCGTGATCACCTCGGCGCTGTATTCCCGGCGCATGCGCTCGATATAGACCTCCAGGTGCAATTCGCCCATGCCCGAAATGATCGTCTCTCCGGTCTCTTCGTTCACATGGGTCTTGAAGGTCGGGTCTTCTTTGCTGAAACGGTTCAAGGCCTTGGACATATTGATCTCGGCCTTGTGATCCTTGGGGGATATGGCCAGGGAGATGACCGGTTCGGGCACATACATGGAGGTCATGGTCAGGCGCACCTCCGGAGAGACGAAGGTGTCGCCCGAGGCGCAGTCGACGCCGAACATGGCCCCGATGAACCCGGCCGGAAGCTCGGGGATGTCTTCCATCTGGTTGGCATGCATGCGCACCAGTCGACCGATTTTTATCTTTTTACCGGTGCGCACGTTGACCACCGTATCGCCCTTGGCCAGTTTGCCCTGGTACACCCGGATATAGGTCAATTGTCCATATTGACCATCCTCGAGCTTGAAGGCCAGCGACACGGTGGGCAGCTTGGGATCGGTTTTCAGGACGACCGGCGTTTCATCGGCATTCAGGTCCAGGGCCTGGTTGACCACTTCCTCGGGGCAGGGCAGCAGAGAAACGACCGCATCCAAGAGTAGTTGTACGCCCTTGTTTTTGTAAGCCGAGCCCATGAAGACCGGGGTCAGTTTGCGCTGCAGGGTGCCGGTGCGGACCGCTTCCAGGAGCATCTGGGCCGATACGGGCTTTTCTTCCAGGACCGTCTCGGTAAGATCATCTGAAAACATGGTCGCCGCATCGATCAACGCCTCGCGTTTTTCACGGGCCGCCTCCTGCAACTCGGTCGGAATCTCTTTCTCGATGATCTTTTCGCCATTGTCTCCTTCGAAATAGAAGGCTTTCATGGTGACGAGATCCACCAGGCCCTGATGGCCGGCCTCCAGGCCGATGGGGATCTGCATGGCCACGGCATTGTGCCCCAACTTGCTGTTGAGCTGTTCGATCACCCGGAACGGATTGGCACCGCTGCGGTCGCACTTGTTTATGAAAGCAATGCACGGGACATTGTAGCGTTTCATCTGCTGATCGACGGTGATGGATTGGGACTGGACACCACCCACCGAACACAACACGAGAATGGCACCGTCGAGCACCCGCAGGGAGCGCTCCACCTCGATGGTGAAGTCCACATGCCCCGGCGTGTCGATGATGTTGATTTCATTGTTTTTCCATTGGCAAAAGGTGGCCGCCGAGGCGATGGTGATGCCCCGCTCCTTTTCCAGTTCCATGGAGTCCATGGTGGCGCCCACCCCATCCTTGCCCTTGACATCGTGGATGGCATGAATGCGCTGGGTGTAGAAAAGGATGCGCTCGGTCAATGTGGTCTTGCCGGAATCGATATGAGCGCTGATGCCGATGTTGCGTACGAATTGGGTGTTGGTGTTCATTTCTCTTTTCCTTTAATACGATCTTCACAATCCATCTGCCGTGTGCCGGCCGTCCCGCGGGTCAACTATGGCCCCAACCCAGCTGGGCTGATGGGTTAAAACAGCTTTCCTCTTTTCCATCATCCGGAGCGATGGATACGGTGTTCCTTTACCCGCAATGTGCTTTAGGGAATTACAGGAGAAAGGTTAGCCGATGATGAGCCGATTCCATGGTTTTTACCATACGGGCAAAATAAAACCCTCATTTGGAAAACCACCAAATGAGGGAATAACAACAATTAAAAACGCATTAATAGTGGTCGTAATATAGATTGTCAATAAAAAAATAATAAATTTTCAGAACATCTATTCCAACTGAAAGTGATTCGCCTTTAAGGGCAGGCCTTGCGGAAGGCGTTTGATAAAAAAATCGCAGTGCACGGACATGATAGGCGTGAGTTGGACAGGTGGCCAGGGCCACGTGAGCCATGCGGTTTAGTGTCGCTAGAATGCAAACAGCGGACAAGCGGCCCAGACTGTTTGAGCGCAGCGAGTTTCTGGGCCGCCCGCCGTGCATTTTAGCGACACTTGACCGCTTGGCGTGTGGCATCGACCGCCTGCTCAACTCACGCCGGGTTTAATGAATAGCATTTCGTTAGAATGCCTGTTTTCAGAAATGGCCGCTTGACACTTGCCGACAATTCAAGTCAAATTAGCGCCAAATTTCAAAACACCGTGCGGTCCGGCGCCAGCGGTCGCCCCGGGAACAGCTGGCCCGATATGGCACCTATCAGCCATGGGGGGATGGCACAGACAAGAAGGAGACATGGATGGACGTCAGGGAATACTGTCCCGATAAGGTGGCGAGTACCAAAGAGGCCCTTTCGCACATAAAAAACGGCAGCCGGATTTTCATCGGCACCGGATGCGGCGAGCCTCAGCATCTGATTCGATCGCTGGTTGCCAATCCGATCATTCAGGATGCGGTCATTTACCAGATGCTCTCTTTCACCCTGTCCAAATATGTCGATGACCCCAAATTTCTCCGTAGATTCGCCCTGAAGCTTTTTTTTATCAGCACCAGCATGCGCAAGGCGGCCTTCGAGGGCAAGATAGACTATCTGCCCACCTATCTGTCGCAAATCCCCAACATGTTCGCCAGCAATCGCATCGGTCTCGATGTCGCCCTGGTACAGGTCAGTCCGCCGGATCGATTCGGGTATTGCAGCCTGGGGGTGTCGGTGGATATCACCAAGGCCGGCCTGGAGGCCGCCAAGATGGTCATCGCCCAGGTCAACCCCATGATGCCCCGGACCTGGGGCGACTGTATCGTGCATGTGGATGACATCGATTACTTCGTTCTGCACGAGGAACCGCTCGTAGAAGCCGTCTCTCTGTCCAAAAACCAGGAGGTGGCCAGCCGTATCGGATATTACGTCAATCAGCTCGTGGACGACGGCGCCACCATCCAGATCGGCTTCGGCCATCTGCCCGATGCCATCCTGCCTTACCTGTCCGACAAAAAGGATCTGGGGGTGCACACTCAGGTGATCACCGACGCCTTTGTTCCGCTTCTGGAAAGGGGGGTGATCACCAACAAGAAGAAGACCCTGCTGCCCGGCCGGGTGGTGGCCTCGCTGTGCATGGGATCGGAGAAACTCTACCGTTATGTGGATGACAATCCCCAATTTTATTTCCGTTCCTCGGACTTTGTAAACGATCCCACCGTGATTGCCCGCAACGACAATCTGGTCTCCATATCTTCGGCCCTGGAGGTCGATCTGACCGGTCAGGTCTGCACCGACTCCATGGGCTACCTGTTCTACAGCGGCATCGGCGACCAGGTCGACTTTCTGCGGGGCAGCGCCATGTCGAAAGGCGGCTTTTCCATCATCGCACTGCCTTCCACGGCCCAGGGCGGTAAGGTGTCGCGTATCGTCCCCCATCTGAGCGAGGGGGCCGGCGTGGCGACCACCCGCGGCGACGTCAATTTCGTGGTGACCGAATATGGCATTGCCGAATTGAAAGGCAAGAGCATCTACCAGCGGGTCATGGAACTGGCCCAGATCGCCCATCCCAAATTCCGCGAAGAGCTGATCGATGTCGCCAAGAAACGCCATTACATCTTCGGCGACCAGCTCCCACCGGCCCAGGACGACCTGATCTTCCTGGAAAGCTACAAATCACGGGTGACCCTGCGCAACGGAAAGACCATCGAATTCCGGCCCCTGCTGCCCTCCGACGAGTTCGAATACCGCAACTTCTTCTATTCACTGAAGGAAGAGACCATCTATCTTCGGTTTTTCTACAAGATGCGCCTGTTTTCGCACGAGCACGCCCAACAGCAGTGGGCCAGCGTGGATTACCGTAAAAACATGTCACTGATCGGACTCACCCAGAAAGGCGGCCACCAGGAGATCGTGGCCATCGGCTCGTATGCCGATGAAGGCACCGGTCGTGCCGAAGTGGCCTTCGTGGTCCGGGAAGATTTCCAGGGCATGGGCGTGACCTCTCACATGCTGCCCCAATTGGAGAAGATCGCCATGGAAAACGGCTTCAAAGGTTTCACCGCCACGGTCCTCAAGGAAAATAAGGCCATGCTGCGGGTATTCAAAAAGCGCTATCCCAATGCCAAAGTCGACCTCAGCGGGGGGATCGATACCACCGTCATCATGGATTTCGATGATGCCGCCGAGGCACCCTCTGAAACGAAATGACGACCCGCATCGGCTCCGACGCATGGATCGACCTGTTGGTTCAGGGCGCTGACCGGCTGGGACATTCCCTCTCCCCGGACCAGGCGCGCCAAATGGCCCTGCATGTGCAATTGCTCCTCGAGTGGAACCAGCGCACCAACCTGACCGCCATCACCGATCCCGTGCACGTTGCCGTCAAACATTGCCTGGATGCCATCGCCCCCCTTCATTTGCTCCCGGAAGAGGGGGCGTTGCTCGATATCGGCACGGGCGGCGGTTTTCCGGGGATTCCCCTCAAGATCATGCGGCCCGATCTGGACATGACGCTCATCGACAGCGTGCGCAAAAAAATCAGTTTCGTGAATCATGTGATCCGCCAGTTGCGCCTGACGCGCATCGAGGCGCTCCATGCGAGGGCTCAAACCCTTGCGGAACAGACGGATCGCAAAGCACGCTATCAGGTGGTGGTTTGCCGGGCCCTCACCGACCTGACGACCGCCGTCAGCCTGGCATTGCCCCTGCTCGCGCCCCAGGGCCGGCTCATCGCCTACCAAGGGCCCAACGACAGCTCAGCCGAGGGCCTGGCAAGAGATGCCACAGACCTTCGAATGATTCCCATAGAAACAGTTTACTACCAACTGCCGTTTCTCGACGATAGAAGAAAAGTCTCGCTGCTGCAGCGGGTTTAATGTTGACCAATTCATTAAAAAGCCCTTGTCGGACGGCACCGTAAGAAGTTCAAGATCAAGGCGCGCGAAGTTCCGTGTCCTGAGGCGTACTTGTCGTACGCCGCAAGGACCACGGCATGAGCGCAACGCAGATATTGGGCTTCTTACGGTGCCGTCCAAGCGCGCTGTTCACATCCCGGAAAACCCTGTCTCCTTTACAATACGCCCCTGCCGGTTTAACGCAAATTTGAGGCTGCACGGCGCTCCCAGTTGAATTCGAAAAATGTGTGATCTTTGCAAGTTACCCCTATATAGGGTATCGCTCAGATTTGATGGCACCATATTTGCTAAAAATTTGTCCGGCGTCAGTTCAGATCGAACTGCCCGAAACGGCAAACCATCCGAAAGGGTGGGACGCAAAGCCACTGGCCTAAATCCTCGGCATCCGAGGACAAGGTAGCAGGGTTGCCGAAGGCAAACGATGGCTACCTCAGAGGTTGCATCGGTTGTCTAAATAAATGCACCTCGGAGGTAGCACTATGTCAGCACCATTGGGGATGGCCGCCAGGAGATCGTTCGCCTGGGTCTTGGCCATCGGAATTGTCTTTACCTTGTTTGCAACGGCTCAGGCCGCCCAGGTCACCCTGGCCTGGGACGCCAACGACCCCGCCCCGGACGGATACAGACTTTACCAGCGCACCGAAGGCGGTACATATGACTACGCGACGCCGGCCTGGAGCGGCGCTACGACAAGTGCCAGCCTGGACAATCTTGTTGACGACACCACTTACTATTACGTGGTGCGGGCTTACGTCGGGACGAATGAAAGCGGCGACTCCAATGAAGCCTCCTTCCGGTCCGAGCCGCCTGCGCCACCGACTTACACCATAACGGCGTCCGCCGGCGCTTACGGCCAGATTTCGCCGGCCGGTGTAACGACGGTGAACGCCGGCGAAAGCCAGGTCTACGCAATCACCGCCTTGGCGGGTTTCCACGTTGCCGATGTCCTCATTGACGGAGTGTCGGTGGGTGCGGTGACCAGCTACACGTTCAGTTCGGTCAGCGCCGGTCACACCATCAGCGCGACCTTTGCGGCCAATACTTACACGATCGCATCCTCGTGCGGATCCAACGGCACGATCAGCCCGTCCGGCAATACGAGCGTGGTTTATGGCGGCAATCAGACCTACTCGATTTCGCCGGCCAGCGGCTATCGCGTGAGCAACGTGACGGTGGACGGGGTGTCGGTGGGCGCGGTGACCAGCTACACGTTCAGTTCGGTCAGCGCCGGTCACACCATCAGCGCGACGTTTGCGGCCAATACTTATACGGTCGCATCTTCGTGCGGATCCAACGGCACGATCAGCCCGTCCGGCACTACGAGCGTGGTTTATGGCGGCAATCAGACCTACTCGATTTCGCCGGCCAGCGGCTATCGCGTGAGCAACGTGACGGTGGACGGGGTGTCGGTGGGCGCGGTGACCAGCTATACTTTCCGTACGGTCAGCAGCAACCACACCATCGCAGCGACTTTCGCAGTCAACACCTATACGATTTCGGCCTCGGCCGGCCAGGGGGGATCGATCGAACCGACCGGGCAGGTGACCGTCAACAGCGGTGCCAGTCAGGCGTTCACCATCCGTGCCGACAACGGATATGACGTCGAGGCGGTCATGGTCGACGGCCGGGACGTGGGAGCCGTGGAGAGTTATACCTTCAGCACGGTGTCGGGCAACCATGCGATCGGCGTGACGTTCGTGCAATCCAATCAACCGCCCACGGCCGATGCCGGACCGGATCAGACCGTGGAGGAGGCCATGGAAGTGACCTTGAGCGGGCGCAACTGCGTAGACCTGGACGATGGCATCGCCACCTTTGCCTGGCAACAGACCCAGGGCACCCCGGTGGCATTGAGCGATCCCACGGCAGCCGAGACATCCTTCATCGCACCCGATGTCGACGTCGAAGGCCAGGCCCTGGTTTTCGAACTCACCGTTACCGATCACAGCGGCGCCGTGGCCGCTGACAGTTGCATCGTCAACGTCTCCTGGGTCAACGAAGCGCCGACAGCGCAGGCCGGTGCCGATCAAACCGTCACCGAAGGCCAGGTGGTGGTGCTCGACGGCAGCAACTCGGTCGACCCGGATAACGGCATCTCCCTTTACCAATGGCGCCAGATCCAAGGACCGGTGGTGGCATTATCCGATAGCACGGCGGTGCGGCCCGCCTTCACGGCCCCGGATGTGGATCTGCAAGGCATTTCGCTCCTGTTCGAACTGACCGTGACCGACGGCGGCGGGCTGCAGGATACCGACCGCTGCATCGTCACCGTGGGGTGGAACAACACCCAACCGGCGGCCGACGCCGGCCCGGATCAGCAAGTGGTTGAAGGGCAGGAGGTCTACCTGGACGGTTCCAACTCCAGCGATCCGGATGACGGCATCGCCGCCTACCAATGGCGCCAGACCAAGGGTCTGCCGGTGGTCCTGTCCGATGCAACGGCAGTTCAACCCATGTTCGTCGCTCCTAATGTCGGGCCCGAAGGGGCAACGCTGACCTTTCAATTGACCGTGACCGATCAGGGGGGGCTGCAGCATGACGACACTTGTATGGTCAACATCTCCTGGGAAAACATCGCCCCCACGGCCGATGCCGGACCAGACCAGACGGTGAGCGAAGGCGTGACGGTACATTTGGACGGCACTGCTTCGAGCGATCCGGATGACGGTATCAGCGCCTATCGTTGGCATCAGATCAGCGGACCGGCCGTCGCCTTTTCCGACGCCCAGGCCGCCCGGCCCACCTTCCAGGCGCCGGATGTCGGTCCGGAGGGTGCGTCGTTGACTTTCCAACTGACCGTCGTCGATTACAGTGGATTGCAGCGTGAGGACGATTGCATCGTCAACGTGACCTGGCAAAACGTGCCGCCGGTGGCCGATGCCGGTGAAGACCAGGAAGCGGCAGCCGGAAATGTGGTGACCATCGACGGATCGGCCTCCTGGGACGGCGACGATGGCATCGGCACCTATCGGTGGCGCCAAGTCTCCGGCACCTCGGTGACCCTGGACAACACGACTTCGGCCGTTACCCGCTTCATGGCCCCGTTGGTTACCATGGACACCTCCCTTGAGTTCGAGTTGACGGTGAAGGACAGCGGCGGTCTGCAAAGCGTGGATCGCTCCCGCGTCCTGGTTCACGCGGCGGCGCCGGTCATCGATACGACCGCTCCGGAAGTCGACATCACATCTCCCGATGCGTCTTTTTATATGATAAGGACCTCCAAGATCGCCTTGAAAGGTCTGGCGTCCGACAACCAACAGGTCGTGCGCGTGGTGTGGCAAAATGACCGCGGCGGCAGCGGCCAGGCCATTGGGACAACGGCCTGGGAAATCCCCGAGATCAAGCTGAGCCGCTGGTTCAACACCATCACCGTGACGGCCTACGACGCCGCCGGAAACCAGCAATCGGCCCGGCTCCTGGTATTCGCGGGCATTTGGCGGTAGCGAGGAGGGCTCTAACTGGAAATCCTGGGTGGCGGATGGTCGACCATCCGCCACCCTGGTTTCAAAAGCCTCGGATGTCACCGCTTTTGTCGAAACCCAACTCCCGGGCGGGCGTAAAGCCCGCCCCTGCACAATTGGGGGCCATTTTGCGATGCGGTTGCCAATTGACGCGGCCTCGTAGGGGCGGGGTTTATCCCCGCCCATTGTATCCTCCAGTCCCATCCCTCACTAAATGTCCGTCCGCACCGGCCGGCGCGCCAGCCTTTCCCGACAATCTCATTCCTTGACATGGGCATTGATTGACATTAAAAATGCCAGTTTATTATCACGTACGCACCTTGGAGGATGCAATGGACTACAAGCAGACCCTCAATTTACCGGACACCGCGTTTCCCATGAAGGCGAATCTTTCGCAGCGCGAACCGGAGCAACTCAAGCAATGGGAAACCCAAAAGCTCTACACCGTGACACGTAGCGCTTCGACCGGCCGGCCGCCGTTTATCCTCCACGATGGCCCGCCATACGCCAACGGCCACATTCACATCGGCACCGCCCTGAACAAGATCCTTAAGGATTTCATCGTCCGATCCCGCCAGATGTTCGGCTTTGACGCCGTATACGTACCCGGCTGGGATTGCCACGGCCTGCCCATCGAGCACAACGTGGAAAAAGAGCTGGGGCCACGTAAACAGGAGATGAGCCAGGCCGAGATTCGGCGCCACTGCCGCGCCTATGCGGAAAAATTTATCGACATCCAGCGCAGCGAGTTCAAGCGCCTCGGCGTACAGGGCGATTGGGAAGACCCTTATCTGACCATGAACTACCCCTATGAGGCGGTCATTGCGAAGGAGTGCTGCAAATTCGCATTGAACGGCGGCCTGTTCCGCAGCAAGAAGCCGATCTACTGGTGCTGCAGCTGCCAGACCGCCCTGGCCGAAGCCGAAATCGAGTACAAGGACGAGACCTCGCCATCGATCTACGTGAAATTCGAACTGCTCGACGACCTGTCGGCGCAGCTGCCGGGCCTGGCCGGACGGAAGGTTTCGGTGGTGATCTGGACCACCACGCCCTGGACCCTGCCGGCCAACCTGGCCATCGCCCTGCATCCCGAGTTCGATTACGCCGCAGTGGAGATCGATGGCGGCGAGGTCCTGATCCTCGCACGGGAGCGCATCGCGGCCTGCATGGCCGCCTTCGGCATTTCCGATTACCGGGTCCTCGGCGATTTGGCGCCGGCCTTCCTGGAGAAAAAGCGCTGCCGGCATCCCCTCTACGACCGCGAATCGATCATCGTCCTCGGCGACCATGTCACCCTGGATACCGGCACCGGCTGCGTGCACACCGCACCGGGTCACGGCCGCGAAGACTACGAAGTGGGATTGAAGTACGACCTGGATGCCTACTCGCCGGTCGACGACCGGGGGCTTTTCACCGACGAGGTCGGCCTCTTTGCCGGTCAATTCGTTTTCAAAGCCAACGAGACGATCACCGCCGCGCTCCAGGAAAACGGGACATTGCTGGCCAAGGAGCACATCACCCACTCCTATCCCCACTGCTGGCGCTGCAAGCGGCCGGTGATCTTCCGGGCCACCCCTCAATGGTTCATCTCCATGGACAAGACCGGACTGCGCAAGGCGGCCCTGAAGGCCATCGATCAGGTCAAATGGATTCCCCACTGGGGCCGGGAGCGCATCTACGGCATGATCGAGAACCGGCCGGACTGGTGCGTGTCGCGCCAGCGTGCCTGGGGTGTGCCCATCACGGTATACTACTGCACGCGTTGCGGCGCCACCCATATGACAACGGACCTGATGGAGAAGATCCACGACCTCTTCGCGGTCCACGGCGCCGATGCCTGGTTCGGGCCCGAAGCCGATGGATTGCTGCCCCCCGGCACCACCTGCAGCCAGTGCGGCGGCGACAGCTTCGAGCGGGAGACCGATATCCTGGACGTGTGGTTCGATTCCGGCGTGAGCCATGTGGCCGTGCTCGAGGCGCGCGAGAACCTTCGCTGGCCGGCCGATCTCTACCTGGAAGGCTCGGACCAGCACCGCGGCTGGTTTCACAGCTCGCTGCTCACCGCCATCGGCACGCGGAACCAGGCCCCTTACAAGGCCGTGCTCACCCACGGTTTCGTGGTCGACGCCGAGGGCAAGAAGCAGTCCAAATCCCTGGGCAACGTGGTGGCGCCCAAGGAGGTGATCGACAAATACGGCGCCGAAATCCTGCGCCTGTGGGTATCGGCTTCGGATTACCGGGACGACATCCGTATCTCCGACAAGATCCTCAAGCAATTGACCGACGCTTATCGCCGCATCCGCAATACGAGCCGATTCCTGCTGGGCAACCTGAACGATTTCGATCCGGCCGCGCACGGCGTGCCGACCGAACAGATGCTGCCCATCGACCGCTATGCGCTGCACAGCCTGCAGACCCTCATCGGCCGTTGCCGCAAGGCCTACGATGCCTTTGAATTCCACGTGATCTACCACAGCCTCTACAACTACTGCACGCTGGACCTGTCGGCCTTCTACCTCGATATTCTCAAGGACCGGCTCTACACCTCGCCGCCCGAATCGCCCGAACGCCGCAGCGCCCAGACGGCGCTGTACCGGATCGCCGACAACCTGGCGCGGCTCATGGCCCCGATCATGGTCTTCACGGCCGAGGAGATCTGGCGATACCTGCCCGGCGCGGCCCGGCGCGCCGCAAGCATCCATCTGACCGATATGCCCCAGGCCGACGACGGGCTGCGCGACGAACGGCTGGCCGAACAGTGGCAGGCCATCAAATCGGTGCGCGCCGAGGTGACCAAGGCCCTGGAAGAGGCGCGCGCCGACAAACGCATCGGTCACTCCCTGGCTGCGGAAGTGACGCTGGGACTGAGCCAAGGGCTCTACGAACAGCTGCTTCCCTACCAGGAAGAGCTGCGTTCAATCCTGATCGTCTCCAAGGCCGACATGCAGCTCGGCGAGTTCGAGGACGGCTATCGCAATCCTGAGACACCGGGCGTCACCGTAAGGGTGACCGCGGCGGCCGCCCAGAAGTGCGAACGCTGCTGGGTACACGATCCGTCCGTGGGGGGCAGCGCCGATCACCCGGGCATCTGTGAACGCTGTTACGGCCACCTGAAGGCCATGGGAAAGGCCTCATGATGGCCGACTCCGTACCGGCAGGCGTTGGCAGACAGGTGTTCTCGAAATACCTGTGGTTCACCCTTTTCGCATCGGGCGTGGTCATCCTGGATCAACTCACCAAGATGCTGGTGCTGCGCTACCTGCCGTTGCACAATTCGGTCGCCGTCATCCCCGGTTTTTTCAGCCTCACCCACGTGCGAAACCCCGGCGGCGCATTCGGTTTCCTGGCCCAGAACGACTCACCCCTGCGGCATTGGCTGTTCCTGCTGGCCGCGGTGTTCGCCCTGGGCATGATTCTCTATTTGTACCATCAGACTCCCCGCTCGCGGCCCTTTTTCGGATTTGCGCTGGCCCTGATCTTCGGCGGCGCCATCGGAAATCTCATCGACCGCCTGCGGTTCGGTGAAGTGGTCGACTTCCTCGACGTGTATGTGGGCTATCTGCACTGGCCCACATTCAACATGGCCGACAGTGCCGTGACCGTTGGCGTGATCATTTTCCTGCTCCATCTGGTTACCAAAAAAGTGCCGCTATGAACGGCGTTCGCACTACGCCATGACCGAAATCGCCTACAACCAGATCGGCGCCTATCTGCAAAAGACGGCCGTGTCCAAAACGCCGCGGGTTTGCCTGATTCATGGCGAACCTGAACTGGTTGCCCAGTCCGCGGCCGCACTGCTCGACCATCTGCTGGGCACAGATCCCGGCGCCCGGGATCTGTGCTGCGATGTCATCGATGGCCTCTCCGAAAATATCCCCGATTTGATCGAACGCCTCAACACCTATGCCCTGGTGGCGGGTCCGAAGGTGTACTGGTTCAAGGAGGCCAGGCTTTTCGACACCGCCGGCCGCCATCAACGCATATTCGATCAGACGCAGCAGGCTTACGAGGGCGACAACATCCCACAGGCGGCGAAACTGTTATTCAGCCTCTGTGTGGAAGTGGGGTTCGATCCGGCCGGCGCCGGCTATCGTCAACTGCCGGCGGAGCTGGAGCCCTTTCAGGAAGCCTTGGGCGAGGGAGGCCTGCGCCGGTTGATCGATCACATGCAGGCGCAGGGATGGTCCCTTTCAAAAGCATCCGACGATGTTCAAAACCTTGTCGACGCCATCGAGAAAGGATTTCCACCCAACCATTACTTGATGATCACCGCCGGCACGAAGGTACCCAAAAACCGTAAATTCTACAAATGTGTCGAGGGCCGGGGTCTCGTCGTCGACTGCCACGTCCCGCTGGGTGAGCGCAAAGCCGATAAGGCGGCCCAGGAGACCGTGCTCAGGGAGATTGCGGATCGCGCTCTTCGCGGCGCCGGCAAAGAAATGAATCCCGGCCTGTTGGCCCAGGTGGTCCGACTAACAGGATTCGATCCGGCCACCTTTCGGAACAATATCGAAAAACTGATCGATTACAGCGGCCCGCGACCGGAAATCACGCGGGAGGATATCGACAGTATCCTGAATCGCTCTAAAAGCGATCCGATCTTTGAATTGACCAATGCTGTGGCCGAACGCAATCTCCAATCCGCCCTTTTTTATCTCAATACCCTGCTGGCCAACGAATTCCACCCGCTTCAGGTAGTGTCGGCCCTGGCCAACCAGATGCGCCGGCTCTTGATCGCCAAGGATTTTGTTCGAAGTACCTACGGCCGCGACTGGCAAAAAAGTATGTCTTTCCCGCAATTCCAAAACAGCGTCTTTCCGGCCATCCAGCAGTACGATGCCCACATCGCATCGGAAAGGTCCCAGTGGGAACCGGCTGAATCCAAAGACCTGCGGCAGGGCGGCGGCAAGGGGGCCAAAAAGCCCTCGGCCGAACTGGCCCTTGCATCCGGCATCGGTAGCGCGTATCCTGTCTTCCAAACGCTGCTCAAATCCGAAAATTTCACCCAGGAAGAATTGATCGCCGTTTTGGCACAACTGGGCGAGGCCGACATCCGTCTCAAATCCTCGAGCCAGGACCCGGTCCTGGTCGTCAAGCACCTGGTGATGGCGGTTTGCCACCGAACAGGAGGAACCTGACCGCATGACCCTACCTAAGACCAAAATCGTTTGTACCATCGGGCCGGCGAGCCGTTCGCCGCAGATTCTGGAGGCGCTCATGGAAAGAGGCATGAGCGTGGCGCGCCTCAATTTCTCCCATGGCACCCATGAGGATCACGGGCGGATCATCCGTGATCTGCGTGCGGCATCGGTCAAGGCCGGACGTCCCATCGCGATCCTGCAGGATTTGTGCGGGCCCAAAATCCGTGTGGGCGAACTGCCCGAGGCCGGCATCCCGCTCGCCCCCGGCCAAATCATCACCCTGACCAACGACAAGGCGCCGCAGCAGCCGCTGCATGTGCCCGTGAGCTATGGGGATCTGCCGTCGCAGGTGAAGGTCGGCGACAGGATTTTGTTGGCCGACGGCCTCATGGAACTGAGCGTGGAACGCACATCGACCTCGGAGATCCTGTGCCGGGTGATCACCGGCGGGCTGCTGACATCCCACAAAGGGATCAACCTGCCCACCAGCACGCTTTCCATCCCCGCCATGACGGAAAAGGACCGCAGGGACCTTATCTTCGGGCTTGAGAACGACGTGGATTTCGTGGCCCTTTCATTCGTGCGTACTGCCGGGGACGTGCATGCCATCAAAAGGATCATCCACCAGCACAACAAACAGACCCCGGTGATCGCCAAGATCGAAAAGCACGAAGCCGTCACCAATGCCGACGCCATACTGGCCGCTGCCGACGGCATCATGGTGGCCCGCGGCGACCTTGGCGTCGAAATTCCTCTGGAAAACGTCCCCACGATCCAGAAGCAGCTGGTGCGCAAGGCCAACAATCTGGGAAAGCCGGTGATCATCGCCACCCAGATGCTGCGCTCGATGGTCGACGCCCCGCGTCCCACCCGGGCCGAAGCGGCCGACGTGGCGAACGGCGTCCTGGACGGCGCCGATGCCGTGATGCTCTCCGAGGAGACGGCCAGCGGACAGCACCCGGTCGAGGCCGTGCGTTACATGGCATTGATCGCACACAGCGCCGAACAGAACTACCCGCACTCCTATTACCTGCGAACGACGCCCTCCAAGATCGACATCGCCGGATCGGTGGCCCTGGCCGCCTGCACCCTGGCTAAAAATCTCAATGCGGCCGCCATCGCCGCCACCACCCGCAGCGGTTCAACGGCAGCCCAGATCGCCCGCTATCGGCCCGCGCAACCCATCGTGGCCCTCTCTCCGGACGCGAACGCCGTGCGTCGACTGGCCCTCTTCTGGGGCTGTATTCCCGCATTTCTCGATAACATCGAGGATACCGACGCCATGGTCGAGCAGGCCGCCACGGCCGCCCTGGAAAAGGGTTACCTGCATAAGGGCGACAAGCTGGTGATCACGGCCGGCCGTCCGATCTGGGAGACGGGAACGACCAATATGCTGTGGGTCAAGGTACTGTGACTTTAAACATTGAAACCACCGTCCGCCCTATGCTATCAGTCCCCGAATCATTTCCCTGCCATCAGCCACCCATCCGGGAAATGTCGTTCATCTCACCGTAGATGCAAAGAGAAGGAGGAGGTTATGCGTAAATTATCGACGGTCCTGGTTCTGGTTTTTTCGGTCATGCTCGTGATGGTTTTCATCTCCTGCGGCAAGAAGCGCGAAACCATCATCAAAATCGGCATCAACGCCCCCATCACCGGCGACATTCCCAAGGTGGGCGAGGGCAGTAAGTTCGCGGCCCAGATGTGGCTCGAAGACATCGAAAAGGCCGGAGGCCTTCAGGTGGGCGATAAGAAGTACCCGGTGGCCCTGGTCATCGAGGACAACGAGTCCAAGGCCGAATCCGCGGTCAAGGCCAACACCAAAATGATCACCGAAGACGGCGTGATGGTGATCATCGGCCCGCAATCCTCCAAGCAGGCGGTCCCGGCCGGCGGCGTGGCCAACGACTACCAGACGCCTATGATCAGCCCCTGGTCCACCAACCCCGATACCACCAAGGATCGTCCCTTCGTGTTCCGCGCCTGTTTCCTCGATCCGTTCCAGGGGCCGGTTGCGGCCAAGTTCGTCAAGGAAGAGTTCGGGTTCACCAGGGCGGCGGTATTGTACGACGTGGCCAGTGATTATCCCAAGGGGCTGGCCGAGTTCTTCAAAAAGGCGTGGGAAGAGATCAATGGCCCCGATTCAGTGGTGGCCTACGAGAGTTTTACCACCAAGGACACCGACTTCAGCTCCCAGCTGACCAAGATCAAGGACAGCGGCGCCGAGTTTCTCTTCACCCCGCAGTACTACAACGAAGTGGCCTTGATCGTGAAGCAGGCTCATGAACTCGGTTTCAACAACCCGATCATCGGCTCCGACAGCTGGGGCTCGGCCGAGACCGTCAGCCTGTGCGGAGAAGATTGCTACGGCCTCTTCTTCAGCACCCATTACGCGGCTGCAGGCGCCCAGGGCGCGACCAAGGAATTCATCGACCGGTATCAGCAGAAGCATGGCTACGTGCCCGACGATGTAGCGGCCCTGACATGGGATGCCATCCGACTGGCCCAGCAGGCCATCGAGAACACCGGCGGATTGACCGGCGACGTCAAGAAGGATCGCATCGCCGTGCGCGACCAACTCGCCAAGATCAAGGACTTTGCGGGCATCACCGGCAACATGACCTTCACCGAAGAGGGCGACCCGATCAAATGCGCGGTGATCGTGCGCATCAGCGATCAGGGCGAATACGAGTTCTACAAGCAGGTGTGTCCGTAGTTCGGGCTGCGCCCGAAAGTTAAAGATAGAAGTTTAAAGTGTAAAGTTTGAAGTTTAAATTGAAGGTATGCTGTCTATTCGATTTGGCGGATCGGCGGCGGCCTTCGGGGGTAGAACAGGCTGACGGGTTTCAGCCCGATTGTTTGTTGGGAACATTGGGGCGGGGATAAACCCCGCCCCTTCAAGGCCGGAAGTCAAAAAAGGCCTGTGTATTTTCCTGCGGATGTGTAGGGGCGGGGTTTGCCCCCGCCCGAAATCACGTCCAGGACTGTTACAGGGAGGTGGAACCGGGAGCGCCAATGGCTTTCTTTCTTCAAAATGTGATCAATGCGCTGCAGTGGGGCAGCTTCTATGCCCTGATCGCTCTGGGCTACTCCATGGTGTACAGCATCCTGATGCTGTTCAACTTCACCCATGGCGATATCTTCATGACCGGGACCTATATCGGTTTCGGCGTGGCCACGGCCCTTGTGGCCCTGGCCACCGCCCTGAGCTGGTCCATGCCCGGGTGGCTGCTGCTGGTGCTCACCATCATTATCGCCATGTTTCTCACATCGATTTTGGGCGTGGTGGTCGAGCGCGTGGGTTATCGTCCCCTGCGCGAGGCGCCGCGGGCCTCGGCGGCCATCACGGGCCTGATGATCGGCATCATGCTCGAATATGGCAATCTGGCCATTCTCGGCACCCAGCGGTATAACTTCCCCTCGATCATCGAGACGGCCACCTATGATGTCGGCGGGGTGTTCTTGACCAACAAGAAGATCCTGATCGTGGGCGTGGCCCTGCTGTTGATGATCGCCCTGCACCAGTTCATCCACAAGACCCGCTGGGGCATGGCCATGCGCGCCATGTCCTATGACTTTCAAGTGGTGCCGCTGATGGGGGTCTCGCTCAATGTCATCGCACCCATGACCTTTGCCATCGGCTCGGCCCTGGCCGCCGCCGGCGGAATCTTGTACGGCATGGCCTACCCGGTGCTCGACCCCTTCATGGGCATTCTCCTCGGCTGGAAGTCTTTCGTGGCCGCGATCCTCGGTGGCCGGGGGTCGATTCTGGGTGCGGCTCTGGCCGGGTTTCTACTGGGTTTCATCGAGATCTTCACCGCCATGGTTTTTCCCTCGACCTTCAGGGACCTCATCGCCTACAGCATCATCCTGTTGATTTTAACTTTCCGGCCCTACGGGTTTTTTGGACAGGCCCACAGCGCTCAATTGAGGCTCTGATCAGGGGAAGACAAGGCATCTCATGGCAACACAAATACCCCAAACCGCAACATCTGAACATGCTACCGCCGGATTATTGCCGCGCATCGGCCGTTCGCTGGCCACGGTGCCTGCGCTCGGATGGCTGGTCGGCGTCTTGTGCGCGGTGATCATCGAATACGTCATCGGCGACACGCTGGCCGTCATGCTCTATCTGCCCAAGGTGCCGGCCCTCTTCGGCACCACCCTGGTGCTGAAACAACCGCTGCTTTTCCCATCCGCGCTGCTGTTCGTTCTCCTGGTCTACGTGCTGCCCATCGGTGCGGTGGCGCGGCTGTCGGCCGGATGGACCAACCGTGCGGCCGTTGCTCTGGAGCGTGTCCCCATCTGGTTGTCGGTCCTGGTGCACCTGGGCCTGCTTTACGCAGTGCTGCACGTCTGGACCGAGGCCAGCGACTATCGGCTGCAGGTGGCCAAGCTGATCATGATCGCCGTCATGCTCACCCTGAGCATCAACGTGATCAACGGCTATATGGGGGAGTTTTCCTGCTCCCACCCCGGCTTCATGGCGCTGGGCGCCTATGCCAGTTCGGTGTTTACTCTTTTGCTGTTCAAGCAGGACCGCCTGTTCGGTGCGGCCCTGCTGCCCGAGAGCCTGGGGCCGTACTTCTTTCCTATCGCCCTGGTCATTGGCGGCGCGGCGGCAGCACTGGGTGCGCTGGTGGTGGCCATCCCATCGTTTCGCACCCGGGGCGACTACCTGGCGATCATCTCCCTGGCCTTCATGTTCATCGTGAAAAGCGCCATCGAGAACATCGAGCCCATCGGCGGTCCGCGCGGCATGGGCGGTCAGCCCCACTGGTCGACCCTGCCGGCCGTTTTCGCCGGCATGGCCATATGCATATGGATCATCAATAATTTCGTGCGCTCGACCATGGGCAAGGCCCTCAACGCCGTGCGCGACAATGAAATCGCGGCCGACGCCATGACAGTCAACACCCGGCGTACCAAGATGGTGGCCTTCATGTTCGGCGCCTTCTGGGCCGGAGTGGCCGGCGGTTTCTACGCCCACGAGGTGCGACATGTCACGCCGGGAAGCTTCGGCATCCAGATGCTGGCCGAAATCCTGGCCATGGTCTACTTCGGCGGGCTCAATTCCGTGGTCGGTTCCATCGTCGGTGCGGTGAGTATCAGCATGATCAGCGAGATCCTCAAACCACTGCAGCTTTACAAATGGATCATCATTCCGCTGATCTTGATCCTGGTGATGATTTTCAGGCCCACGGGACTGGTGGCCTTCCGTGATTTCGACATCAAACGCATCCTGGGGGCCAGACGATGAACGCCGCCGCACACAACCATCCGCCGCTGCTCGAGGTCATCGAGATGACCCATTTCTTCGGAGGACTGCGGGCGGTTCACGACTACAACCTGACCCTCTTGCCCGGCCAGATCCGGGGCTTGATCGGCCCCAACGGCGCGGGCAAGACCACGATTTTCAACCTGATCACCGGCATTCATACCCCCACGGGGGGACGGGTCGAGTTGGAAGGCCGCAGCCTCGTGGGACTGCGGCCGCACCAGATCGCGGCCAGTGGCCTGGGACGCACTTTTCAGAACATGCTGCTGTGGCGCCATATGACCGTGCTCGAGCATGTCAGGCTGGCCCACTACGCCCAACTCAAGTACGGCCTGGCCGGCGCCTTTTTCGGATCGCGGCTGAGGTATGCCGAAGAGCAGCGCGTGGAGGACAATTCCATGCGTCTGCTGGAAACCTTCGATGTGGCCCGGTTTGCCGATCAGATCGTCACCAATCTGCCTTACGGCGTGCAGCGCCGGGTGGAGATGGCCCGGGCCATGGCTACCGAGCCCAAGGTGCTTTTCCTGGACGAACCCACGGCCGGCATGACGCCCGAGGAACTGGTGCAGATGATCGGCATCATCCGCAAGATCCACCAGGAGTTCAAGGTGGCCATTCTGCTCATCGAGCACCGGCTCAAGTTCGTCATGGAGCTTTGCGAACGCATCCAGACCCTCGTGTTTGGCGAAGTGATCGCCGAGGGGACGCCCGAAGAGATCAAGAACAACCCGGATGTCATCGAGGCCTATCTGGGCAAGGAAGAGGTCGCCTGATGCAGTTGACAGTGGAAAATTTGCATGTATCCTACGGCCAGATCAAGGCGCTGCACGGGCTCGGCTTTTCCATCGCCCAGGGTGAGATCGTCTGTATTATCGGCGCCAACGGGGCGGGCAAAAGCACGACCTTGCGGGCCATATCCCGGCTGGTGGATGCGGAAAAAGGGTCGCACATGGTCTTTGAGGGCAAAGACCTGCTCAAATATCAACCGGACAAGGTGGTCAGTGAGCTGGGCATTTCCCATGTGCCCGAAGGCCGCCGCCTGTTCGGCAACCTGACCGTCATGGAAAACCTGCAACTGGCCACCTTCGCCCGCCGGGACCGGGGATCGATCAAGGAGAACCTGGAGACCGTATTCGAGATTTTTCCCAGGCTGCTCGAACGCGAATCGCAACTCTCCGCCACCCTCAGCGGCGGTGAACAACAGATGCTGGCCGTGGGAAGGGCCTATATGACCGGCCGGAAGATGATGCTGCTCGACGAACCCTCCATGGGGCTGGCGCCGCTGATGATGCTCTCCATGTTCGATGCCCTCAAGGAGATCAACCGCGCCGGCACCACCATCCTGCTGGTCGAACAGAACGCGCGCCTGGCCCTCAAATTCGCCCAGCGCGGCTATGTGATCGAAAACGGACGGATTGTTTTGGAAGGCGAATCCCGGGCCTTGCTTGAGAACCCGGAAGTCAAGAAGGCCTATCTGGGAGGATAATTAATCATGATCAGAGTCGGTGTCATCGGTGCCTCGGGATATGCCGGGGCCGAGCTGGTGCGCATTCTTGCGAGCCACCCTAAAGTTACATTGACCGCCTTGACCTGCCGGACCGATGCCGGCCAGCGTTTCGATCAGATTTACCCGAGCATGACCGGGTGGGTTGAACTGGTGTGCGAGGCCTACGATGCCGAACGGCTGGCCAAATCCGTGGATGTGGTCTTCACGGCCCTCCCGCACAAACTGCCCATGGCCATCGTTCCCGAGCTCCTGGCCAAGGGGCTGCGGGTGGTGGATCTGTCGGCCGATTTCCGCTTCAAAAGCGCCGAGGCATACGAGGCCCACTATCAGCCGCACACGGCCAGGGAACTGCTCGACCGGGCGGTCTACGGTCTTTGCGAGGTCTATGGCGATCAGATCCGCGGCGCCGACCTGGTCGGCAATCCGGGGTGCTATCCCACCAGCGTGCTGCTCCCCCTCGTGCCGATAGTCAAGGCCGATCTGATCGATACCGACCTGCTCATCGCCGATGCCAAATCGGGCGTCAGCGGCGCCGGCCGCGGCGCCAACGCAACCACCCACTTCTGCCACGTGAACGAATCCTTCAAGGCGTACAAGGTCGGCGGCCACCGCCACACCCCCGAGATGGAAGCGATCTTGAGCGATGCCGCAGGCCGGCCGTTGCACCTCAACTTCGTGCCCCACCTGGTGCCCATGACGCGCGGCATGGAGACCACGATCTACACCCAACCGCGTAGTGGCGTCACCATCGAGCAGATCGCCGAGTGCCTGCACACCTTTTATGCCGGGCGGCCGTTTGTTCGGCTGCGCGGCGAAACCCCGGCCGATACCCTGCACGTCAAAGGCACCAATTTCTGCGATATCGGCTACAAGATCGACCGGTGCAACGGCCGGCTGATCCTCATGTCCGCCATCGACAACCTGGTCAAAGGCGCCGCGGGACAGGCCGTTCAGAACATGAATATCATGCTGGGCCTGCCGGAAACCGAAGGCCTCGGACCGTGCCCCTATCCGCTGTGATGCCTGGCCGCAGTAAACCCAACTGAATGTGATTCACCCTGAGCGGCAAGCATTACAGAAGGCATTTGATAAAAAAAGCGCATGGGAACGGGCATGGTAGGCGTGGGAGGGGCAGGTGGCCAGGGCCACTTGACCGCTTGGCGTGTGGCATCGGTCGCCTGCTCCACCCACGCCGGGTTCAATGAATAGTCTCTATTTCGAATTTTTGCCCCATCGCTGATTCCTTGACATCACACCGGATATGCAATATGGGGTGACATCCGCCTTTTTGGGGCGTCTCTCGTTCACCGAAAACCAGCCGCCACCGATGCAACAACTTTCATCCATACAGATCGGGGAGATCCGATAACACAACCCTATTTACGACTTTGAAAGGAGAGAGAAGCAAATGACTGCAAAGCTTATCATGGGCACAGAGATTAGGGAGCAAATCCTTGAAGAGATTACGGCCGAAGTGAAGCAGATCAAGGAAAAGCACGGCGTGGTCCCCGGGCTGGTCACCATCCTCGTGGGCGAAAACCCGGCGTCTATCTCCTATGTCACCCTGAAGATTCAAACCGCTCACCGGGTCGGTTTCACGGAGATCCAGGACAGCCAGCCCGCAGACATCTCCGAGGAAGCGCTGCTCGCCCTGATCGACAAGTACAACAAGGATGACAAAATCAACGGCATCCTGGTTCAGCTGCCCCTGCCCAAGCACATCGACGAGAAAAAGGTGCTCAACGCCATCGATCCGGACAAGGACGTGGACGGCTTCCACCCGGTCAACGTGGGCCGGCTGATGATCGGCGGCAAGGAAGTCAAGTTCCCGCCCTGCACGCCCTTCGGCATCCAGGAGATGATCGTACGCGCCGGCGTTGAGACCAGCGGCGCCGAAGTCGTGGTCGTGGGACGTTCCAACATCGTGGGCAAACCTATCGCCAACATGATGGTCCAAAAAGGACCGGGTGCCAACGCCACCGTCACCATCGTGCACACCCGCACCAAGGATCTGGCCGCACACTGCAAACGCGCCGACATCCTGATCGTCGCGGCCGGCGTTCCGGGCCTGGTCAAACCCGAGTGGATCAAACCGGGCGCCTGCGTCATCGACGTCGGGGTGAACCGCGTCGGTGAAAAGATCAGCGAAAAGACCGGCAAGAAGGTGGCCATTCTGCGTGGTGACGTTGATTTCGACGCCGCCAAGGAGATCGCCGGCTACATCACGCCCGTGCCCGGTGGGGTAGGGCCCATGACCATCACCATGCTGATGCTCAACACCCTCAAGTCGCTCAAGTTCAAACTGGGCTTGATGTAGATTGCAACATCCGTGTGGAACCGGGCGCCGACACGCCATCCTGCCTGTTCACGCGGGCCTGTACCACAAGCCGTTTATCGAATCCTGTCGCGGGCGGGCAACACCCCGCCCGCGATTAGAAAACCTAACAAAATCAGATCGCAAGCATGACCAAGGTTGACAGATTCTCAGACGCATGGTATTTTTCAAGCCTTAATTGTCATATTTTCCATTGATGTCATATAGTTAGATTGCATTCCGATTTTCCAAGCGCCAATAAAAACAGAGCAGACACCATCATTACAGGGTTGATCATGAAACATAAGCTCTCTTTCATTGTCTTGGGGGGTTCAGGTTCCAAAATCAGACAAGTTCACTTTTCGGACAGGCAGGCTTATGCATTGATGTTTATCGTTTGTCTGGCAGCGGCAAGTCTGGTTTATGGTGCTATCGCTTATATTTCCATGCGGTCCGAGATCCATGAAAAGGGAATGCTCGAACGCCAGCTGGCCCATCAAAGCGAGGAAGTGGTCAACCAGCGGCGCCAGATAGTGAAGTTCGCAGAGGAGATTAACGCCTTAAAAGAGCGCATGGTCGTGCTCGATCAGTTCGAGCAGCAGATACGGTTGCTGGCCGATATCAAACAACCGGGAGATACGGATGGTTTGTTCGGTGTCGGGGGGTCGGCTCCCGAAGATCTGAATCCAGGCATGGAATTGCACGAGACACCAAAACACCTCGTGACGGACATGCATCGCCAGGTCAAACAGTTGGCCAGCGCCTCCGAAAAGAAGGAAAATACACTCACGCGCCTGATCGATCATCTGGAAGAGCAAAAGAATATGATGGCGCATACCCCTGCCATCCGTCCCGCACAGGGATTTATCACCTCGCGCTTCGATTACCGCCAATCCCCGTTTACCGGCCGGCGGGAATTTCACAAGGGCATCGATATCGCCAACCGGCACGGTACCCCGATTGTCGCCACCGGCGATGGTGTGGTCTCGTTTTCAGGGGAAAACGGCGCACTGGGCCAGGTGGTGGTCATCGACCATGGCTACGGCGTGGTCACCCGCTACGCTCATGTCCAAAAAACCTTGAAGAAGCGCGGCGAACGGGTCCGCCGGGGAGACAAGATCGCACTCATGGGTAATACCGGCCGCAGCACCGGCCCCCACCTGCATTACGAGGTGCGGTTGAACGGTGTTCCAGTCAATCCAGAAAAATATATCCTCAATTAACCGTCAAAATCCAATGCCATGAACCTGGTGGCAGCCTCAATGGAGGCAAAAATCGCGTCCCTGCACTCACCTGGCAGAACCGCGGGCCGATCTCATCAACCCCTTTCCAAACAACGCAACCTTGACAGTCTGGTAAAAAGTCCGAAATTCGCGTTTCCCTTCATCCTTGCGAAAGCCGGGATCCCGTATTTTCATTATGCTCTGGATGCCGGCGTTCGCCGGCATGACGCCTCTGCGACTTTTCACGGGTTTATCAACCTAACCCCATCGCAACGAAACAGGTCCGCAAGCGCCGTTTTTCATCTCCTAAAATTGCCTTGAGTATGCCTGGAAAATATTTTAGGTTGGCGTTGTTTTGTTTAAGCCTGGTTCCAAAACAGAGGAAGGACCTACAATCCCATGGTATTGAAACTGCTCACCAGCCTTTTCGGCAGCAAAAATGAGCGTGAAATAAAGCGGCTGCAACCCCTCGTGGACCAGATCAACCAGCTCGAAGCGCGGATGCAGGGGCTGAGCGATGCGGACCTCAAGGCCCAGACCGCAAAATTAAAAACGGCGCTGGAAAACGGTGCATCGCTCGACGACCTGCTTCCTGAGGCGTTTGCCACGGTTCGCGAGGCATCGGTGCGCACCCTGAAGATGCGCCACTTCGACTGCCAGCTGATCGGCGGCATGATCCTGAATATGGGGCGTATCGCCGAGATGAAAACCGGCGAGGGCAAGACCCTGGTGGCCACCTTGCCCGCCTATCTCAATGCCCTGACCGGAAAAGGCGTGCATATCATCACCGTAAACGATTATTTGGCCCGCCGCGACACCGAATGGATGGGGCAGATCTATACCTTCCTGGGTCTCGAGGTCGGCACCATCGTGCACGGCATGGACGACCAGGAGCGCAAGAGAGCCTACGGCGCCGATATCACCTACGGCACCAACAACGAGTTCGGCTTCGACTACCTGCGCGACAACATGAAGTTCGACATCGACACCATCGTCCAGGGCGACCTGCACTATGCCATCGTGGACGAGGTGGACAGCATCCTCATCGACGAGGCCCGGACCCCGCTGATCATCTCCGGTCCGGCCGAAAAGTCGACCCATCTGTACTACCAGGTCAACGGCATCATCCCCAGCCTCAAGGCCGAGCAGCACTACACCAAGGATGAAAAGGCGCGCAGTGTGGCCCTGACCGAGGAGGGCGTGGCCGCCGCCGAACGGCTGCTGCAGGTGGAAAACCTGTATGACCCGCGCAACATCGAGACGCTGCACCATGTCAACCAGGCCCTCAAGGCCCACACCCTTTTCAAACGGGACGTAGACTACATCGTCAAGGAAGGGCAGGTGATCATCGTCGATGAATTCACCGGCCGGCTCATGCCCGGGCGGCGCTACAGCGAGGGGCTGCACCAGGCGCTGGAGGCCAAGGAGGGCGTCCGGATCGAGAACGAAAACCAGACCCTGGCCACCATCACCTTCCAGAACTATTTCCGCATGTACGACAAGCTGGCCGGCATGACCGGTACGGCCGATACCGAAGCCGCGGAATTCAAGAAGATATACAATCTCGAAGTCAATGTCGTGCCGACCAACATGCCCATGATCCGCATCGACAATCCGGACGTAATCTACAAGACCCGCCGCGAGAAGTACGAAGCCGTGCTCGACGAGATCGAGGCCCTGCACACCAAGGGGCAGCCGGTGCTGGTGGGCACCATCTCCATCGATGTCTCCGAACAGATTGCCGAGAAGCTCAAAAAGCGCGGCATCAAGCACGCCGTGCTCAACGCCAAGAACCATGAGGCCGAAGCCGAGATCATCTCCATGGCCGGCCAGAGGGCCGCCGTGACGATCTCCACCAACATGGCCGGCCGCGGCACGGACATCAAGCTGGGCGAAGGGGTCACCGAGCTGGGCGGCCTGCACATCCTCGGCACCGAAAGGCACGAAAGCCGCCGCATCGACAACCAGTTGCGCGGCCGTTCCGGCCGCCAGGGCGATCCCGGCTCGTCGAGGTTTTACCTCTCCCTGGAAGACGACTTGCTGCGCATCTTCGGCGGCCAGCGCATCGGCAGCATCATGGAGCGGCTTGGGCTGCAAGACGGCGAACCCATTGAGCACAACCTGATCAGCCGTGCCATCGAAAACGCCCAGACCAAGGTCGAGGCCCACAACTTCGATATCCGCAAGCACCTGCTGGAATATGACGACGTGATGAACCAGCAGCGCGAGGTTATCTATCGTCAGCGCCGCGAACTGCTCATGGGCAACGACATCAAGGAGACCATCCTGGATACGATCGGCGAACGGGCCGATCAGATCGCCGCGCAATTCGCCGACGAGCGGGCCCTGGCCGAAGATTGGGACTGGCAGGGGATCTCCGACGCGGTCTTCAAACAGTTCAACTACCGCATCAAACCATTCGACGCCGACACCCTCGATGGACTGAACGAGGAGGGCCTGGCCCAGGAGATCTATGATCAGACCGTGGCGGTCCACCAGGCGCGCGAGACCCAATTCGGTACGGACGCCATGCGCCACCTGGAACGGATCGTCATGCTGCAGACCGTGGACAACCTGTGGAAAGATCACTTGCTCAGCATGGATCATCTCAAGGAGGGCATCGGCCTGCGCGGCTACGCCCAGCAAAATCCCCTGCTCGTGTACAAGAAAGAGGGATTCGACATGTTCCAGGCGCTCATCGAGCGCATCAAGGAGGAGACCCTCGGCATCCTGTTCCGCATCCAGTTGGCCGAACCGGCCTCGCTAGAGGAGATGCAGAAAAAGCAGGACCAGGAGCTGGTCTTTTCCGGGGCAGGGGAGTCCGGTCCGCCCAAAAAGAAACCCATCCGGCGGGCCAACGAAAAGGTGGGGCGCAACGATCCCTGCCCGTGCGGCAGCGGCAAGAAGTACAAAAAGTGTTGCGGCCGATAGGACGGTAGCATGATCATCGGGATTATTTCAGATACGCACGGATCCTTGAACCGACCGGCCGCGGAGGCGCTAGCCGGGGTCGATCACATCATCCACGCCGGAGACGTGGGGGCCCCCGATGTCATCACCGCCCTCGAACAGATCGCACCCGTCACCGCCGTGCGCGGCAACACCGACGGCGGCTACCTGGCCAAGAAACTGCCGGCCGTGAACATGGTGACCTTGGCCGGCATCACCTTCTACGTGCTTCACGACATCTTGGTCCTCGATCTCGACCCGGTCGCCGCCGGCGTCCAGGTGGTCGTCAGCGGCCACACCCACCGCGCCGAAATCAGATCCACCGGCGCCGTTCTGTACCTCAACCCCGGATCGGCCAGCCAGTCCAGAAACGGCAACGGGCTGAGCCTTGCCCGCATCGACATCTCCCAAGACGGCCTGAAGCCGGAGATCGTGGACCTGAAGGGATGAAAAATTTGATCGGGCGGGCGTAAAGCCCGCCCCTACAAGGTTTGGATTAGATCCAGATCGTGGCCATTTACGGGCGCAGTAGGTCCGGGGTTTATCCCCGCCCGTTTCCAATCCCAACATCTGTCGGCCTCTATCCCCTGCCAACGCAACACCAAAAAGACACTACTCTCAAGAATCTGACCCTTCGGAGCGATAATCCATACAGACCCCGCGCGCCTGCATCCGGCCCGGTGTTTTTGCAGAGCGTCCGCCCTATCCAGGCTCTTTACAAACTCCGACCCTGATGCTTATAATGATTTTCAAAAAAGCGAGATGAGATGAAAGCATGTATCGATAAAATTTTGATCTCATGAGTGAGTATCTACCCGAAACCATAGGGGATGTTAATGCAAAGACCGAACATGACCTCCGCGAACCGGCCATGTACAAGGTCTTGCTTCACAACGACGATTATACAACCATGGAATTCGTCGTGCAGGTGCTCATGGTGGTGTTTCACAAGTCCATCGAGGACGCGACCCGCATCATGCTCAATGTCCACAAGCAGGGCATTGGCGTATGCGGCCTGTTTACTTACGAGATCGCCGAAACCAAAGTCGATACGGTCGTTCGCATGGCCCGTGACAACGGGCATCCTTTAAAATGCACCATGGAGAAAGCATAAGACCATGATCAGCAAAGAACTCAGCGTTACATTGGGATTCGCCGTTCGAGAGGCCAAGCGCCGGCGCCACGAATATGTGGGCATCGAACATATCCTTTACGCCATCCTGCACGACAGCAACGGCCTGGAAATCGTGGGCGGTTGCGGCGGAGACGTGGAGCATCTCAAACAGGCGCTGGAGAATTTTTTCAGCGAAAAGATGGAAGTGATCCCCGATGGCAGCGAGTACGTACTGCAGCAGACCATCGGATTCCAGCGGGTGATCCAGCGCGCCGTCAATCATGTGCGCTCGGCCGAAAAATCGGAGGTGTCGGTCGGCGACATCCTGGCCTCCATTTTTATGGAGAAGGATTCCCACGCCGTCTTCTTTCTCAACCAGGAAGGCATCACCCGCCTGGATGTTCTGAATTACATTTCCCACGACATACCGGTCGAGCCGCCGCGTCCGGATCAGCTCGGTTTCGGCAAGACCGAAAAAGAGGCCGAGACCGACAAGGAGAAGAAAAAGGCCAGTTTTCTGGAGACCTACACCACGGACCTGGTGCAGATGGCCGGCGAGGGAAAGCTCGATCCGCTCATCGGGCGTGAGGACGAACTCCAGCGAACCATGCAGGTGCTTTGCCGGCGACGTAAGAACAATCCGGTCTTCGTCGGCGAGCCGGGTGTGGGCAAAACCGCCATGGCCGAGGGGTTGGCCCAGAAGATTTTCAACGCCGAAGTGCCCGACATGCTCAAAGAGATGCGGATCTACAGCCTGGACCTGGGCGGCATGCTGGCCGGCTCCAAGTTCAGGGGCGATTTCGAGCAACGTTTGAAAGGCGTCATCAGCGAACTCCAGAAGCGTAGGAACGTCATCCTGTTCATCGACGAAATCCACACCATCGTCGGTGCCGGTGCGACCAGCAGCGGTTCCATGGATGCGTCCAACATCCTCAAGCCCGTTCTGGCCAACGGCGAAATTCGCTGCATCGGTTCGACCACCTACGAGGAATACAAGAACCACTTCGAAAAGGATCGCGCCCTGTCCCGTCGTTTCGAAAAGATCGAAATTTCCGAACCGTCCATCGCCGAGAGCGTGAAGATCCTAAAGGGCCTGCGCACGCGCTATGAGGAGCACCACGACATCGTCTATACCGACACGGCCCTGAAAGCGGCCTGTGACCTTTCCGCCAAATATCTCAACGACCGTTTCCTGCCGGACAAGGCCATCGACGTGATCGACGAGGCGGGCGCCTTCGTGCGGCTGTCGGGCGGCGCCCACCGCACCAAGATCAATCCGGCCGATATCGAAAAGATCGTGGCCAAGATGGCCCGCGTACCCACCGTCAGCGTCTCCACCCCGGACAAGGCCAAGCTCGAGACGCTGGACGGTCGGCTCAAGCAGGTGGTCTTCGGCCAGGACGATGCCATCACGGCCCTGGTTACCGCCATCAAGCGTCAGCGTGCAGGGTTGGGTCACCCTGAAAAACCGGTCGGATCGTTTCTCTTCACCGGCCCCACCGGCGTGGGCAAGACCGAAGTGGCCCGCCAGATCGCGCTCAACATGAACGTGGAGTTTATCCGCTACGACATGAGCGAGTACATGGAAAAGCACGCCGTGGCCCGCCTCATCGGTGCGCCGCCAGGCTATATCGGGTTCGACCAGGGCGGTCTGCTCACCGACGGCATCCGCAAGCACCCTTACAGCGTGCTGCTGCTCGACGAAATCGAAAAGGCCCATCCCGACCTGTTCAACATCCTGCTGCAGGTGATGGACCACGCCACCTTGACCGACAACAACGGCAAGAAGGCCGATTTTCGCAACGTCATCCTGATCATGACCTCCAACGCCGGCAGCCGGGAAATGGCCGCATCCACCATCGGATTCGGAGACCCCAAGAAGGATGCCTCGCGCAAAAGCAAGACAGCCGTGGAGAAATACTTCAGCCCGGAATTCCGCAATCGCCTGGACGCCACCATCACATTTAACGGACTGAACACGGACATCATGGAGCAGATCGTGGACAAGTTCATGTCCGAATTCGCCGTTCAGCTGGCCGCCAAGAAGGTCGAGTTGGCTTACACCGACGCGGCCCGCAAATGGATGGCCAAGAAGGGCTACGATCCGGATTACGGCGCCCGTCCGCTGGCCAGGATTCTACAGACCAACGTGAAGGATATCCTGGCCGACGAAATCCTGTTCGGAAAGTTGGAGAAGGGCGGCAAGGTGACCATCGATCTGAAGGATGAGAAACTGACCTTCGAATACAATTAGGTCGATCCAATTGACAAACGGGGTGGCTTTCGAGCGGGTATAAAGCCCGCCCCTACGGTTGACAGCCCACATCATATTCCAGAATGTGCAGGGGCGGGTTTATACCCGCCTGGTACAAGACGGTTTTACCGACCGACCACTCCTTTTACCATTTCGCACCGCAAGTATCGCTCATGCCCGTATTCACGCTACCCGAAGAATACGTCTTTCCGCCACCCCATCTGGCCACCCGGGAAGGCCTGCTGGCCGTGGGTGGCGACCTGAACCCCGGCAGGATCTTGGCCGCCTATCGCCAGGGCATCTTCCCCTGGTATTCTCAAGGCGATCCCATCTTGTGGTGGTCTCCTGATCCGCGCATGGTGCTCTACCCGCATGAATTCAGGCCATCCAAATCATTAAAAAGGACGATCCGCAGGACTATCTATCAGGTCAGCTTCGATACCGCCTTCGACCAGGTGATCCACAACTGCGGCCGTCTTCGAACCAAAAATGGAGAAGGCACCTGGATCACGCCGGAAATGGAGGCCGCTTATAAAAAGCTTCATATGCTGGGGTATGCTCACAGCGTGGAGGCCTGGCACGATGGGCAGCTGGTTGGTGGCCTTTACGGTATCGCTATAGGCCACATCTTCTTCGGCGAATCCATGTTCTCCACCATGAATGACGCCTCGAAGGTGTGCCTGTATCACCTCAACGCCTTTCTATTAATAAAAAAGTTTTCTCTAATCGACTGTCAGGTGCCTTCTGAGCACTTACGGACTTTAGGCGGGGTTTTCATCGGCCGTGGCGAGTTTCTTGAACAACTGCAGAAACTTATCAAATTTCCAACACACTCGGGCAGTTGGACTGATACAGGCGCAATTGAAATGGCCAAGTCTGGATAAAAGCGGAATATTTTCAGATAAATAAGATTCTATTGACGTCACAAGCAAGCATTATGGTTTCACATAGGTGATGATATCGCTTCATCATGGTTTCTATCTATCTGGCGACGATCATCACCCGTTCTCCTATCGTCGCCTTTACGTCTTTCAGGAATGTGAAATGTATAGGTGAATTGCCTGCGATCAGGTTTCTTCCGTCTGCCGCAATTATCTTTACTATTAATAACTTTAGTTAGCATTGAGACAAGGTGCTCCATTCCAGAGGCCATTATATATGTTTGCATTTGACCCGAATCCATGTCCTCTTTCAATATAAATAATCAGTAATCGATGCAACAATAGTGCCTTGTCTAATTTTCAATTGCGTTGTCTGTGTTGAGGGATTTGATTTTCTAGAATTCATTTGAAAACAAATAGATATTTTTGAATATATTATTTTTGAGCAATGGAATCATCATGAAAAGGCAAAAAGATATGAATGTTATGTTATAAAATTTAAGAATATTATGTTCTAGTCATTTAAGTTTCTTCCAGATGGTGGCGTAATGGCCAATTCTGTAATTTTATTGAGCAGTGTTTTGTAGCTGACTTTCAGGATTTTCGATGCCTTACTCCTGTTCCAGTCGGTTTTCTCTAAAATGTACAGGATAACCTCTCTCTCAACTTTGTCTACGGCTTTCTTCTTTATGGATTTCAAAGAAAAAGAGCTGTTTCCAATCAGGTTTTCCTTGTCGAATTCCATAACAGATGGAAATAAGTGACCACCGGACTCTGTATGTATCGTTCCCTGTGCACTGGTTGCCCGGCTGTTCGTCAGAGATCCGCTAAGAAGTTCATAAACAATCTTTTCCGGATCACCTAATACCAGCATTCTTTTCAGTACATTTTGCAGCTCCCTGACATTGCCCGGCCAATGGTAACTTTTGAGTTGTTCGATCAATTCACGGGCCGGTCTCACAAGGTGCTCTCCTTTTAGCTGGGGGGCATATTCATTCAAATAATAGTCGATGAGCGGCGGTATATCTTCCAACCTTTCACGCAGTGGTGCAATGAAAATGGTGATAATATTGAGGCGGTAATAGAGATCTTCCCTGAATTTGCCTTCGCCGATGTCCTGTTTTAGATCGTGGTTGGTTGCAGCAATTACCCAGGTATCTGTTTTAAAATCTTTTTCTGATCCAAGGGGGGCAAACTCGCCGCTTTGAAGCACATGCAACAATTTGGCTTGGAGGGCCAGTGACATGTCACCTATTTCATCGAGGAGCAGGACACCTCCATGGGCCAACTGAAATTTTCCCTTTCTTTTTTGTTCCGCCCCGGTGAATGCGCCCCTCTCATAACCAAAAAGCTCGCTTTCCAGGAGACCTTCCGGCAAAGCAGCGCAATTGATTTTGATAAACGGCTTTCCCAATCGTGGCGACAATTGATAAAGGTTTTGAGCCACCACCTCTTTGCCAACGCCGCTTTCGCCAAGAATAACTGTATTTAATCCTGTATGCGCGACGTGTTCGATGAGTTCTCTAACGCGCCTGATATTTTCGCTCACGCCAATAATTGGAGGTCCCATTTTTCGCCAATCTTTACATATTAAGCAGCTCTCTGACTGCTTTTTCCAATTCATTTAATTTGAATGGTTTTTCCATTACGAGATTTGCCTTGGCCTCTTTGGCCAAGGCTTCAGGATGCTCGCCCCAACCGGTAATTGCGATGACTGGAATATTTGGAAATTTTTTTTTCACGATGGAAATTACGGCAACACCGCTGATATTGGGAAGAACTAAATCTGTGATGATAAGATTCAGCGATTCCTGCTCTGTTTCAATCGCTTTTAATCCGTCCAGTCCATTGGAAGCTGAAATGACTTCATAGTTCTTTTGCCTGAAATATTTATATAATGCGGAGAGCACTTCATCAGTGTCTTCAATGATCAAGATTTTTGGCATAGAACCCATCATGCGCTCCTTCAGATTCCATTTGAATCGACAAAAGACGCTCTGTCGTTCCTCATCAATGAGTGCGAACAATTGAATCGAATTTTGCAATATCAGGGTGAAATAAATTACACATAGCCTACATGCTATTCATTTGCAAGAATAATGAGACCTTAGACTGTAATTTGGCGTCTTTGAGGGTGGTATCCGGGTTCGATTCCAAATTTATAAAATATAGCAAATAATTCCTAAAAAGTGGAACCATGGTTCACATAATAAGAGGAAAAAGCAGCATTATGATTCACATCTAAGATTGGCAACTTGGAGGATATCCTTCCTAAAAGGTCAGAAAATAGTAAAAAATTAACGGGTTAATAACAATTTTGTTTTTGATAAGCGTTTTTCATATGCTGGGCACGACTATTGCTGATTTTCCGATATTTGAAAAGAGACCAGAGAGTTAAAAAATCATATGAGATTGTGTGATGCCTGACGATCCAAAAACCCAAGACATCCGTAACAAAAGCACCGTTATTTTTGCGGAAACTGTTTTGGATAGAGAACTGCTTAAAAACAGTGTCGTTCGGCGCAGCCAGAAGGTTTTCTGTTTTGAAAACGAGTTGACATGCATTGATAATCTCGAGGCTATCGATCCGGATGTGATTGTAATCAAAACCCAAACAAAAAAAATAATTTGGCGGTTTCTTTTTGCGATACAAGCCTACAAACTGTCTTGCCTGGTTTTGGCCCCCTCATCGATCAAAAAGTGTGAACAGCAGTTGAGCGATCAAACAGGTATAACCCCACTGCCCATCTCCACATTCCGTTCTATCGGAGAAATGCATAAAATATTGGACAATTACAATGATACAGGTCATGTTCCGAACTTGCCTATCGGCAGACAAGATCCGGTATTGGTGGGTAATCACCCGAATATCAAGCACATCAGATCAATTTTACCTACGATTGTTGAAAACAACAGCCCCATTTTGATTTACGGGGAACCTGGTGTCGGTAAGGAATTACTGGTTCGGCGAATATTTAAAGATCTTGGACCAGACGCTGTCATCGTAAAAGTGGATTGTTCGGGAGTAAGTTTAGAGACAATAGATGCGAAAGGGGCTTTTATTCAGCGGATCCAGGAAAAATATGCCGGTTTTTTTGACCGAAACAGAAGCGGACCTAATCCCCTGGTGCTTTACCTGGATCGGATCGAAAGGCTCGATAGAAAGATTCAATCCAAACTGCTCCTGGTGCTTGATGATTACTCACAAGACTTTTTTGACCTTTTCAAACATTCGAATAAACAACTCAGGATAGTGGCCACAACGAACCATACGCCGACTTCATTTACACAGGCCTATCCTGTGAGGTCTGATGTATACCATAGACTGAATGTCATTCCCTTGTGCATTCCTCCGATCAGGGAACGCCGAGAGGACATACCGGTTCTCGTGGACTATTATGTCATTCATACGTGTGCGGATTTAAGTTCGAACTTGATGCCTCTCTCCACTGAGGTGCAAAAACGGTTCTTACGCTATGAATGGCCCCGCAACTTGAAGGAACTGCAATCCATCGTGTATCGCATTGTGCATGATCGAGATGAGTCCGTTGTCCTGCAAGAGGATATTTTCCCAGTTTCAGCAGAACCTGAAGCCGAATTGTACGATTTTCCGCTGAGTTCCGCGCCTATGCCTGAAACGCCGGAAATTGAGGATTTTTTGACTACCGCAAAAGAAATTTCGTTGAAAAATGTTTGCCATGTGTTTGCGGCCCGTATTGAAAAGAACCTGATAGAAAAGGCAATGGAAAAAACCAACTGGAATCGAAAGAAAGCAGCGGCGTTGCTCAATATCAGTTACAAATCCATGTTGAATAAGTTGAAAATGTATGAAATTGTGTAACCGCGTTTAGCTGCATGGGTAGATTTTTATTTATATTTTTGACGGCACCGTAAAAAGTTCGGAACTCGCTTTTCCCGTCATCCCGGGGGAAGCCGGGATCCAGTATTTTCAACATGTTCTGGATGCCGGCGTTCGCCGGCATGACGCATCTGCGACTTTTTTTAGTTTTATCATTTTTTAAGGATAGAAAAATGCGAATGGACTATGATCAGGTACTGGTGACCGGGGCTGCTGGTTTCATCGGTTATCATCTGTCTGAACGGCTCTTGGCGGAGGGGAAACGAGTCGTTGGGCTGGACAATATGAATTCTTATTATGACCCCTTGCTTAAAGAGGCGCGACTGGAGAAGTTGCGCCTTCATTCTTCTTTCCAATTCCACAAGGCAGACCTGTCAGACAGCGCCAGTGTGCAGACGGTATTCTCGAAACACCGATTCGATGTCGTCGTCAACCTGGCCGCCCAGGCCGGCGTTCGTTACTCCCTCGAGAACCCGGGGGCCTATGTGAATGCCAACCTCGTCGGATTTGTAAACATTCTCGAAGCATGCCGGCACAGCAAGGTCAAGCACCTCGTCTTCGCCTCTTCGAGTTCAGTTTATGGCGCAAACACCAAGATGCCTTTTTCGATCCATGACAACGTCGATCATCCGGTATCCCTATACGCCGCCAGCAAGAAAGCCAATGAACTCATGGCGCATACATACAGCCATCTGTTCGGCCTGCCATGCACCGGATTGCGCTTCTTTACGGTTTACGGTCCATGGGGCCGACCCGACATGGCGCTGTTTCTTTTTACCAAAGCCATCCTGGAAGACCGTCCCATCAAAGTTTTCAATCACGGGAAGATGAAAAGGGATTTTACTTACATAGACGATATTGTTGAAGGCGTCGTTCGTGTCATGGCGCATCAACCCGAACCCAACCCGAAATGGTCCGGCGACGCCCCGGATCCAGGAACATCTTATACACCATACCGCCTGTACAATATCGGGAACAATAATCCTGTAGAGCTTTCAACCTTCATCGAAGAGATTGAATCCGCGTTGGGAAAAAAGGCTCAAAAAGACTACATGGATTTACAACCCGGCGATGTTCCGGCCACTTATGCTGATGTGGATGCCCTCACGCAAGATGTCGGTTTCAGACCGGACACACCCCTCAGGGAGGGTATCCGCAAATTTATCGAATGGTATCGTTCGTACTATCATCAGCAATAAGCAACAGGGGGATTACCTAAATGAACGTTTGTATCATCGGCACCGGTTATGTCGGCCTTGTGGCAGCCGCCTGTTTTTCGGAAATGGGAAACAACGTGACCTGCATCGATAAGAATTCCCGCATCGTGGAATCCCTCAACAACGGGAAGATTCACATCTATGAGCCGGGGCTGGAACCTTTGGTCAAAAGAAATCATGAAGAGGGCCGGCTCAAGTTCAGTTCCTTGCTTGAAGAGGGCATGAAGGATGCCTTGTTCGTGTTTAACTGCGTCGGCACGCCGCCCAATGCGGATGGATCCTGTGACCTGACGCATGTGAAACAAGTCGCCCGCGATATCGGCAGATGCATGGAAGAGTACAAAATTATCATCAATAAATCGACCGTTCCGGTCGGTACCGCCGATACGGTCAAAAAGATCATCAAGGAAGAGCTTGAGAACCGCGGGCTCAACCTTGAATTCGATGTGGTGTCGAACCCGGAGTTTTTGAAAGAAGGCGATGCGGTCGGTGATTTCATGAAGCCCGACCGCGTCATTGTCGGAACCGATGATGTGCGAACCGCAAAGTTGTTGGAAACGCTCTATGCGCCTTTTGCGCGCAGCCGCGAAAAAATGATCGTCATGGGTGTGCGTTCCGCTGAAATGACCAAGTATGCTGCCAACTGCATGCTGGCCACCAAGATTTCCTTTATCAATGAGATCGCCAATATTTGCGAGCGGGTCGGTGCCGATGTCAAAGATGTCCGAATCGGATTGGGATCTGATCGAAGAATCGGTTACAGCTTCATTTATCCGGGCGTCGGTTACGGGGGATCTTGTTTCCCTAAGGACGTGAAGGCGTTGATTCATACGGCCAAAGAACATGGTTACGCTGCCGAACTGGTCAGCGCCGTGGACAGCGTCAATAACAGACAGAAAGTCGTGATCGTGGAAAAAATCAGATCCTATTTCGAAAATCTTGGTGGTGTTCGCGGCAAGACACTTGCCATGTGGGGACTGGCTTTTAAGGCCAGCACGGATGACATTCGAGACTCGGCAGCCATTGAAATCATCTCGCATCTCACCGCCGACGGTATGATCGTCAAGGCTTTCGACCCGGAGGCAGGACCGAATGCCCGACAGGCATTAAAGGACAATGATCTAGTGACCATAATGGACGACCAGTACCAGGTGCTGGACGATGCCGATGCCTTGGCCGTGATTACCGACTGGAACCAGTTCAGAAATCCAGATTTTAATAAAATCAGGGAAAAGCTGAAGGTGCCGATCATTTTCGATGGTCGTAATTTGTTCTCGTCATCCCACCTGGCCGGCTTAGGGTTTGCCTATTTCGGTATTGGGCGTCCGGTAATTGCATCGAAGTCATGACCATCCGTTTACGCCGATGGGGAGCCGAAACCGGAAGGATCATCAGGGAGCATCGTCGTTGATATGAGTGCGTCCAATCCAACCGTTCTGGTGATAGGTGGAGCAGGTTACATCGGCAGTCACATGGTCAGGGAACTGATCGAGAAGAATTATTCGGTTGTCGTTCTAGATAACTTTTCTACAGGCCATCGGCAACTCGTCACAGGTGGTCAACTCATCGAGGGTGGGTTGGGAAACGTCGATCTTTTGCGAGATATTTTTTCCAAGTATCCTATCGATGCCGTGATGCACTTTGCGGCCTTCTCACTCGTAGGGGAATCTGTCCAGGCGCCTCTCAAATACTACCGTAACAATGTGGCAGAAACGATCAACCTGATTGAAACGATGATCGGTCACGGGATCAAACGTTTTATTTTTTCTTCCACTGCCGCTGTGTATGGAGAACCGGAGAAAATTCCCATCGCCGAAAACCACCCTCTCAATCCTACCAATCCATACGGCAGCACGAAGCTCACCGTTGAGCGCATGCTGGCGGATTGCGACACGGCCCACGGCTTGAAATCCATCAGCCTGCGCTATTTCAATGCGGCAGGCGCACACCCGTCAGGAATGATCGGCGAAATGCACGAACCTGAGTCGCATCTCATTCCGCTGGTCCTTAGGGCCGTCTTATCGCACGTCCCGATAAAGATTTTCGGAAGCGACTATCCCACACCGGACGGCACGTGCATCAGAGATTACGTCCATGTCTGTGACCTCGCTCAAGCCCACTTGCTCGCCCTTCAGACCCTGTTGGAAGGGGGCGGGAGTCAAGTCTTCAATCTCGGCAACAGCGTTGGTTTTTCCGTACGGCAGGTCATCGAGTTGGCACGTCAGGTGACGGGCAGGGCGATTGAAGCCGTCGAGCACGATCGGCGCCCTGGGGATCCGGCTGTACTGGTCGCCGATTCAAGCAAGGCCCGGCGTATTTTGGGATGGTCACCGGTCTATGAAAATCTGGAAGCTATCATCGAGAGTGCCTGGCGATGGCATCGGAGCCAACATTGACGGCGTCGTAAGAAGCCCAATATCTGTGTTGCGCTCATCCCGTCGTCCTTGCAGCGTACAATAAGTACGCCTCAGGACACGGAATTTCGAGCGCCTTGATCTTGAGCTTCTTACGACGCCGTCCCGCAACCATTTTTTGCGAGCCTGCCAGCACTCTTCTTAAAATGCGGCGATCAACACACCGGCTGAAACGGCGATCTGGAAGGTGATTTCGGTGATGCTTTTGACCACCCTCAGCCACGGATATTTCTCCACCCGTTTTGGCACAATAATAGTATCTCCGGCCTCGACCTCGATGCTTTCGAAACTGCCCAATGCCCATCGATGATTGTCCGTATCCCAGGTCGCAATACCCCAGAAACCCTCCTGCTTTTTGCTGATGACCGTCCCGTTGGCCTTGACCAGGTATATCTGCTTTTCGTCGGCATTATCGTTGGGGCCGCCGACCTGATCAAGATAATTTCCAGTTGTCCTGTTGTCCGTCCAGAGCAAGGCAGTGGGATTGTAAACCTCCCCCAGCACATTGACATAATCGGGTCTTTTCTTGACGATCAGCCGGTCGCCGGGCTGCACTTTCAAATCCTGTTCGGATTGAGGCGAATGGATTATTTTTTCAAGATCCACCACCATTCTTCCTGTGGGTTCACTGTTCCTTATCTTTTCCAGCAGCTGTTTTTTAGCCGCCAGTGTTTTCAATATAATCGCGGTTTCCTCCTGCTCTAAAGAAGTCTCGGCCGACTGGCTGGTCAACGTCAGGATGTCTTCCTCAAGCTGGTTGACATACTCTTTCAGGCGTTCTTTTTGCAGCGTTTTGACATCTTCACGGATGTAAACGGCACCGAACAGATAAGCGTCTTTGGTCAACCCCCCGGCGCGCTCTATGACCGAGCTGAGTCGTTCTCCTTCGGTGAACGTATATTCACCGGGAAAGGCGAATTCGCCTTCCACGGTCAATTTTCGCTCTAAAACTTCTTTGAAGCGTGGGATTTCCCGAATATAGATAGCGTCGTAAGGCCTTAGGGCGATGTCATCCTGGGGGTTGCCGGCAATGGCTTTCGAGGGTGAAAAATCGATTGCCGTCATATCCGTGGTTTCCCTGCCTACAGAGATCCGGGATAACGACGCGTTTTCCATGTAGGCAGAGGGCAAAAAGCTGCCGGCCCTGAAAATCAAATCCTTCACCCGCATGCCCTGGTACAGGCGATAGGTACCCGGTACTCTCACGGCGCCGTTGATCGTCACCTGAGGAAGACTGGATTTTTCGGCAAGATCGTAAACCATGATGCGGTCCATATCACGAAGAGCGATGTTCTGGTCGGCATCGCCGTCTAGGAGTGCGCCAAGATCGAACTCGATGATTTCCGGGTGCAGGTCCGGAGGCGTCAGGCGCACGATTTCAGCCCGGTGTAAAAAGGGTTCGGGCAAAAGGGCGTCATATGACGGGATCAAATCTCCGATGCGCATACCCTCCTTGAACTCGTATTCCCTGGGGTACTTCACATGACCCTCCAGAAACACCACCTGACGCATTTGGCGATGAATGGGAAATACCTTGACCACATCACCGTCGACCAGAAGGGTGTCCATCTGATCTTGTCCGGTACCAGGTTTGTCCTGCATGTTAAAGCTTTTGACAATCCGGCGACTGTTGGCGGACATGCGTTCGACCACCACATTCTGCAAATGGCCGGTGGGCATAATCCCACCGGCCATCTCGAAAAGCTGTCTTAAGGTGGTTGCCCCCTTCATTTCATATATGCCCGGCCTTCGCACATTGCCTGCAACACCGGCCACCCCGCCAATGACGGGCACCAGCACAGTGTCTCCTGAGCGCAACCGGATGTCTTCGATCTTTCGGCCGTCGATTAAAAACGTGTATAAGTCCATCGTGGCGAGCTCTGTTGCACCACGGGCCACCTTGACGGCGCGCAGGCTGCCTGTCTTGCGCGGTCCGCCGGCGGCGTAAAGGGCATCGACGATCGTCGATAAGCCGCTCACAAGATAAGCGCCGGGGCGCTGGACTTCCCCGATGACAAAAACCTGGATCGATCTTAACTGATCCATGGTGATACTCATGGAGAAATCCGCATAGTACTCTTTGAATTTACTTTCAAGCAGTCGTCTGGTTTCCCTGAAGGTGAGTCCAGCAACGGTGAGACTGCCTACGCGTGGGATGACGATGGCCCCCTCGGGCGTGACCTTGACCGTATATTGATCTTCTACATTTCCCCATAAATAGATGATAAATATATCTCCCGGCCCCAATATGTAATCCTCGCCCACGGGAACATCGGTAAAGGGCGTGAACGCCGCCGGGGATGCGCCGAAGAAATCGTAACCGAATTGCCGCAATTCACGATCAATGGTTTGGGGAAATGCCCCTGACAAGATTTCCTCGATGCGTGAGGGTTTTTCTTCCAAGCTCGGCGCTATCGTTGTTTCGGTTTTGCGTTCGACCTCGGTCTCTGTCGGCATCATCAGCCGCAATCCCGGATAGCGCGACATCCATTTTTGACGCTGTTCATCTCTCATTCCGGCCAGGATTTCAGATTTGACGCGGTCTTCCAGGCCGATGAATATGAGTTCCTGATCCGCCTCGTCCAGACGTGAAAACAGTTCTGGTTTCACTGGATCTTCCAATGCCATAAATACCGTCTTTTTCTCCTTACTGTTGAGCAATTTGAAGGCCAGAACTTTTTCTTCCAGATCCAGATGCCGAAAGGCCGCTATCTTCTGCTCAGGTGTCAGTTGCCTGAACAATCGACGCCTATCTTCGTTCGACCCCCCCTTGAGCAGTCGTTCAACATCCGTGTCACTGAGTTTGTCGGTCGCCATTTTTTCTTGGACAGAAAGATCGGCCGCATGCGACATGGCGGTCATGAACAGCAGCGCGATGAGAAAAAATGCGCCGTAAAGCCTCTTTGAAACAGTGTTGTTTGAATGCATCGGATCCGCCTGGTTACGACAATTGTATAAATATACAGTTTAAAGAGGGTCGGTTGCGATGAGCCGGAATATTCGGTTTCGATGGATCAATTTTGCAACCATGAATTTTGATGGCTTCGCAATACGTCCGGAATCAGGTTTTACCGGCATCCCGGCGGATTTATCGTCATCCTCGCGCTTTTATCGTCATCCCGGCGGAAGCCGGGATCCAGTATTCTCAATATGTTCTGGATACCGGCGTTCGCCGGTATGACGCTACTGCAACTTCTAAGGAAGCGTTATGCTTTTGGGCCGCTTCCTATGTTCAAATGTTTCGCCGCGAAACGGGGTAAGCCGCTTTTTACGGTTTTATCAATTTTGATTGGATGGGCCTGCTGTCATGCCCTCCAAGTTCAGCCCGTACCCTTTTGCTAAATCGGCCATTTCAGACCGCCAGAGGACCACATGATGCTCACCTTGCGCCAGCATGCGGTTTGCTTCCTGAACAAGGAGTGAATCCTGTGTCTCGAGGGCGAGCAAGATCGTGCGAAAGCCCCGCATACGAAGTGACGCCGCTTCGAGATACAATGAATGCAACGCTTGCACAGGTCGGGTCTGCGGTTCGATACGGCCGGCTAATTGGAAGAACCGCTCATAGACCGGAATAATATTGGATGACAACGCCGAGCTCAAGGATTGATCGGAAACATAGTTTGCCCCGGTTTGCCCGGCATAGCAACTCAGCGCAATCGTTTCCAGTTCTGAAATCGCGTAAATGTCCCGATTCAGATAAATCGCGAGATCACGCGGCAATGGGCTGAGCGCGCATCCCTCGAGCATCCACCAGCACAATACCGCCAGCAGGGGTGTAGCGATATGTTTCGATTTGATATTCCTGCTCCGTTGGTTTAAGAGCTCTTTAATTTCATATCACAAGCTTGTGCCGAAAATTAACACGTTCCCCCTACTTTTGGCAATGGGATCGAGCCTCGTGGGATAACCCTGAGCGACACGAATCAAGATCTGGAGCCATCCCTTTTGTTCACGCATCAGACCGCTATCCAAAACTTCGGCGAAATAACCATGGCCGTGCGACCGAATGGAACGGTTCCGCTGATGCTATTGCACAGCAGCACCCCATCCTGCCGTGTCCTTACCGGAACGTCCATTCTGATCCTATCGCTTTTGCTCATTTGTCTTCTTTGCGCCGAAGTGGCGGCTGCTGACAAACCGTATGATATGAGTGCCAATTGGGGTGGGACCGGTCTGATGGAGATCCCCACGGCCAGGATTTTACCCGACGGCGCCATGCGCCTGGGCTTCGCCAATGCAGATCCCTATAGATGGTACAGCTTCGGGTTTGGGGCCTTCCCCGGCCTGGAGTTTACGGCCCGATATACGGATGTGACCAATCTCCCATCGGGCCTGGGATCGGATTTCGGATCGTACAAAGACAAAGCGTTCGATCTGAAATACCAGCTGCTGCCCGAATCCAAACTCGTCCCTGCGATCGCTATCGGTCTAAACGACTTTCAGGGCACCCGGCTTTTCGAATCCCAGTATCTGGTCATCAGCCGGCAGCTCTATCCTTTGGACATCACCTTGGGCGTGGGCCGCAAACGCTTGAAGGGACAACTGTCCATCGGCGATGAGATTGGATTTTGGGGCGGCGTCGAATGGGCCATCACAGATCGCCTGCACTTGTTGCTGGAGTACAATCCCATCGACTACGAAAAAGATCCATTACCGATTAAAGGCGTTCCCGAGGGCAGTGATTTTCCACTGAATGCGGGGCTGCGATACCGGACATGGTTCGGATGCGATCTCGGGCTTTCCTATCAGCGTGGCGACACCCTCGGTTTTTCAGTTCACCTTCAATTCGGTCTGGGCCGTCCCATCCTGCCGCCCAAGCCCGATCCACCGTCATGGCGCTTCGCCGGTTGCCTGGCGCCTGCGACCGAAGCCCGCATCGAAACAGTTCAACGATTGACATCGGATGTGAAAAAGGCCGGGCTCGATAATGTGTCGGTAACGCTGTCAGACCGTGAGCTGATCGTCGAATTCGAAAACAACCGTTATCCCTCCGACAGTCAGGCTGCGGGTCGTGTGATGCGGTTGATGTTGGCGCACTCACAACACCATGATATTCAACTCACCATTGTGATGAAGCGTAGTGGACTGAAAATATTGAGGATATCGGTAGACTCCGAGGATCTTCGGCGTTATCTGGTGGGCCAATTGGCGCCCGATCAGTTTGCGCAGTCGCTTTCGATAGTCAATGCTGATCCCTCTGCTACGGCCCAGGCCATGGACACGGCGATCAATCATCGCGAGAAGCGCCAAGCGTTGGACTACGGAGTAGATCCTGTTCTGGAATCCTTTTTCAACGATCCCTCCGGCGTTTACCAAGCCCGCCTCACGCTCAGGCCCTACGGTACTGCTCACGTCTGGCCGGGGGCCGCGATCCATGGCAGTTTTGACATCCCCCTGTTTTCGGATATCGAGTCGTCGAACGTCCCCCCGCCCGAGGCCGTCCGCAGCGATTTTTGGAAATACCTCGGCAGCGAGACAGCGGTAAACCGGCTTGTTTTTGATCAACTCATCAAGCTTGGACCGCCCGTTTTTGCGCGTATCAGCGCCGGATACCTCGAGCGCATGTATGCCGGGGTGGGCGGGGAGGTGTTGGCTTTCCTCGACCAGGGGCGTTGGGCACTCGGCTTGGAAGGCGACTGGGTTCGCAAACGCGATCCGGATGACAGCTGGACGCTTACAGATCAGGTGGAATACACCTTGCTGGGTAATGTTTACTATCGCTATCTACCCTTGGACATCACCTTGAAGATGCAGGTCGGCCGTTTCCTGGCCGGAGACCAGGGCGTGCGGTTCGAATATCGGCGACGCTTCGACACGGGCGCGCAAATCGGCTTCTGGTACAGCATCACAGATACAGATGATTTGACAGGATTTAACAAGGGATACAACGATCAGGGCATTTTTCTCAAACTGCCCTTCACCATGTTCACCGACCGGCCGACACGCAGGACAATACACTACCAGATATCGCCATGGACCCGGGACGTTGGTGTGACCATCGACCACTGGAGGAGTGTTTACGACATCGCCGCCGATTTGAGCCCGGCCTATTTCAGACGCAATCTGGATGAGATCGAAAAATAGCACGCCCTCCGGCCGCCCATCATCAGTCATTGAAAACAGCTCTTGAATAATGTGCCAAGAGTCGCTAAATTTTCAAATGGAGGTGGATATGAAACTCAAGCGTCGACCCCTTACATCCTATTCCACGATAGCACTCCTGGTCCTGATGTTGATTCTGGCGCCGGTTCTGTCGCCCCACGTGCAGGCCCAGGAGGCCGCTGGCGCCGCCGGTTCGGGATCTGTTGAACCACCGGCCGGAGCTGCCGCCGGCGTCGGTGTCTCGGGGCCGACCCCGGCCCCCCCGTCCACGGGGAAAGGTGCCTTGGCCCCCCCGCCCCAAACAGCGGTCCCAAGCGAGCCTGATACTGAGCAGACGACAGAGGTGGTCGAGGTTCCCAAAGGCATCGGCGCATCGGCAGGAACCGCCGGCGTTGCCACTGCCGAATCCGGCGGTGGTATTGCTTTGGGCTGGAAGATCGCAGGGGGAGTATTGGGCGTTGGACTTCTGGTGGGACTTTTAGCCGGCGGTGGCGGCGGCGGTGGCGGTGGCGGCGGTGGTTCCACACCAAGCCATTAATCCAAACTATTCCTCTATAGTTAAGCGGACACGATTCCGCTCAAAAACAAAAAAGGCAGCCAGCCCCTTAGGGCTGCTGCCGTCCTTGACACACCGTCGTTCTTTTTATCATCTTATCGCATAGTAAAAGTTGATCATGGTGCCATCTGCCCAAATCTTTTATCAAAAACGCTCATTCATATTAGCCGTAATTGTTTTCATAGCCGTATTGGTATCTGTATGGGCCACATTATTTCTACCCAGTTACCTGCTCTATGAGACGCCACCGATAGACGCTGATGTGGTTGTGGTGTTTGGGGGTAACGATTTCGAAGCACGCAAGAGACAAGCTCAGGAGTTGATCGACAAAGGGCGAGTAAGTTTTATGATTGTGCCGTTTCAAGGGAGGATCTACGCCACTCGAAAGGCCAATACACTTATAGCTCCGACTCAGACCACCGCTATTGTCAGAGAAATCCGTTCGAAGAACCTCCGGTTCTATGTGGAGGAGACCCACATCGAGATGCTGCAGACGTTGAAGCTATTGGCATACATCCAAGCATCGCGGGCTATCATCGTTAGCTCACCCTATCACATGCGGCGTATCCAGGTCATCGCCGACTTGGTATTAGACCCGCATATTTATACTGTCGCCTTCGTACCCACAGCCTATGCTCCGCCAAATAAACCATGGTTTACCAGCCGGGTCGATGTGAAATGGGTATTCTCCGAGTTGGGAAAGATCAGTTGGCTGCGGCTTTACAGTCCTTTCTATTCGCCCACATACTGACAACACCTGTCAGGCTTTAGGCCCCGGTACTCACCGGGTTGGAAAGTGCAGCGTCAAGGCGTCAGGTGCCTTTCGCAAAAATGATGCGCCAGATCGTTTTTAGAATGATACCCAAATCGTTCCATATTGAACATTGCAGGATATACCTACGGTCCATCTCGACCCGGTCGGCATAATTCAATCCCTCATTATGGGAAACCACCTGCCACGGACCCGTTATGCCGGGTTTCATGGCACAATAGGTCAATGTGGCTTCTCGATAGTACTTCTCCAACTCTTCATATATGACCGGTCTGGCCCCGACGATGCTCATTTCACCGGAGAGGACATTGAGCAACTGAGGCAGCTCGTCAACGCTGAAACGCCTCATGATTTTTCCAACTCGGGTCTCCCTGGGATCGTTTTTGAGTTTGGATCGCGCCAGCCACTCCTCCTGAAGCAGCGGATCTTTGTGTAATAAATATTCGAGGCGCTCTTGTGCATCGGGATGCATGGATCTGAATTTCAGACTGTTGAAACATTTACCGCCTTCGGCCACCCTCGTCTGGTGAAAAAATATCGGTCCGCCATCTTCGGCCTTGATAGCCAGCAGGATGATCAGCCACAGAGGCAGAGTGATCAGAAGAACAATGAGTGAAAAAACGATGTCGAATACCCTTTTCCACCTGGGGAAGAGGCAGAAATTCATTACCTGCAACTCGCCCAGAGGTTGGAGCCTAGCCTTCTGAATCACGTTGCTGAATATGTCCTGGACCATGAGCATGCCATGCCAGGAGTTTCCCAACTTGCAAAGGATTTCGGTGATCGTTTTTTCTTCACGCATGGGCAATGCCAAAAAGGCCAGATCGATTTCTTCGTTTCGCATGTATTCCTGACAATCATTTATCCGACCCAATACCTTCACCCGATGCCCACGGCCTACTTTTACATCCACGCCGACCGGCTGGGTGTCATCGAAAAACCCAGCGACCTCGATACCGAGGAATGGATTGGCCATTAAATACTGGGCCAGTTTTTGTCCGGTTTCGGTGGCGCCAATAACAATCGCAGTCTGTTGAATATATCCTGTGCTTCGCATGATCAAAAGGAATCCATGCAAGGCCAGCCGGATGGCCGCGAGCCCGCAGAAGATGAAAAACGCCCAAAAGTTGAATCCGGATAGAGAAAACAGCCCGAACGGTGAAAGAACTGTCAATTGTTCTTTGTCGCTCAGCAGAAGAATTATGATATTCAAGCCAATGAGCACGACCAGCCATGCAGCGGCTAAGGCGGAAACCTGTTGTATCGTGCCGGATTTAGCCCAAGGGGAGTACACTGGGAAAAGGGAAAAAACCACCATCATCAACAGACTGCAATAAATCAAAAGTACTTTGACCAACTCACCGGGTATCAGGCGGTCACCTGCTAAAACTGTTATGAAAAAGATGATGAACAGATCTAAGCAGCGTTGCAAATAATTAAAGACCTTATTGGAACCTTGAGTCATAAGAGGTGTTGCCTCCCCAGTAGAAATTGATGAACTCGAAAGTTGTCTCTATCTTAAATCATCCGACAAGCTCTTTGACCAAAGGATCGATACTGAAACAGGATTTTAAAGAAGCGTTAAAAGCTTGGCGCCGATCGGCATGGGAGCGTTTGTCGCCCTCCAGCAGCAGTTGGTCCACCAGATCGTTCAAGTTGGCAAAATCCCATCCAGGAATAGGTGAAATTAGCCCGCCGCCATCCGAAGGCGCAGTTATTACTCAAGGAGGGACGGCTGCAGAACGCATTGACCTACTAGAGGCTCGAATACAAAATCTGGAGACAATGCTCAAAAGTGTAGATAAGCGTTTAAATTCATTAATGAATGTTCGAGATGAAAAAGATGCCGTGGTTTTAGAGCTATTCAAACTGCTCAAAAGCAGCATGGAAAGCCGCTATGATACCTTATTGAATGTCGCTCGCATTAAAGCAAAGAATTAAAACATATCACATCAAATAGTTAGTGCCTTCCAAAAGTGACCCACCGGCCCCATACCTGCGTTGTGCACAAAATTTTATCATCCTCATGGCGCTTTTGAAAGGCGTTCGAAGTTCTGGCATCCCAACTCAAGCCCGAGGCTGCAGCTTTTACGGTAATCCGCTGCAGCCTTTTTGTTTTCGCCTAGTAACTCATATACGTATCCTCTATTGTTGTAGGATAGTGAAAAATTGGGATTGTACTTGATTGCATCATTACTGTCTTTTAATGCCTTGTTAAGGTAATTCAGCTTTGCGTATGCTGCAGATCTGTTTGTATATGGGACGGCATTTTGGGGGTCCAATTCGATGGCCTCAGTGGCGGTGCGAATAACCAATGCCCAATCCCCATTTTCAAATGCAGCTTGACTCTGATCAATCAACTGTTCAAGGCGTGATCGATTGGTTAATGTTTTGAAGTTATCACAGCCAAGCTTGAGTCCCAATTCGCATGATCTCTGATAGTAGTCTTTGGCTTCGGAAATTTGTGAGTGGCGATGATGGGCGAGTCCAAGGTTGTTCAATGCGTATGCATTTTTTGGATCGATCAAAAGAGCTGTTTTCCCGTCCTCAATAGCCTGGTCCAGCAGGCCTTTTTCTATATATGCCCATGAGCGATTGATATATGGGTTGACCCTTCCTGGGTCAAGCTCGATGGCTTTGGTGGCATGGGCGATGGCTTGATCGAAATATCCATTAACGGCTGCATCATAGCTTCTCTGTTCCCAGGTAACAGCCTCTGGATTATCAGTCTTTTGGGGCTTGACGGCCGATGTTTTTGACATCTTGGAGGGTTTGGAGAGAGATTCTTCCTTAAAGGGGACAGGTATCGAAGAATGCGATTCAGATTTCGGAGGTAAAGGTAAAATCGGCGTGCTTTGTATTGATTGGTCGTTATTATCTTCAGATGCGGTTTTAGTCTTTTCGGACAAAGAAATGGACCGTTGGATTGGAGAGTTGATAAATTTTTGGAGCAGGAGCTGTTTGTCAGAAGAGTAGACCAGAACTTGGATGGAGCTGACCTGGTCAGGGGTAACTGATGAAAATGCGTTTAAAAACATTGGCTTATAGTTCTTAATGATGAACTGGCCAGATCTTGGTAACCAAGCGGGTTTGCCTGACGAGAATTCAACGGACGGAATGATAAAACCATCGGTGTTATCGCCATCTTCTTTATCTACTTCCAAGGCTACAAATACCCATCCTGAAACCGTTTCAGGGGCATTGGCGGTCTGATTTTTAACGATTTTAAATTCAGCCTGATATGTTTGTTTAACACTGTCATGCCATAGGTTGAAATCTTCAATCATGACTATTGGGGCGAGGGGTTGTTCTGGTCGTTGGACTTCTGAAATGGGAAAAGAATTTTCCGAAGATTCCATGGATGAAAAAGTGCTTCGTGAAGGATTATTCTCGGCCATATTTTTACTCGGCGGACTGGCCGGTACCGGTGAAGTATTTTTATTTTCAGGATCGTCCTCCCCCGCAGGGGTGTTCAACTTAAGAGGAGAGACATCGGATGAACTGGTTTTAACCGGCTTGATGGCTTCTTCCTTCCTGCCTTTGTGTATTTTTTGAAGTTGCGGTGGAGGAGAGGGTTCGGCGGCAGTTTGAATTTCGTCGACATCGGGTGTAGAAACAAAAAGGGTTGATAGGGCTATAACGATTGCAATACTCGCGGCAGCGATAAGAATCCATTTCAGCTTGAAAGGGATGGTGTAAAACAGTGAGTGTGAATCTTTTGCAGCAGAATGATGCTGCGGCAGCGTGTCCTTTTCTGATGTTGAGGTATGCTCGACGACTGTCGACACCTTCTGGACGATGTTTTCAACAGGCTGAATTTTACCTGCTACAATCTTTTTTTTAACCTCTTTTTTAGCTATCCGCTCTGGTTCAATCTTTTTAATTCAACTTTCGGGATCGGTTTTTAAGCGATCGCCAATTTGTTCTTTGACAAGCCAACACACTGCAACGCTGCGTCCATGATCGCATCGAAGAAGGCAGCCGCCGTCTTTTCGCAGAAAGTGCCCATCTGCCTGAGCCTATCGGCGGCCAGCGTCAAAATGCGACATAGCGCCTCGATAAATGAGATATCGGCCACCTCATCGCAGCAGGCGTAGAACAGGTCTCCAAAGGTGCGATGATCTGTCTCCATGCGGCAATGGTAGGCCAGGAACATATAGCGCATAAAGACGATGGTGGTGTGAGCGATCAAGGCATCGAAGTCCCGACACTGAATTTCCTTGGCCAGTTTCAAGTGCTGTTTGGCCATCTTGAAAAACACCTCGATATCCCAACGTTTCCCGTAGATGCGCACGATATCCTCATCGGCCAGCCCAGTGTCGGTCGACAGCAGCGTAAGCCACTGCTTCTTTCGTCTATCGCGCACAAACACCAGCTTGGCTGCAACCGAATCATTGAGCATCACTTGGGTGCTGGCCAGGATCTTGGCGCGGCCACGGCGTTTTACAAGTCTGCGGTAGATGGCCATCAGATCCAAAGATTGGCCGTTGAAAAGGTAGTGAATCTTAGGCGACCTTTTCACCATACCGATGATCTTGATGTGCTGGGCCAGGGATATCACGGTTGCCGGCATGGTAAACCAGCTGTCCATCAGCAGGTATTTGGCCGTGACACCCGTTGAAAGAATACGCTTTACCATGGTCTCAAGATGCGCGGTGGCCTTTTCGGTGGCTTCTTTGCGACGCTGGTATGCGCAGCAGCGTTTATCCAGGGCCTTTTGGCTCTCGCACAAGCGCTTTTTGGCATCCGCGGAAGACAACAGGGCAAAATCCATCGGCAGACAACTGGCTCCATCCGACCAGCAGATGGTGAGCATCCGAAAGCCTTTCAAAAAGCGGCCGGTGCTGTGATCCCAGACCCTTGCGAGCAGTTCGACCCACTTGGAGCGGGAGCGGTCATAGGGACTGTCATCGATGATGAGCACTGAATCGCGATCCTCGCTGGTCAGGCGGTTAAAAACACCAAACAGCCGCAGGCCTAAGGCGAGAAGCAGACGCCTCCAGTTGTAGGTCCCGCCCTTGAGCAACTCGTAGGCGGCGTCTTTGCCGAAAGGCAATTCGCTGTTGAGTACGATGCCGCGGAAGAAGTTCTTACCGACAAAGGGCAGTGTGAATATGGCTTTTGTCAAAGAGCGAACACTATGGCCGTGATGTTTGCGCACGCCACATCGATGCATGAGCGTTGCGATTTTAAAACGGCCAAAGAAGTCATCAATTTTGCCTTGAACGTGAACAGGGTCTTGCGATTGGGAGGCGATGCTGATATGGTCCATTTGAGCCCTTTCTGTTTGTATTTATTGTGAATTCTCGCAAATCCACTATAAATCAAAAGACAGGGCTCTTCAAGTTATTTCTTCATGAATTCAACAGGATAGACCATATTTTCATCCCCTAATCCATTCCCGAAAGTTGAGTTTTTAAGCTCTTTGATATAGGTGCTGATCAATTTTAAATCACATTGCTTTTTGACCTGCTCTAAGGGCTCGCAATGGTCCAATTCTTTAATAATCTGTTTGTACCTTTGAATTGCGAAGTTTTTACAAAACATAAGTGGATCGTTGGCAGAAGAAAGGTCATCGGCAGATCCTATTAAACTTTTGATCTCTTCGTGTTGATAGCCCAGATCATCAGCGTGTTTGATGATTCTCAATCGCGCATAATCAATATCGCTGAAACCCAATCTGTTTTTGTAATCGTTCAGACCAATCAGGCCCTTATGGAAATAAACATGGATTTTTTTTTCGTCCAGGCCAATCAGGCTCGCCATTTCTGAAAACGAGTAATTTTTTGATGTGTTAATCATAATAGTGCATCTTGTTTGAAATATTTAACAAAATACTGGTTTTGATATGCATCATACGATAATGTCAATGCAATAGCCGGGTCAAGTATTATATATCTTTTCATAAAAAGCGCATTTGTTAAGGAGTGGTCGTATGCAGCCCAGCTTTTCGACTAAGCCACACGGTAATGAACTAAAAAATCTTCTGGTTGAAGCGGATCGTGCAGTTATTTTAAAGGAACTTTCGTTAAACCTGCCCGATGTCATACTGAAAGACCATCATCTATGCGATTTTGAATTACTTGCCACTGGTGCATTTTCACCCTTAGAGGGCTTTATGATCAGGGCGGATTATGAACCCGTATTAGATCGATTGCAATTAAGAGACGGTACAACCTGGCCACTTCCGATATGCCTGGATATTACCGAAACTCGAGCACGCAACCTTGAAGCCGGTCAGTCCATTGCGCTGCGCGATCCAGAGGGTTTTTTGCTGGGTGTTATGCACGTCGAGGATATATGGCCGATTGATCATGAAAAAGAGATGAAAATCCTCTATGGCCAAAAAGATGATAACCATCCGGGTATTCAACACATTTTAACTAACACGGGGGACTATTATGTCGGTGGGAAGCTGGAGGTGATCAGTCTCCCGCTGCACTATGATTTCAAGCTGCTGCGCTCTACGCCGCATGAGGTTCGCGGGGAAATCTATAAATTGGGTTGGCAGCGAGTCGTTGGGTACCAAACCAACAGTGTGATGCACCGACCTCAATTCGAGTTGACCCTCGAGGCGATGCGGCGGGCCAAAGCGAATCTGTTGTTGCTCCCGATCGTCGGCGTCATGAGAACTGAGGATTTCGACTACTACACACGGGTGCGCTGCTACAAAGAGGTCATCAAACACTACCCACCCGATTCCAATATATTATCCCTTTTGCCTTACTTCATGCGTTTTGCAGGCCCCAGAGAAGCTCTAATGGGTGCCATCGTGGCCAAAAATTACGGATGCACTCATTTCGCGGTAAGTCATAACCATGCCGATCCAGGGCGCAATAAGGGATATGATAACTTTTATGACTGGAACGCATCGAAATCATGGTTGGAAAAATACGGTGCTGGACTTGGTATCTCATTATTACTCTTCGATGAAATGGTTTATCTGCCATTTGAGGATGAGCATCGATTTGCTACCGATTTGAATAAAGATACCAAAACAATGAAAATGAGTGGTGTCGACATCCGATACAGGATTACCAGTGGTCGACAGGTGCCAGGGTGGGTTTCGTTTCCTGAGGTTCTAGATGAACTGCGCAAAGCCTATCCTCCACCTGGAAGGCAAGGGTTCACCATTTTTTTGACCGGTCTGTCGGGTGCTGGCAAATCAACTATTGCCAAGGTTCTTTTTTCAAAAATGTTGGAGATCGGTGAACGTCCGGTAACCTTGCTCGATGGTGATATCGTGAGGCAAAATTTATCGAGTGAACTGAGCTTTTCAAAAGAGCATCGTGATCTCAATGTGCGCCGAATCGGCTTTGTGGCCAGCGAGATAACGAAGAACAGGGGCATCGCAATTTGTGCGCCAATTGCACCTTATGAAAACACACGTATGGAAATCAGACGATCTATAGAAGCGTATGGAGGATTTTTCGAGGTTCATGTCTCGACACCACTGAATGAATGTGAAAAACGTGATCGTAAAGGCATGTATGCGAAAGCCCGAGCCGGATTGATAAAAGGTTACACTGGAATTGACGACCCTTATGAAGCGCCTAAGGCGCCTGAATTGAGTATCGACACATCCAACATAACGCCTGACGAAGCTGCCCATGAAATTTTACTTCTCTTAGGGCAACGGGGTTATATATAGGCTTATTTGGAAAGAATTCGTGAATGGCATGCCTGTCATGATTGGATTATGGCTTATGGAAAAGCAATTTGATTTAGTCGGACCGATGATTACCGCCGTCATTGCGGCCCTAAAAGCCGGGCAGGCTATTATCGAGATTTACAATACAGATTTCGAAGTTGAAACCAAATCTGATGAGTCCCCTTTAACCTTAGCGGACCGGCAATCCCATGAGATTATAAAGTCAATGCTGATGGATTATCGTCTTCCCATGATCAGCGAAGAGGGTAGAGATATCCCCTTTCAGCAGCGACAATCCTGGGAGAGGCTCTGGATTGTGGATCCTTTGGATGGAACAAAGGAATTTGTCAAAAGAAATGGTGAATTCACCGTTAATATTGCATTGATCGAAAATGGGAAACCCGTTCTGGGAGTTGTATTTGCACCGATTCCCCGGTTACTGTACTTTGCCAGCCGCAATTTAGGGTCGTATAAGATTGATTGCCCTTCCGAAACATGGCTCGACATTTTCACAAAAAGAGCCCCCGAGAAGGTTCTGGATATACTGCTATCTTCCGCAAGAAGGTTGCCTTTTAACAAAAATAATCCATCAAGGTACACTATTGTAGGCAGCCGTTCCCATGCCAGCTCTGAATTGGTAGAGTTTGTAGAAAGGATGAAGCAGGAAAAGGGGCAGGTGGATTTTATCCAGGCCGGAAGTTCTTTAAAGATTTGTCTTGTTGCAGAAGGCGGTGCAGATATCTATCCTCGCTTAGGTCCAACGATGGAGTGGGATACTGCTGCAGGGCACGCAGTAGCACAGTATGCCGGGGCTAAAATATTTGATTATAATACCAACGAAGAGCTGGGTTACAACAAACCCAACCTTTTGAACCCGTGGTTTATTGTAGAGAGGACTTGATTTGTCGTCGATTCACGAAAATTCTTGCAGTTGAATGAGAGGAGGGGTTATGGAAAATGGGCTGAAAAATGGAAACTCTTTAAGTTTGACTGAAAGACTCAAATCGTTAATTGACAATTTAACAGAGGAAAAAAAGTCCTTATTATTGGATTTGCTCCTGGAGTGGCAGCAAAAGGAGCAAAGGAATGATAGGAGAATTCCGTGCCTGGTTGCAGTAGATTACTACGATCAACGCAAGATTTACCGAGATTTTATTCAAGATTTAAGCAGAGGCGGCGTGTTCATAGAAACCAAAGAATCTTTCGAGCAGGGGCAGAAGATTTCTCTTACCTTTACTCTGCCTTCCTCCCAGACTCATTTCAAAACCACTGGTGAAATCGTTCGTACCAGCGCAAAGGGGATCGGCATTCGATTTTCCAATAAGTTGAGCAAATACCAGGAAGAAATCATACGAAAAGACATAGACCCGAAAGGGGGTTTTTCATAATGATCACCTTCTAAAGCAGATAATTTTTCCCCTAAGTTGGATTAGTTTTGATTTGATCTGACACCGCACTTGAAAAAGTGAGGGTTACCGGTTTTGATGAAGGTGGCAACCAAAACCATCAAAACCATAGGAGGTAACCCTCATGCTGAATGGTACCAAAACCGTCATCAAACACAAGATTGGATTGTTGAACCTGGCCGAGGAGCTTGGCAACGTATCCAAAGCCTGCCGGATCATGGGCCTTTCTCGTGACACCTTTTACCGCTACCAGAATGCTGTTGAACAAGGCGGTATTGATGCCCTCGTCGATCAAAGCCGCCGCAAACCTAATATCAAGAACCGCACAGAGGAAACGATCGAGGCTGCTGTCGTGGCCTATGCCGTTGAGCAGCCAGCGCATGGGCAGGTCCGTGCCAGCAACGAGCTGCGTAAGCGAGGGGTTTTCATTTCTCCCAGCGGTGTAAGGTGTGTGTGGCTGCGCCACCAATTGGCGCGCTTTAAGGACCGCCTGAAAGCCCTTGAGGATGAAATGGCCAAGGAGAATCTGATTCTTACCGAAAGCCAAGTCCAGGCCTTGGAGCGCAAAAAGCACGACGACATCGCTCCAGGAGAGATCGAGACCGCGCATCCCGGCTATCTGGGGTCACAAGATACCTTTTATGTCGGCACGCTCAAGGGCGTCGGTCGGATCTATCAGCAGACCTTTATAGATACGTATGCCAAGGTTGGCTTTGCCAAACTCTATACCACCAAAACTCCGATCACCGCTGCCGACCTTCTCAATGACAAGGTGCTGCCGTTTTATGAAAAACACGAACTGCCGTTACTGCGCATTTTGACCGACAGGGGCACCGAGTACTGCGGTAAAGCCGAAACCCATGATTATCAGCTTTACATGGCCATTAATGACATTGAGCACACCAAGACCAGGGCCAAATCACCGCAAACCAACGGCATCTGCGAACGGTTCCATAAAACCATGCTGCAGGAATTTTATCAGGTTACCTTCAGAAAGAAGATCTACCGGGATATCGAAACGCTTCAGTTTGATCTTGACCTGTGGCTTGAAGAGTACAATCATGAGCGAACCCATCAGGGGAAAATGTGTTGCGGCAGAACCCCGATGGAAACGCTTGAAGATGGAAAACGACTCTGGGCAGAAAAAAAAGTAGCTTGAATTTGAACTGACAGATACCTTCTCAAAATCGGTATTTGTCAGATCAAATCTGAACTTCTACACCTAAGTGTCTGAACGATTGGAGCCTGTTCGATTATAGAATTTTTTAAACCACGAAACGCACTCCACAATAAAAGCGTCTTGGTGGTCTGGATTGCTCATTCTGTGATCTCCTCCTTTATGGATGATCAGTTTTTTAGGGTCCTTCGCTTTCTCGTAAATCTTGTGTGCATGTTCAAGCGGCACAACCTCATCTTTCTCGCCGTGCATGATCAATATGTGGTTTAATTTCGATAGAATTTCACGAATATCAAAGTCAAAGTCAGGTTGAGCAGACAGTTGGTCTCTATAGACGGAATTAATTTCACCAAGTGTTGGTTTTTTGATAATTAGACTATCGATGGGTGCGGCATAAGTGACCACTGCAGGAACACTGATGCCGGAAGCGACGCATAAACACACTGTGCCGCCGAAGCTGCTTCCGAAAAGCCCTGCAATTTGACCCACCTGGGAGTGTGACTGGATGTATCGAATCGCCCCTAAAAGGTCTTTGCACCGGGACGATAAAAGGTGGCTGATATCAAATTTTCCTCCACTCTCACCGCAACCGCGATGATCGAATCGGAAATAGGCTATGCCGATTCGGTTTAAGGCCTCGGCTAAGGCAATCTGCTTGGGCGATTGTCGATCTGATAAAAGCCCATGACAGCCGATGACAAAAGGTGGTTGATGGACGCCGGGCAGGTGCAGTGTGCCAATCAGGAGAGCACCGTCTACGGAAAAGAAAATATTTTGGGATGTAAACATGAGTTGGTTCTCCAGCTCCATTTTGTATAAATGACAGGTTAACATGGTAATTAAAAAGGGACAACTGATAGAATTGGATGTAGAAGGACTTGCATTTGGGGGCAAAGGATTGGCGCGTGTCGATGGGCTTGCCGTTTTTATTGAACAGGCCCTGCCCGGTGATCGGATACTTGCGAAAATCACCAAGAAAAAGAAAAACTATGCAGAAGCAAGATCCATTGAGGTTATTAAAGCGTCTGAGTATAGAATATCCCCGCCATGCAAATACAGCGGGATCTGCGGCGGTTGTTCATGGCAATTTCTTAATTATGAGCAGCAGTTGTTTTATAAGCAGCAGCATGTGAGAGAGTCCCTTGAGCACATCGCTCTCATAAAAGGAATTTCGGTGCTGCAGACCTTGACCACACAAAAAATATTCGGTTATCGCAATAAGATGGAATTTTCCTGTGCCACACGAAGATGGCTCACACCAGACGAACTTGGTCGTGAAGATATCGTTCCGGATATTGCCTTGGGCTTGCACGTTCCAGGAACCTTCAACAAAATTATTGATATAGATATGTGCCTGCTCCAGGCCCCAGACGGAAACGAGATTCTTTCAGACGTGCGTCGTTACATTAAATCTTCTTCGATGCCAGTCTACGAATTGCGCAGCCACGAAGGGTATTGGCGTTTTTTGGTTTTGAGACACTCCGAAAGGTATGATCAGTGGATGGTCAACATGGTCACATCCACTTTGGTTCATGAACAGATTCAGCCATTGGCGGATTTTTTAGTAAAAAAATATCCCAACATAGTGTCTGTCATTAACAACATCAGTGCTAAAAAGGCAGCTGTTGCAATTGGGGATCATGAAGTTTTATTGGCGGGCAGAGAAAATATCACAGAAGGCATTGGCCCTTTCGAGTTCGATATTTCCGCCAATTCATTTTTCCAGACCAACAGCAAGGGCGCTGAATTGCTTTACGAAACGGTAAAGGGGTATGCGGGATTGACAGGGCGGGAGATCGTTGTGGATTTGTATTGTGGAGCCGGCACGATCAGTATTTTTCTTGCAATGGACGCACAACAAATCATCGGCTTGGAATCAAACCCGGGTGCAGTGGCGGACGCCAATCGAAATTGCATTAAAAATGGTATTGATAACTGCCGTTTTATTTCAGGAGACGTCCGTTTTACGCTGTCACAATTGGACATCATACCCGATGTCATGATTATCGATCCTCCTAGAGTCGGCATGCACGAGGATGTCGTTCATCAGGTCATTAAGTTGGGTCCCCCAAGAATCGTTTATGTCTCATGTAATCCGGCCACTTTGGCTCGAGACTTGCTTTTGTTGAAAAACAGTTATCGCTTGGTTGAAGTTCAACCCGTAGACATGTTTCCCCATACTTACCACATCGAAGCAGTCGCACTGTTGGAGAAGATTTGAACCGCTTTCAGAATTAAAAATTCCGGGTGAACATAGATTAAGCTGCGGCCTTGGCAATATGGCCGCAGCTTTTTTTTGTCTATTTCATTAAGGTTCGCAATACAGTGGGTAAGATACCACCATTTTGGAAATAGGTTATATCCACATCGGTGTCCAGGCGGGCGATGACTTCGAAGGTGATCTCCTTTCCATCTTCCTTCACGGCGCGAACCGTCAGGGCCTTACGCGGGGTGATGCCGCCAATTCCTTCGATGGTGTAGGTTTCGCTACCGTCGAGTCCAAGTTTTTCGGCATTGTCACCGGGTTTGAAGACCATGGGCAGCACGCCCATGCCCACAAGGTTGTTGCGATGGATACGCTCGAAGGATTCGGCCAGCACGGCCCGGATGCCCAGCAGGTTGGTGCCCTTGGCGGCCCAGTCGCGCGACGAACCGGTGCCGTACTCCTTGCCGCCAATGACGATCAGGGGGGTGCATTCGTTCTGGTAAAGTATGGCGGCGTCGTAGTTGAACATCTCCTTCTTTTCAGGGAACTTCAGGGTCACGCCCCCTTCTTTTGACGCGACCAATTTATTCTTGATGCGCACGTTGCCGAAGGTGCCGCGCATCATCACCTCGTGGTTGCCGCGGCGCGAGCCGTAGGAGTTGAACTGGGCCGGTTGGACTCCCTTTTCGATGAGATGGCGGCCGGCAGGGTAGTCTTTGGGTATGGCGCCGGCGGGCGAGATGTGGTCGGTGGTGACCGAGTCGCCGAGGAGAAGAAAGGCGCGGGCGTTTTCGATGCGGCCGGGTGCCTGGGGGTCGAGCTGGAAGCCTTCGAAGTAGGGCGGATTTTTGATGTAGGTGGAGGCGTCGTCCCAGGCATAGGTGGTGCTTTCGGTGATGTCCAGGGCTTTCCAGAACCGGTCGCCGTCGAAGATGCGGCCGTACTCTTTTTCATAGAGCGATTGCTTGACGTGGGCCTTGACGAGCGCGTCGATCTCCTTGAAATCGGGCCACAACTCGTCCAGGTAGACCGGTTCGCCGTTGGGATCCTGGCCGATGGGTTCGATGGTGAGGTCCACGTCCATGCGGCCGGCCAGAGCATAGGCCACGACCAGCATGGGCGAGGCCAGGAAGTTGGATTTGACTTGCTGGTGAATGCGCGCCTCGAAGTTGCGGTTGCCGGAGAGGACCGCCGCCACATTGAGATCGTTTTCCTTGATCGTGTTTTCGATGACCGGGTTTAACGGGCCGCTGTTGCCGATGCAGGTGGTGCAGCCGAAGGCGGTGAGGTGAAACCCCAAGGCTTCGAGATAGGGCAGGAGGCCCGCTGCCTGAAGATAGTCGGTGACGACCTTGGATCCGGGGGCCAGGGAGGTCTTGACGATGGGCGGCACCTTCAGGCCGCGCTCCACGGCGGCTTTGGCTAACAGACCGGCGCCGATGAGCACGTGGGGGTTGGAGGTGTTGGTGCATGAGGTGATGGCGGCGATCACTACATGGCCGTCGCCGATCTTGGTGTCGAGGCCGTTCAGGTTGATATCGATTTCGCGTTGGGCCAACGGCTTGCATTTGAGTGGCCTCCGGGTCTGGTTGCCCGATTCGTCGAGGAAGGTGGAGATGGCGGCCAGTTCGGCATCGCGGTCGTAGTCGCAGCCCAGGATCTTGGCGAAGGCGCCTTTCATGGCCGACAGGGCGATGCGGTCCTGGGGCCGGGCCGGGCCGGCCAGGGAGGGTTCCACGGCGGCCAGGTCGAGCTCGAGTAAGTCCGTGTATTCGGGGGTTTCGGCTTCGGTGTAGAAGAGGCCGACGGCCTTGGTGTAGGCCTCGGTGAGGGCGGCCCGGTCCTCACGGTGGGTCATGCGAAGGTATTCGAGGGTCTTTTCGTCCACCGGGAAAAAGCCCATGGTGGCGCCGTATTCGGGCGACATGTTGGCGATGGTGGCCCTATCGGGCACCGACAGGTTTTTCAGGCCGGGGCCGGAGAACTCCACGAATTTCTCCACCACACCCCGCTTGCGCAGCATCTCGGTGACCCTGAGGACCAGATCCGTAGCGGTGACCCCCTCCTTGAGGCGGCCAAAGAGTTTCACGCCGATCACTTCGGGAATGGACATGTAGTAGGGCTGGCCGAGCATGACAGCCTCGGCTTCGATGCCGCCCACGCCCCAACCCATGACGCCGATGGCATTGATCATGGTGGTGTGGGAGTCGGTGCCCACCAGGGAGTCGGGGTAGGCCAAGACGCCTTCGGAGGTCTCTTCGGCGATCACCCCGCGGCCCAGGTATTCGAGGTTGACCTGGTGGCAGATGCCTGAGTTGGGCGGCACCACCTTGAAGTTGTCGAAACTCTTCTGGGCCCACTTGAGAAGCTTATAGCGCTCGCCGTTGCGCTCGTACTCCTTGGCCACGTTCTTTTCAAGCGAACGGGTGGTGCCGAAGTAGTCCACCTGGACCGAGTGGTCCACGACCAGCTCCACGGGGACAAGCGGGTTGATCCGGGTGGCGTCGCCGCCCAGCTGCTTCACCGCATCGCGCATGGCGGCCAGATCCACGACGGCCGGAACGCCTGTGAAATCCTGCATGAGCACGCGGGCCGGGTGGTGGGGGATCTCCACCGGCGCATCGTAGGTTTTTTGCCAGTTGGCCACGGCTTTCAGGTCGTCTTCTTTGACCACGCGGTCGTCGAGCTTGCGCAGCAGGTTTTCCACCAGGATGCGTATGGAGAAGGGCAGGCGCTTGATGTCGGCCACGCCCTGGGCCGCGAGTTGCTGGATGTCGTAACAATGATACGTCTGGCCGTTGGCGCTGATCGTTTTAAGGCAGGCTTTTTTGTCCATCAGTCTTCCTTTACTATTTGGTGTCCGTCCACAAATGGGTAAATTGGGTCGAGATCAAGGCCCGCGAAAAATTTAACCGCAGGGCGTTATGGTACGTTATGGGGGACGTCCATACGTTATGGGGGACGTCCATTGGTTTATTGTTTTTGAGTCTCAATGAGACAAAATCCTTGCTGCCGGGCTATCTTTTGCCCTCTTTGGACCGATTGACTCACGGTTGGTTGCGAGAGGTTCAGTTTTTCGGCCAGTTCAACGGTCTTCATGCCAAGTTCGCGCGTCGCCCAAAAACACAACAGACTGCGGGCTTTTACGTTTTGGGGGTACTTACCCGGAGCCAACACGTCTTCAGGCGCTATCACCAACTGCTCCGCGACACGGCCAACCAACCACTCGAAATCGCAGCCATTGGCCCGGAGGCGGTATCGTCGTTCCAAATTTTCCTGGGCCTCTGTCAAGGCCGCTTCGACAAACTTCCCATCTCCCAGGATGCGCTCATCTCCTTTAACACGGTCAGTTCCTTTGCGCAGTGCTTTAACCGCCGTCCACCCACCGGCGCTGCGGACAAGCCCGCCGCCTACCAATTCCGGTCTGCGACCATCTTCGATGCCATTTTTCACGTATTCACGATAAGCCCTGCGGGCAAGTGATCGTTTTTCATCGTAATACCTGAGAACGAAATCCGTTTTCTGCCAAGGTCGATCGTGATTGCCCATCACGGTGCTGTGTCCGGCATACGCGTAGTAATCCAAACCCTTCATATCCGGCACGAGCCTGGCCCGAAATGGATTCAGATGAATGTAGCGCACCAGTTGCAAAAAATACAGATCCTCTTGACACAAAATGGATTTATAGCGGTTTTGGAAAAGCTGGCCGTGCCGATGGTGGCGGCGGTTGAAGCTCACCGCATATCCGGTCAACAGTCGTCGCATCACTGTAGGGATTGGCGTGGCACTGGTTTTCAGCAACAGGTGAACGTGATTCGGCATCAATGCCCAGGCGAAACAAGGCGTTTCGGTATCGGTCAGGACCGTTTCCAACCGGTCGAGAAAGTTGTCCCGGTCTTGATCATCATAAAATATCTTGCGGCGCTCAATGCCTCTAAGGATGATATGATGCAGGGCGCCGGGAGCGTCTATGCGGGCTTTTCTCGGCATTTTTCCCGTATAGTGGAAAATGAATAAAAGGTAAAATAATAAATGAATGGACGTCCCCTCATTTTCCGTCCCCTCATTTTCCCTTCCTCGTTCATCTCGCACAGAACGCGATTCATTCAAATCATTCTCAACCATCCGCATAGGAATCGTTCTGAATGGATAACACTGCGACTGCAGAGCCGCAGCGCTTTTGGCGTCAGCTGCATTTGTTTTATTATCTTTTATTGCCACATAACCGCCAAAGAGGTAGGCCTTAAAAAATTTATGAGTCCTACTCTCCTCAACTATATTTTGGTCTTACAATCTCTGTATTAGGTAGACCAAAACCGGTAACCTGCTCTCCTCCTTTATCCTATAAAACCGGGCCAAAAGCTCTCTTTTTTTAGGGCTGTCTTTAATCGGGGACAGGTATATCGGACCTTTTTTCTTCCCTGCCGTATCAGCGTTTTTTAACAGGTCGCCAAGGGATTCTTCATGATCCGGTGATAAGTTATCTCCCGCAATAAAATTGCCTGTGACTTCAATCCGGGAATATGCAGCATTTATTTTAAGCATTTTCAAAAATGCTTGTTTTACCTTTTCAACCGTAACCGGTTTGCCGATATCGGCCAGGGTATTTGCATCAACAGATTCAAACCCGATATTGATATATGTGTAGAAAGGAAGCCCGTTCAATTCCTCAAATACATTTTGACCGGATTTTAACAAAGAGTCCACGCTGCCAAAAAGAAATAGAAACGGTTTTTGATCCACCCGTGGCCTGAACCCGAATGCATCGTAAGCTTCCTGTGCTGCATAACAGATTAACTCCGGTCCCGCAGCCAGTGCATCATGATTTCCGAGAAAAAGCGCATGGTAATTGACAATATCTGAACTGAAATGATTTTTCAGAGCGGCAATCTGCTCCCGGATACTCTTTTGAGACCTTTTTCGAAATATCTGATTTGATTTTACACAACAAAATTTACAATGATACAGACATCCGTCGGCTATGGTCAGGGGAATGATATCATAATCGACATGCCGTGTATCCGGCGGGAGAACAGAAACCCGTCCTCCAATGATTTCATTCAGCTGTTTGGATCGCTGATAAAGCGTCTGATCATCATTAGCCAATATCCGCTCAATAAGATCCCTTGCCTTGGAATTCAGACCTTTTTTATTTGCCATGTACAGAGTGCCAAACAGCCGGGACCATTGTCCCATGGCATTCATAACCGCAGGATTAGATAAATAATTTATCTCCCAAACAGGATTACTGCTATATGGCAGGCAGGGCAGATAATATTCTGCCATCCAGGATATGATCCCGTCACTGCCGCTTTTATCGCCTACTGTATAATATATCCAATCATTACCGGCTGTCCGCTTAAACTGTTCTGCCGGGTGAGGCCAGTCCGGCCGAAGCCCCCGAATGGATTTGATTTCTCCATTCAGATTAAAGCAGAACTCAAAGTCCGGTGTCCTGATTTCTGAATATCTGCCAAATCTAAGTGGAAAACTTTGTTTTAGCAGTTTGTTAGGCCCTTTTTTTTCAGGGCAGATTATCAAATGCTGCTGTGGTAAAAATTCCATTATTCACATATTTGGTTCAAGGGCTGAAAGATTACGCCAAGCATGAGAGGCGCGACGATAGGAGCGTCCTGCTCAATACTTTTGTTGGCCAATGTTTTTCTTTGGAAAGAATTTAACTTGCTCAAAATTTGCAAAATCAGAATCTTGTGTCCATATCACGCATTCATATGATTTGGCTGTTGCTAAAATAATGCTATCAGCCATTGGCAAATTGTATTGCAGGCTTAGCTTTGACGCATTTATTGCAATACCCGCAGTTAGATCAATAACAGATCCTTTTTGCATGGCTGCTATTGATTGAAACGCTTGGTTTTCGTCAGTTTCTCGTAATACGACTTTGAAAACCTCATAAATAATTATGGTAGGAACGATTAAGGAGGAAGGCTCTTGAAGCGGTGGCAAGAAGTGATCTGCATTTGGCCCTCCAGAAAAATATTCAAGCCATCCAGAGGAATCAACAATATTCATACCCTGTCATCCTCGCGGGTAAAGTTTGTATTTATTCCTTTTAGAAATCCTTTGAGTTCTGAAATATCTCGATCAGGAATCAATTCGATTCGCCCTTCATACTCAATGACCTTTAATTTTTGCCCAGGGCGGAGTCTCATCGCTTCTCTAATAGGTTTAGGTATAACAACCTGATATTTTGGAGAAACCGTTACTGTTTGCATGTCGCAACCTCCATCGATATCATTTTCGTATTACAGTATCATCATCGATGGTAATTTGTCAATTTTAGGGGCCAACGCCCTGGCTGAGCCGCGGCTGCGCAGCAGCCGTCAGCTCCAGCCAGATGTTAGCCTCATGTTCTGCCTGCTTTTCGCAGGGTTAGGCGGTGCCCGGCTCGGGGCCGATGTTGCCCTCGTCCTGCTCCACGATGCAGGCGGTCTGCTGGATGCGGTCACGGTGGGCTCAGGTGAGGGACAGGGCGCCCGCGATGGCCTTAGGATAATCCCGAATGTCGGACGTCTCCTCGAACCCGTCCCAGAACGTGGTGCTCTCGCCGCTGAGGCGCACCAGGGAATAATATGGTATCTCCACCAGCCGCCGGCAGGGCGAGGGTGCGGGCAGGTTGGGCATCCCCCGAAAATCTAAATCCCTTGACTTATGTAGCCCAATGGCTACAATATTGTCATGATTGAAATGTGCAAAACCAATACTTTTGCCAAATAGATCGAGGGATTGCAAGACATCCGCGCTCGTGCTCGCATCCTTGTCAGAATCGAACGATTAGCGGCAGGCAACCCGGGAGATGTTAAACCAGTTGGTGAAGGGGTGTCGGAAATGCGGATTGATTATGGCCCTGGGTAACGGGCTTATTTTAAAAAGATAGGGCAAAAGGTGGTCGTCTTATTGGCTGGCGGCGATAAAAATACCCAGTCCAAAAACATCAAAGCCGCCTTGCGATCATCTCGTAGTTTGTAGGAGCCAATCATGGAAAAGACCAGCACTTCAAAATTCGATGTCGCAGAACACCTTCGCACCCCCGAGGAAATGGCTGCTTATCTCGAGGCCTGCCTTGAGGAGGCGAATGGTGATGCAGCATTTATAGCAAAAGCTCTTGGGGATATTGCTCGGGCAAAAGGCATGACACAAGTCGCACGTGAGGCTGGCTTATCCCGCGAAAGTCTCTATAAGGCTCTTTCGGGAGAACGAACGCCTGGTTTTGATACAATACTCAAAGTAATCGGTGCCCTGGGTCTAAGATTGCGCGCTGAAGCAGTCCAAGCTAACTCTTGATTGCCAACCATTTGCTACACCGGATTCGGGTCAAAAAGAGGCCTTCTCCGGTGAGCAATATGTTCGATTTTGGTAGAGAGAACATATCATGAAGAAGATCCCAAAATGGTTATGGGGACTAATCACTGTATCAAACATAATAATTATTGGATTTATCGACCTGATAACAGGGTACGAGTTGAATTTCTTCTTGTTCTACTTTTTACCAGTATCACTTGCAGCTTGGTTTATTGGACTTGGAGCCTCTATTGGATTGTCTGTTCTTTCTGCCATCGTATGGTTAGTGGCAGATGTATTTTCAGGACACACTCATTCTTTGCACTTCTATGCAGTCTGGAACACTCTGATCCGCCTTTCTTCTTTCATTTTTATCGGGTGGGTGTTATCCCATATACAGCAGTTGCTTGATCATCAACGAAAGTTGTCTGAACAATTACAAGTATCCCTTTCTGAGGTTAAGATTCTTGAGGCATTTATTCCCATATGCAGCCAATGCAAAAAGATCCGAGATGAAAGAGGGAACTGGCAACAATTGGAAAAATACATTAGTGAACATTCAAACACGCAATTTTCTCACAGCTATTGTCCAGAGTGCGCTAAGAAAGCTATGATAGAAGCTGGTTTATTAAAAGAGTAAAAACCCGAACAAGAAAATCCAGCCGACGGCCTTCGGCCGCAGCTGATCTGTGCGTTGGATTGGCGAATGGCGCAGGCGGTCGCGGATATTTTTCAGCGGTAGCGCTGGCAATACATCATCGATCCTCCAGGATCTCTTCGTCGGGATCCACCACCCGGCTTTTTTAGTTCCGCAGCGCCTCTTTTACCTTGTTTGAGAGCGATTGGAGGCTGAACGGTTTTTGTATGAATTGCACCTCTTGATTTAAAATCCCTTTGTGCACGATCACCTCGTCCGTGTATCCGGACATGTATAAGACTTTGGCTTTGGGGTGGCGCTCCCGGATACGATGAAAAGCTTCCGGCCCCTTCATGTCGGGCATGATCACATCCGTGAGGACCAGATCTATGAGCCCTTCCGTCTGATTGGATTGTGCGATAGCTTCCATGGCGCTTTTCGATTCAATCACGCGATATCCGCACCGCGTCAGTATTGCGCAAGTCAATGTGCGAACAGACTCATCATCCTCTATCACCATCACTGTTTCGCCCCCTCCGGGCGATTCTTCCAACGAAGACTTTCGTCTTGATGGTTTCGGCGATCCGGTGGCGATCGGAAGATAGATTTTGAAAGTGGTGCCATGCCCGGGCTCACTGTACACCCAGATATTGCCGCCGTGTTGCTTGACGATACCGTAGCACGTCGCCAGGCCCAGGCCTGTCCCTTTGTCCTTTCCCTTTGTCGTGAAAAATGGATCGAATATTTGGGCCAAGGTCTCTTTGTCCATGCCCATGCCTGTATCGGTGATAGCAAACATGGCATATGTGCCAGGGGTCACACCCGGACGTCCTTTAGCATAACTGGAATCCAGTTCAACGACGGCCGTTTCGAATTTCAAGACGCCACCGTTCGGCATGGCATCCCTGGCATTGACCGCCAGATTCATCAACACCTGTTCAATTTGGGTAACGTCCACTTCGACTAGAAGCTTCTGGGGTGTCAGAGATAATTGAAGTTCGAGATCCTCGCCGATCACCCTCCGTATCAGTTTTTTAAAACCCTTTATGATGCCATTGAGATCCTCCTTGTTTATTTCGAGTACTTGCTTGCGGCCGAATGCCAGCATCTGTCTGGTCAGAGCACTTGCGCGGAAAGCTGCCTTTAAAACTTCCTCAAGTGCTTCATGATGGGGGTGGTCCGCCGCCAGATTTTCCAGCATCAGTTGGCTGTATCCCACGATGACCGATAGAATATTGTTGAAATCGTGCGCGATACCGCCGGCCAACCGCCCCACGGATTCCAATCTTTGAGCCTGCAATAATTGATCGTGAAGTCTTTGGCGCTCATCCTCTATCCTTCTACGTTCTGTGATATCGCGAACATTGCACTGAATCAGGGAGGCCCTGTTCACAAGAAAGATTTCGGCATGAAATTCGGCCTTCGACCGTCTGTTCAGCAGCGTTGTCTCTCGCGTAAAAAACCCATCGACTTCAAGATGTTCCAAAACTCCCTGGAAATTAACCTCTTTTCCCAAAATTCCGGTATCCAAGAATGATTTTTCAATGATTTCGTATGGCTCGATGCCCAAAAGGTCGGTGATAGCGTGGTTGATATGCTTGACGGCGCCGTTGACCTTGTTGATCAACATCAGGCCGTCCCTGGAGGTTTCGAACATGCGCCGAAAGCGCTCTTCCGATTCCTTCAATTGTTCTTCCAGCAGCTTTCGTTTTGTAAAATCTTCGATGGAGAGCAGGATCAGCGTTTTACCGATTTTTTCATGGCAATAGGATTGCGCGTTTATCCGCAGGATCCTCCTGCCCAGGCGTGAATAGGTGTGGTCGATTTCGATATCATCCATCACCTTGCCTTTGGGCAGGTCGGTTTCAAGCAGAGCGTGCAGGGCATCGATATCCCAATCATCGTTATCGATGGAATAGAGGATTTTCTCCAACACCTGATCGGGACTAACATCGAATGTTTTGTAAAATCGGTGGTTCGCCATAATGATCCGAAGGTCCGGATCCAATATGACAAACGGTTTCCGGTTGGTTTCGATGATCGTCTGGATTTCTTTTAAATATTCTTCCATATGATCAATTTCTTTAGTTTTAACTGGTACATTTCATATGGGCGCAGTGCGCCGTCGTCTGTTGTCCGGATTGTTTATTGGCTCAATTTGGAGCTGGCAAGGCGGTTGAGGCTCACGCCGGATTCAGCTGCCTGCAGGGCCAGTCTTCTGTGAACTTCAGGCGGGACCCGGACCACGAACTTTCCGCTGAAGTGTTTGCTTGCGATGGCTTCGGGAATGGGCTCATTATTTTGCGCCATGTCAAGCAACACGTCGGCTACGAGTTTGCGGATGCCTTTCAAGGCCTTTTCCGGTGTATCGGCCAGCCAGCTCAGGCTGGGAAACTCGGCGCACAGGCCGACATACTCGTTGTCATCTTCGGACCAGGTTACCCGGTACGTATATTTGTCATTTTTTTGGGCCATGGCCAACCTCCAATTTCTCTGTCGCCAAAAGCACCTGTTTTACTTGATAGGCTTTGGCCTTTCCCTGGTCGTTTTGAATATTTACCCTCGGGTCCCCTTGCCAGGGTGTTTTAAAGATGCGGTGGCTGCTTTTCTGCTGGTGGGGTTCGCCGAAATAGTGATCGCATATCCTGCACAAATCCAAAAACCGAACATTTTTAGGGTCTTGTTGCAATTTCGATAACAGGTTATCGATTTTCAGCATGCATGAATAGTATCAATAATAGTACTGTTGTCAAGGCCAAAAGCAATACTGAAAGATGGCATCCTGATGCCGGAATTTTTAAATGGCACGGGGCAAGGTCGGCAGTTCTGCCGACCTCCGGCAGCGATAGACTGCGGCGGAACCTGCGAATAGCAGGCTGGATTTCTGGATTGGGTTGCGCCGATTTTCCATCGCGCCTCTTCATCGATCCATTATGATTGACTCATCGGGATCCACCACCCGGCTTTTAAGGTAATCGTTGAAGGTGGATGCCGGGATGCGCAGGGCCCGTCCGCCGATGCCAACGGCGGGCAGCTTGACTTCCTGGATGAGGCGGTAGACGGTCTTGTCGCTGCACTTCATGCGGCTGGCCCCGGTCTGCACGTAGAGATAAGTCTCGGCGGTCCCCCGTCAGGTAGCTGGGACCGGACGGCCACCTGCTCGTCGTCGGGCTGCCGGCCCTCGGGCGGAGGCTGAGATACGGCGATGTGGCCGACGCCGACCAGATAATCGTAGCGGTGGATGGGGGACGCCCTGGCGGTGGATGGGGGACGCCCTTCACATTTGTAAATTTGCAATCCATCTTCTGCGATATCGCTGGTGTAATGTATAAATGTGAAGGGCGTCCATTCCTGGCGTGCTCCGGGTGAAGACTTGCTCCGGTAATCGACGGCCTCGTCAATATGGGCCTTGGCTTCGACCAGGATCAGTTTGCCGTCCATTGTGCGGGCCAGGCCGTCCCAGCGCGGCCCGCTCCTGGGCCAAAACTCATCAAGCGGCATGGTCAGTTCGCCTGCACCCAGGCGGTCAAGAAACGCCTGGTCGAAGTATTCCACGTAATCGTCATCCTGGAGCGGCGACCGCCAGTCGATCACGGCGCTGCGCCAACCAAAGGCCAGGGCGCTGAACAATTCTGCGGCAAAGATCGCTCTTCTTTAAAAAAACTAAGTCTGTCCCCTTTCTTCCATAAAACCTCCCCTGTTGTCGGTTCGTCATCGAGGAGGGATAATATATTGGGTCTGCGTCGTCCGGCTGACAAGCTTCCCCTTGTCGTTGAAAATATCCGTCTGGACCGTAATCGTCGTCCGGCCGATGTTGACGGGGACGGCCACGATTTCAATAACGCCCTCCGACACCCCTCGGAAAAAATTGGTTTTCGATTCCATGGTGGTCATCCAGGACCCCTGGGGCAGATTGAGGCCGGCGCATCCCGCACCCGCCGCGTCGGCCACGGCCATCAGATATCCGCCGTGGAGCATACCCCCCGAGGTGCAGCGATCAGCAGCCCACTGGGCGCGAGCTGAAACTTTTTCCGCTTTTGCTTCTACAACCTCGAAGCCCAGCTCCCTGGTAAAGGGCATCAGGCTGTGGGCCATTTTGGTGAACTCCTCGTCGTGTTTCGCAGATTCGATCATGTGCATCCTCCATATTCTATATCCGCCACAAGGGGAATTTTATGTTATCGAATACTTTCCGGGTTACATCCGTTAAAAATAAACTTATCCCCTATCTTCCACTTTATTGTCAAAGTATTCTGCGATTAAATCCATTTTCCGGTTTTTGCCGGTTATCGGACCCTCTACGAGTTGATTCTAAAATGGAATCTGCACCAACTAATCATCCAGCAAATACCAGTACCTGCAGATTGTCGAAAACAACAAAGAAAAGGGCAAGGTCAAGCAGCGTGTTAATGCAACTGTGGGTCGCATGGACCAGCTGCAGCCAAAGGGGTGCATCGAAACACTGATCCGCTGGTTGTCCAAATTCTCTGAACAGGCCTTGCTGATTATCTCGGGCCAAAGCGATATCGCCGCTGACGCCCAAAACATAGGTCCGGTGCTGATCTTTGAACGGCTTTAGAAAGAAACCCGCATCCAGGCCGCCATCAAACGGCCGCTGGAAGGTCGTCTGTTTGAATTTGATGTTGAACGTACCGTTTTTCTCACTGTTTTACACCGATTGATGGTCTCGGGTTCGGACCGTTTTTGCAACCGCTGGTGCCCGGCCATAGACCACGATAACCTAATGCTCGCACTGACACAGCTGAAAGATCAGTTGGGCAAAGTCAGGGACGCCGAGGCGGGCGAGCAACTTGCCTGAGAGGCGCCGACGTAAACGGCCATTATTGGCAAAGTTGGGATTTTGCAGATGGCGCTAAAGTAAAAAGGCAGCGGCCTGAACGCCAATGGTGGAAGGGTGCATGGTAGCGATGATGTTATGGAAATATTCTCCAGTGGCATCATCGCGATCGGCAAGATCGACCACGGCGCCTTTGCTATAGGATTGATCGTCGTCGCGGATGATGCATTGAACAATCGGGCGGCTGCGGCCGGTTCTCTTGGAGGACTGCTTGACGATCCCAAGCTCGCCGCTATCCAGCTTGACCAATGTGCCCACCGGATAGACGCCCATCATGCCAACAAAGACTTTAAACAAAATGGGGTCAAAATGGGTGCCGGATTGGGTCGCCATCTGTGCGATGGCTTTATCGGGACTCAATGCATTCTTCCGGTAAATGCGCGGCGAAGTGATGGCGTCATAAACATCCACGATGGTGAGAATTCGCCCAAACAGACTGATTTTGGGACCGGTGAGGACTTTCGGGTAGCCTGAGTGGTCGTATCCCATATGGTGTTCGAACGGAGGCACGAGGATCTTGCTTTTGCGATCATCCTTGGACTTCAGCCTGAGGATCAGCCTGGCACTGTGCATGGAGTGGGTTTTGAGAACGGCATATTCATCTTCGTTCAATGAACCTTGTTTGTTTAGCAATTCTCTTGGAATGGCCACTTTCCCCAGATCGTGAAACAAGCCGCACAATCCAAGTCTCTCGAGCATGAGCCGGTTCAAGCCGATGTGCTTGCCAAGACACATGGCCAAAATGGCCACATTCAGTGAATGCGTATAGGTATAATCATCATAGATGCGAATCGTGCTGATTCCGAGAAAAAGAGTTTCATCCTCGGTGATGATATCGACCATTTTTTGAACAAGACGAACTGAATTCCGCATGCCCACGCGTTGATTGGTCGCAAGCTTGCCTGCAATCTCTTTTATGGAGCTCAGGGTGCCGGCATAGGTTTTCCGCACTGCTGCCTTCTTCTGGGTAAGGTCGTCCAATGGAGCGTCGTCGTCCGTGTTTGGACGATAAGGTGTCTGGGCCACAGATACCCACTGCATATGGCGCCTCACGATTTGATCTGTGAGCCAGGTAGAGGGATCGTCTTGTTTGACGCACTGATCGAGCTGCCGGAAGAATGCAACAATGTGTTGAGGAGCTACACCTTGCAGGTCGGCGTCTATCTGCAACCCATAGAGGCCGCGTTCTTCCATGTATCTGACCATCCGATTGAACAAGGCCGCATTGGCAGGCCGCAGATAGAGTTTTTCTCCCTGAAAGTAAAACCGTCCTTCGGAAAGATGGATCGCAACCTCGCTGTCGTCTTGTCCCAGCTTTTTTAACAACCGAACGAATTTCTGAATCGAATCGGCCAATATGTCGTTGTTGTCGGCATGAATTTTGGCAATTTGGGTCAAGCCGTTGATCGCCTTAAGAAAGGATTCACCTGAGCGGTTAATCCATTGCTGATAGTTGGCGGTCATTGATTTTTCCCCTCTGTTTTCAGCTGCAAAAGATTACTCCGCGCGAAGAAAGTTACCCAAAAAGCCCCGTTCCACTTTTTTGATCAAGTCGGCAGCCTCTGTTGTTCCCAGTGACTCAAGTGCCAGGATGGCCCCGCGTCGCTGTATGCTGTTGCTCGGTCTTAAGATACCGAATTGAGGCCATTTGAAAAGCAATGATCTCAAAAAAGGGACACAGCGGTACGAGCCGCATTTACCCAGCGACCGGCATACGCTCAGGTAATAGTCCGGGTCCTCCTGCTCTGGTGTCAATGATTTGAGATGATCCAGCAGAAGTTTTTCCGATTGCACGCTTTTTTCACCTGCCAGAGATTGGAGCAGTAATTTGCGGACCTCCTCATCCGGATCACCAAGGAGTGTCGCTGCTTCCTCGGGGTCAATGGATTGCTCTTTTGCGGCAAGAACCGCTTTTAACGCCTGAAGACGAATGGCGGCCGATTCATCGCACAGGAGCCTGGATAAGAGCTTGCGGGAATGAGCCTCGTTGAAGAATTTCAGAATAAAGACCAGGCGACCCGCCAGGATCTTGTCCGATGCGAGCAACAGCTTTTCCAATGGTCGAATATCGCGTTTCGACAGGGTCGCAATCGCATTGATCAAGATGCGTTGCAGCTTCGCCGAGCGAACTTTCAACATGATGGGTGCAAGCGATGAAATGGCCTCTGGATCCAACAAGGATAAGAACGCCTTCAAATCAATGAGCCCCTGGGGCTCGCTTTCATCGATCAGCGTGGAAATCTCCAGCAAGTTTTCTAGAAAAGAGACATTCGAAAGTTTCAAAATGAAACGCTCGAGATAGGGGGCGGCCCAATGCGACCTCGATTGATATGATTTGAGCTGTTTCCTGAATTTGATCAGGACCGTATGCAAATATAAAAAACGTCCCTGCAACAGGGCCTCTCGCAGTTCATGCCCCATATAGGTCAACAGCTCATCCACATCTTCGGGCAGACAGTGATTTCCAATGATGTAAAGCAATACATCGACGACGTGGTCGGACCCATCCATCCGCTCTTCGGCGGCTATCATTTTTGCAAGTTGTTCACGTTCCTCCTGGTTTAGACGATAAAGCTGAGCAGGCGCCTTCAAAGATGCCGCCGCCTCTTCAGACAAGTTCCCCGCCGGAGCGGACCGGCCTTTAGACTGGTATTCATCATCATGGGCAGGTGCATCGTCACCTTCAGGAGGGTGGCAGGGTAATTCTTCTATCACAAGATCGTCGTTCAGCCCCAGAACCAGTTCGTCCGCCTCATAGGCGATCGACGGCAGGTCAAATTCCCATAGGGCCGTTACGATATCGTCTTCGGCATCTTCGCCAAGAACGCTATGGTCGCGCATGGCCTTGAGAAACGTATCGATTTCCCAGGATTCAATTCCCTCTTTGAATTCGACCCACAGAAAACCGTCACGATGAAGCACGGATACAAAGTCCGTTGGCTCCAAAGTGCCTTCGTAAACCGATTCACCGTTAAAAGTAATCCGGTCTCTTTCAATGTGCAGCCGCAGACGGTCGAACTCTTGGACAAATGGCGCAACAAGGGTCTGGAGATGTCGCAAGGCCTCCTTGTAAACGTTATGAGTTTCGGAATATAGATTGAGTTTTTTATAGGCACCACTTAAAGCAAACAGTATCTGTCTCGCCGTTTGTAGGAGAAGTTCTTTAGGATGGTCATCTGTTTGCGGCATCGTCCGGCGGTCCGTTCCTTAACAAATTTGCCCACTGCACAATCAGCGCCAATTTAAAGACGATAAACCAACAGCGCCATAATTTCAAGAAGTTGTTTAACATTACGAATTCATTATGATATATTGTGCATTAAATTTGACGGCACCGTAAAAAGCCCGGAATTTGCTTTTCCCGTCATCCCGGCGGAAGCCAGGATCCCGTATTTTCAATACGTTCTGGATGCCGGCGTTCGCCGGCATGACGCCTCTGCAACTGTTTACGGTTTTATCGAATGTAATCGAATCATAAAAAGCCGCTGCCGGTACTGCCATGGGTGAGATTGTTCGTTTATCGGAGTATCGTGAAAAAATCGCCTTCAAAGAGGGGTTGACGCTTTGGCGCCGGCGTTTCAAGGTGATGATCGGGCCAACTACGCGCCTGGATCAACTCGATGCCCAGGTCCTGTGCCGGTTGGCCGATCCTTCGGAGGCCAACAATCAGTTTCTGTACAACCTGATTCTTGCCTTTTGGGGATACGGCCACCAGGCGTCCTTTTACACGGTCGACAGGCGCATCCAGATCAGGATTGTCGACGTTCATCTGTTTTTGACCGATCAGATCCGTTTCGAAATTATGCGTCGCTTGGGATGGCTGTCACGGTTTTGTGCGACCCGATATGCGCTCTTTGAATTGATTCGCCAATTCGATCAAATCCGAACCCTCTGCCAGCAAGATCCGCCAGCGTTGTCCGAGCACCATTCGGGTTACGCCGAATACCAATCTTTGACCGCCAGAGATCGGCAGGTGTTTATCCGGCGCATGCTGCCGTCTGCATTGGAGGCCTTTAAAAAAGAGGGGCTTCCTGATCAGCCCTGAATCCGTCTGAGAAGGCTAGCTGGTATCCACCCAGGCAAAAATGAAGGGGGCTTCCCCATGTCACCTGAACTGAGCATAGCGCGGCAGTTGAACCATATATATGGTGATCACAGCGCGTCGGCGTTCGAACGGCTCATGGCGCTATTGTCGCGTTTCCAAGCGGAAGCCGGTTCGAGGTTCGAGCGCTTTTCCGAAAAAGACGTGGTCTTGATCACTTACGGCGACACGCTGCGCGGCTCCGGTGAACGTCCTCTGCAAACCTTGCACCGGTTTTGTGCCGCCAATCTCGAGCAGGCAATTTCAACGATCCACCTTTTGCCTTTTTTCCCCTTTTCGTCGGATGACGGCTTCTCTGTCATCGACTATGAGCGGGTCGACCCATCGATCGGGACATGGGAGGACATATCGCGATTGGGAGGGGCTTTTGACCTGATGGTCGATTTCGTACTGAACCATATTTCCGCTCAAAGCCCATGGTTCTACAAGTACTTGAAAGGCTTGGATGGGTATCGCGAACTGGCGATCGAAGTCGATCCGCACATCGATCTGTCTGCAGTCGTCAGGCCGCGCACCCACCCTTTGTTGACGCCGTTTACCAAATTCACGGACCGAAAGGTATTTCTATGGACCACCTTCAGTGCCGACCAGATCGATTTGAATTACAAGAGTATCGATGTGTTATGTCGAATGGTGGAAGTACTCCTGTTTTACGTCGAAAAGGGCGCGCGTTTCGTTCGCATGGATGCGGTGGCCTACGTTTGGAAAGAGGTGGGGACCGATTGCATCCACCGCCCCCAGGCGCATGCCTTGGTGAAGTTGTTTCGAGCCGTCTTGGATATGGTGGCGCCCGATGTGGTCATTATTACCGAAACCAATGTACCCCACGATGAAAACATTCGTTATTTCGGCAATGGATTCGATGAGGCGCAGATGGTCTATAATTTTTCGTTGCCGCCGTTATTGGCGCACACCTTCCTGACGTCCGACACCGAATATCTCTGCCGCTGGGCAAGTCAGCTCGCAACACCAACCAGCGAGACCACCTTTCTGAATTTTACGGCATCCCATGACGGCATCGGCATCAGACCATTGGAGGGGATTCTCAGCGAAGCGCAGATCCAGGACCTGATCCAGCATGCGCGACGATGCGGCGGTGACGTTTCGAGCAAGCGAAATGCAGATGGCAGCAGCAGTCCCTATGAGCTGAATATCACCTATGTGGATATGATGGCGCAGGAAGGGCAGGGGGGAACCCGAACTCATGCCAAAAGATTTTTAGCCTCGCAAGCCATCGCATTATCCTTGCCCGGGGTTCCGGCGGTGTATGTACACAGCCTGCTGGGATCTCGAAATTGGAATGAGGGCGTCCTTCAAACCGGGCGTCTTCGGACAATCAATCGCCAACCCCTGAATATCGACCAGTTGCAACGGGAACTCGATGACAGCCGCAGTTTCCGCTCCCTGGTGTTCAGGGCTTACAGGGCCTTGTTGCGGATGCGGCGAAAACAACCGGCGTTTCATCCCAATGCAGTTTTCGAGATGCTCGATATAGGCCCCGGCCTTTTTGGTGTGCGCCGAAGCTGCGAAGCCCAGACCATCTATGCGCTCACCTCTGTCAGCGAGCATGGGCAAACCGTATCTTTGGCAGGATATGTGGCTCAAGATGCATTGATAGATTTGCTGACCGGGCGCGCCTGCCCTGCAGATGCCATCGAGCTGGCGCCCTACCAGACGGTTTGGCTTGACCTGACGTCGAATCAGCGCTGATCATTCCCGGTCAAATTGGTTATTCGCTAAATACAAAGGAAAGGCTTTTAAAAAAGGAAGTTGCAAGTATTTTTGATCAATGAGTTCATTAGAAGTCTTTGATGGACGGCGCCGTAAGAAGTTCAAGATCAAGGCGCGCGAAATTCCGTATCCTGAGGCGTACTTGTCGTACGCCGCAAGGATTACGAAATGAGCGCAACGCGGATATTGGGCTTTTTACGGCGCCGTCCCTAATTGATTTTGTCTCTCAATTTACCCGAACACTTAAAGGTCACGACCCGACGCTGGTCCAAAATCAGGTCTTCGCCGGTCGCCGGGTTGCGTCCACGCCGGGGCCTTTTGGTCTTAACGCAAAATTTTCCAAAACCCGACACAAGGAGGTCTTCGCCCTCCGCCAGACAACGCTTGATGATTTCAAGCAATGATTCGACGACCTCCGCGGACTTTTTCTGGGTAAAGCCCAAGTCATTGACACGTGTGACAATATCATTTTTCGTGAGTGCCATGGCGCCTCCTCGACAGTAAAATATGTGCCCCTGCCTGGGTAATGCGGAGCATTGTGGTTCTGGCTCTGGGCTGCGCGAGAAATTACTCTCGATCCGTACCGGCCTCCTCTTTTTTGGCGGGATCGAGTTTTTCCACCTGTTGTACAATGGCATCGATGCGCTTGGAAATCTGATCGATTTCGTTTTTCAGATCCTGGTCATCAATCTCTTTCATCTGGAGTGTTCCTTATTTTTTAGCCTTTGAACGATCATGTGGCTGATGTGCCATCATCGACCTATGGGCGTATGGGGTTTATCGCCTATCGCGGATAAAGGCCCCGATGATAAAGATAATCGTAATAATAGGTTTGATACTCGTCGTTTTCGGGTGAGTCGGGCACCGACTGGCCACCCGCCGCTTCCACTTCGGATTTTTGATTCATCAGCCACAGATTACGGGCAAAATCGTAAAGGACCTGCTTCAGCAGTTGCGGATCGTCGACCAATTCAGGGTTCTTGCTCACGAATTGTTCCGTCCCATCGATGATGGATCGGGTCATACGAACATAATCTGTGTCATCGAGCCGGTCTTCGATGATCGCCGCATGCACCTGGGTGAGAATGCTTTTTACGGCGCCTTCGATGACATCGATGCATTTCATTGAAACCTCGTTATAAAATGGCTATATGTGTTTGGTTTATCCGGATGGGCATAAACAGGTGACCGTGCCGGACGCAGCCCATAACTCTTTTGTTTGGGAATAAATTCATATGGATGGAAGAATATACGGGCTGTTTGGAAGTGTCAAGTCAACAAATGGACCAGGGGAAAGATGATGCTTTTGCAAAGGCGGCTTGGGCTCGAGGAATTGAAATCCCTGAATCCTTTGCGTTGAAGAATGGAGCCGGCGCGCGGACTTGAACCGCGGACCTGCTGATTACGAATCAGCTGCTCTACCAGCTGAGCTACGCCGGCCAATAAAAAGAATTCAACTACTGTTTTTATGCGACAAAATCAAGAGGAAATTTCCTGGCAACAGCTTCTGGCACAGCTTCCCGAGATCCGGGGGGCGGTCGATGTTATCGGTCTCAATTCGACGGCTAGCGCCTATGCGCTGGCACAGGTCTATCGTGCCTGCCGGTCTCCTATATTGGCCATTCTGCCGTCTCTAAAAGCAGCGGAACATTTTTACGCTGAAATGCGCCTTTTTTTAGACGCTGATTCAACGCCGATCCTGTTTTTCCCGCCCTACAATTTGATGCCTTTCAAGTTCATGGCCTATCACAACGAAACGGCCGCAAGACGGATTCAGGCGCTCTATGAATTGGTAGAGAGTCAATCGTCCCCTGTAGTGGTGACCTCCTTGAGCGGTGTGATGCAGCGCTTGCTGCCCAAGGCTGAACTCATGCGATACGCCGAGCTTTTAGTTTGCGAGGAGGAGGTTCATCGAGACGATCTGATTGCAAAACTTGTGGCCGGTGGGTACAGCCGCGTGGCGATGGTGGAGGAGTTGGGTGATTTCTCGGTGCGCGGCGGCATACTCGACGTCTACGCCCCGTCCTATTCCGATCCCTTGCGTATCGAGTTTTACGGGGACCTGGTCGAATCGATACGCCTTTTTTCGGTGGACACCCAGCGAACCATTAAAAATCTAGATGAAATCGTGCTGCTGCCGGCTCGCGAGGCCATCCTGCAGCCGTCCAAATTGAATGATGTGTTGGGGCGCATCCGGATTCAGGCGGCCGAACAAGGTCTTGCGGTCACCAAAGTCAGGGAGATCGTCCAACGCATCAAAGCGGAAGGCATCTTCCCTGGCATGGAGAGCCTGTTGCCCCTCATTTTCGATCAGACCGATACCCTGTTCGATTATCTGCCGCGACATACAGTACCGGTCCTCATCGAGCCCACAGCACTGCGACAAGCTGCGGTGGAATACCAGTCCCAGACCGAACAGAACTACAATAGCGCCATTTCAAATCAGCGTCTAGTGGTGCCCCCGGAGAGTCTTTACCTTAAATGGACGCAAATCCGACAACGATTGTCGGTTTACGACAGGATCAATGTCAAACCGCTGGAAGTCGATCAGGCGGATGGACAAGAATCGGCGCAGCAGGTGTGCCGCACCGGGATGTCGGGCATCGAGGAGGTTCAACTCTCCTTGAACACGGCCCGACCCTCCGACCGGCCGCTTCAACCCCTGGCCGATTGGTTATCGTCCCAGCAGCAGAAAGGAACACGCACGTTGATCCTCTGCCGGCGCCCTTCTCACATCGGCCGCCTGGAAGGGTTGTTGGCCGGTTATGGCGTTCGTGCGGTCAAGCTCGACGCCCCTTGGCATATGTCCGCGCATACGGATCGCGTCGGTCTGGCCGCGGGTGGCATCGCAGCTGGATTTGCCTGGCCTGACGCCGCCATCGCCATGATCGGCGATGAGGAGATTTTTGGCACCGGCTATCGTACTCGCAAAGCGCCTGCCCGGGCAAAGGTCGCGGAGCTGCTGAGCATCGAGGACCTGAAAATCGGGGATGCGGTAGTGCATGATGAACACGGGATCGGCCGTTACGAAGGGCTCGTCAAACTGGGGGTGGACCGCTCGTTCAACGATTACCTGCTGATCGTCTATCGTGACGACGACAAGTTGTATCTTCCCGTGGAACGAATGAACCTGGTGCATAGATACATGGGTGTGGACGGCGTCGCGCCGGTGCTTGATAAGATGGGGGGCGTCACCTGGGAAAAGGTCAGGGGGAAGGTCAAACGTTCGGCCGAAAAGATTGCCGGCGAGTTGTTGCAGCTCTATGCCGCCCGCAGGGTTCAAAAGGGCCATGCCTTCGGCGCAATGGACACTTACTTCAGGGATTTCGAGGATGGTTTTCCCTATGAAGAGACGCCCGACCAGCGCAGGGCCATCGAAGAAGTGCTCGATGACATGCGCAGGCAGGCTCCCATGGATCGTCTGGTTTGTGGCGATGTGGGATATGGCAAAACCGAAGTCGCTCTTCGGGCGGCTTTTCTGGCGGTCAGCGAGGCCAAGCAGGTGGCCGTGCTGGTGCCCACCACGGTGCTCGCCGAGCAGCATTACGCCACTTTCTGCGAGCGGTTCAAACGATTCCCGGTCCAGGTCGAATCGCTCAATCGATTTCGAAACGCCAAGGAACAGAGCCGCATCGTGGCCGATCTCAAAGAGGGGCGCGTGGACATCGTGATCGGCACGCATCGCCTGCTTCAAAAAGATGTCAAGTTCAAGGACCTCGGTCTGCTGATCCTCGATGAGGAGCAACGCTTCGGCGTCAAGCACAAGGAGAAGATCAAACGGCTCAGGGAGACGGTGGATGTATTGACGCTCACCGCGACACCGATCCCCAGGACACTTCATCTGTCGCTGTTGGGCATCAGGGATATCAGTCTTATCTCCACGCCGCCGGAGCAGCGGCGTCCCATCGCCACCTACATCACCGAATGGGACGATATCATGATCACCGAAGCCATCCGCAAGGAACTGTCGCGCAAAGGACAGATTTTTTTCGTGCACAACAAGGTGCAAAGTCTCGAGCGCATCGCCGGACATCTCAAAAAACTTGTTCCCGAAGTCCGGCTCGTGGTGGCGCATGGCCAGATGTCCGAAGATCGACTTGAAAAGGCCATGCTCGATTTCATGCAACAGCGCGTCGACATGCTGGTTTGCACAACGATCGTGGAGTCCGGCCTCGATGTCGCATCGGCCAATACCATCATTATCAACCGGGCCGACCATTTCGGCCTGGCCCAGATTTATCAGTTGCGCGGCCGGGTAGGGCGGGCAGAGGAACAGGCGTATGCCTACCTGGTGATTCCCAACGAGACGGTCTTGACCAAGACGGCCCAAAAAAGGCTCAAAGTGCTCATGGAGTACAGCGACCTGGGATCCGGTTTCCAGATCGCCATGAGCGATTTGAAAATACGGGGTGGCGGCACGATTCTGGGCGCCTCCCAGTCCGGACATATCGCAGCGGTCGGTTACGACATGTTTCTGAGGCTCATGGAGAACTCCATTTCGGAGCTCAAGGGCGAACCCCAACAAGAGGTGCTGGAGCCGGAGATCAATCTTCAGGTATCCGCCTTTCTCCCGGAACAGTACATCGTAGATATCGATCAACGGCTTTCCATTTACCGCAGATTGGCGCGCATGGGAGACATCAAAGAGATCGGCGCACTGAAAACCGAGTTGGAAGACCGCTTCGGCCAGCTCCCCGATGAGGCCTCGAATCTTCTATTGAAAATCATGCTCAAGGTCCTTGCCACGCGTGCCGGTTGTGTTCGATTGGATTTGACCGACAATCAGCTGCAGCTGCTTTTTTCAGAGACGTACCAGAAGCGTCCGTTCGGTATCGTTGACATGGTTGCCGCTGCCGACGGCAAATATCGTTTTTCCCCGGATGGTGTTTTCAAGGCCACCCTGACCGGCGGGACGCCCAATGCCCTGATTGCCCAGGCCAAAAACATCTTGATAGAAATAAATCGGCATGTTAACCAATAAATTTCTAACAAAATAGATGGCTTGAGGGAAGGTGGCAGGTTGATGGCCGTAATTCAGAAGGATCGGAAGGTTTTGATTCTCGCCGTACTCGTCGTGTTTATCGGGATGGTGACCGCCGGCGGATGTTCACGCGACAATCCGGGGAACGACTACTTGATTCGTGTCCAGGATATATCGCTATCCCTGGCCGAGTATGAGCAAGCTGTGGAAGCGGCGCACGAGGAGGCCTTTCCGGGCGAACGTGAGATCGATATCGAAGCGCTCAATGATTTGCGCATCAGGGTGTTGAATCAATTGAGCGAGGAAATGATGATCATCGCTTTTGCAAAGGCCAATGGCATTATGGTTTCGGAAACGGAACTGGAGACGGCGGTCGAAGAGATCAAGGCCGATTACCCGGATAATACTTTCGAAGAAACACTGCTGGAGAATGCTGTCTCTTTTGACTATTGGAAGGAAAAACTGGCGAACCGGTTGCTGATCAATAAAGTCATCGATAGGGAGCTTGTCGAGAAAGTTCAGATCACGACGGATGATGTGGCCGACTATTACAAGACCCAGTATCCGGATGGGGTTGCCGCCGATGAGGATTCAGATGCCATCAATAAAAAAATCGTGAGGCATCTTCGACAGCAGAAAGCCGAAATCGGCTATAAAGAGTGGATCGAAACATTACGCCGAACCTACCCCGTTGACATCAACCAGAAGCTTTGGGAAAACGTGACGAAAAATCGTCGTTAGTCCCTACTCATATATGGCCGGGTTGCGGGTTGGCATGAGGCGCCGTTCATATCGGCGCCACAGATCGTAACCTGCGCTGAGACGAGCAAGGGGAGAAAAGGAGCGTTGAAAACGATGACCTGTCCACGGTTGGGAGCCTTGAAGAACCGATGGGCCGCATGGATGGTCGGTGCGCTGGCTGTGATCATCGGCATCGCCGTTGCGCCGAGGATGTGTGCCGCCGAACTGATCGATCGTATTGCCGCTGTTGTCAATGACGATATCATCCTGCTTTCGGAACTCGATCAGGCCTTGGCCCCCGTGCGCATGCAACTTGAAAAGGCGGGATATCCGGAGGTCGAGCGGAATATCATCCTGGAGAATCAAAAGAAGATCGCGATCAAGGGCCTGATCGACCAAAAACTCACCGATCAGCAAATAAAAAATACGGCATTTCGGTAAGTGATGAACAGGTCGACAACAGCATTGAACGTATCAAAGCGGTCAACAACATGACCGACGCCGATCTGAAACGGGTATTGGAGATGGAGGGGTTGAGCTACGACGCCTACCGCAAGCAAATCAAGACCCAGATGCTGCAGTCCAGGCTGATCAACATCGAAGTCAAATCAAAAATCGTGGTCACCGATCAAGACATCCAGGCCTATTATGATGCCAACCATGCACAGTATGCAGGGCAGACGAAGTACCATCTGCGTCAGCTCCTGCTTCGGGTCGATTCGCCTCTGGACGCCGAACGCGAGCGCGTTCGCCGGCAGATGGAGACAATTGAAAAGCAACTGAAAAACGGTGCTTCCTTCGTCGAGCTGGCAAAGGCACATTCGCAGGCTGCCACTGCCGACGATGGCGGCGACCTGGGGTTTTTCGAAGCGCGGTTGTTGGCGGCACCCATCCGTGAGGCTCTCAGTGTTCTGAAGGCAGGACAGTTCACCTCGATCGTGGAAACCGAGCAGGGATATCAGATATTTTACGTTGAAGAGATTTCCAGCACGGGAAGAAGTCTCGAGCAGGCATCCCAGGAGATCGAAGAAAAGTTGCTCGCCGAAGCCAGGGAGAAAAGGTTTCAGGCATGGCTGGAAGAGCTTCGCCAACGTGCTCATATAGAAATTCTGAACTGATGCGGTTGGGAAAAACCTATGGAACCTGATGAAAAAAATCCGGAATTCGGTCGATATCTGAGAACACACCGCCGTTCAAAAGGGATTTCCATAGAAGAGGTGTCCCAAAGAACGAAAATCAATGTAGCGATGTTGCGGCATTTGGAAAACGATAACTTCGAGGCTTTGCCGGCCCCGGCTTTCGTAAAAGGCTTCATCCGCGGGTATGGACAGGTTGTCGGGGTGGACGTACAGGAAGCCATCAAACGATATGAAGACATGCTCGCCATGCAATCCAAACACTCGGAAGCGGAGATCGTGCCGCCCGCCACTGCGGCATATCCCTGGCGCCGATTTGTGTTTTTGGGATTGGGGCTTGTGCTTTTGTTGGGCGTGATTTTTTCCTTAACAGCCTATTTTAACCGAACGGCGTCGACACCACCGAGAGTTGGAGAGACGTCCACCCAAAAGGGAGCGACCGCTGGTCCGGCAGATGCGCCCAAATCCGATCCATCTATAGAAGCGCCATCCGAAGAGCCGCCGCAGCAAGGCGCGGCGTCAGGTCCAGCTCCTGGTGAATCGACTCAAGATGAATCGGTTCAAAAGGAGACCGTTCCTTTGGATCCTCAGGATGAAGTTAAAGAAATGTCGTCAACACCGCAGCCGTCTCCAGAAAGCGCCGTCAATGCCGTCGCTCCGGAAGCCGCATCTTCACAGGCGCCGGAAGCAGAAGTCTCCGATGCAGCCGAAGCGTTGGTTCTGGAGGTTGAGGCCTCAGAGTTGACATGGTTCAAGGTTCAAATCGACAAAAATGAAGTCAGAGAGGTGACCATCGAACCGAATGATCGCGTCGTGTTTACGGCCAGGGAGCAATTCGATCTGATCATCGGCAATGCCGGAGGCGTTGACCTGCAACTAAACGGCCGTCCGGTGCCCGTTCCAGGCAAGAGCGGGCAGGTGGTCACCATGAGGCTTCCTTAATCCGGAGACTATGGGAAACGCTCCGATCCTTCGGCGAAATGACGACGCGTCGCATCCGGTTGAGACGTCAAGTCCGGTGCCGCTGAAATGAGCCATTTGTCCACATCTGCGATCGTACTGCGCCGGCGGGCCTATGGCGATTTTGACCTGATCCTTACGGTTCTTACCAAAGATCATGGGGTCAGTACGATGATTGCCAAGGCCGCCAAAAAGAGCACCAAACGTTTTGGCGGCATTCTCGAGCACTTCGACGGACTCGGCATCGTGTATCGTCAATCGCGCGGCAAAGGTCTGCCGATCCTCGAAGAAGCCACCCTGGAGAGAAATTTCGGGGTTGTCCGATCCGATGTGTTGAAAACCGCATACGCCAGCTATTGGTCGGAACTGGTCGTCTTGTGGCTGGAAGCCGATGAGCCGCGCCAGGACATTTATGACCTGTTGGCATTTGTGCTCGAAGCACTATCCTGCGGAAAAGTCCCACCCGCTATCTTGAGCCTGCTGTTCCAGATGCGTTTTATCGGATACGAAGGCCTTCGACCGGTGCTGGAGCGATGCACCTGCTGCCAAAAAGAGATCGAGCAACTGGCTCAGAATGAATTCTGCATTGATTTGCGCCAGGGAGGCATCGTCTGCAATCAGTGCCCGGGTCCGGACAACCATCATGTCGCTATCGGCAAAGGGACGCTCAAGCAATTGATCTGGATGGCCAGAGAGGACCTGGGTAAGGCACTGCGGGTAAGGTTTGCACCCCATTCCATGGCCGAGGCGACCGCCTTTTTGGAGGCTTTCGTTCCCTATCATATCGGTCGCGTGCCCAAAAGCCTTGCCTTCTTGCGTCAAATTCGCATGACTTCCAATGACGACTCATGAAAGGGTAGGACAGATATGCCTTCCATCCGTGAATTTCTTGAAAGGACACCGATCGAGGCTTCGGCGCCTTGCCGTATCGACATGGGCGGGACACTGGATCTGAGCACCTTTTATCTGCCGCTGCACCACTTGGCGCCTTGCACCTTCAATGCCGCCTTGAACATGCGGACCCGCGTCCGGTTGCTTCCTCACCGCGATGGAAGAATCAAGGTCAGTTCACGCGGTTTCGAGCCTGTCGACGTGGAGAGCAGGTCGGCCCCTTTTACTTCGCCGGTGGGTCTGATGCTGGCCGTGGCATCTTATTTCAACATCGACGGTGTGCATATCCACATCGATTCCACCTCACCGCCGCGCAGCGCACTCGGTGGGTCCTCGGTGGCGGCCGCCGCGCTCGTTTGGGCGATCGGTAAAGTGCTGGCGCACCAGGGGCGGGCCATGCCGAGCCCGGATGCCGTGGCCGCCTTGGCGCATGCCATCGAGCAAAGCATCGCCGGTGTGCCGTGCGGACTCCAGGATCATCTGGCGGCCGTGTACGGAGGTGTCAATGGCTGGTATTGGACCGGTCATGTCGATGACCCCGGTTATGTGCGAAAAGCAATTATCCTGGCAGACGGCTATTCGGATTTTGAGCAACGTCTTCTGGTGGCCTATTGCGGTGTGCCCCATGTATCCAAGGACATCAACGGCACCTGGGTGCGGGAATTTTTAGCCGGGCGCCACCGGGACGAGTGGGAACGAATTATCCATCACAGTCAGGCGTTCATCGCGTCTTTGGCCGGTGGCGACGATCAGGGCGCCGTAACGGCGATGAACGCGGAAACCGATTTAAGGGTCGAGATGACGCCAGAGGTGTTGGACGCAATGGGTAGCCGACTCGTGGCCGCCGCCCGGCGGCAGCAGTGCGGCGCCCGGTTTACCGGCGCAGGCGGGGGTGGCTGCATATGGGCAATGGGGGCGCCGTCCGACATCGCATCGTTGCGTTCGGACTGGCAGGCCATACTCGCAACCCGGCCCGAAGCCGCCCTCTTGGATGTGTCCCTCGACCCCAACGGCATCTTGTGATTCCCGAGGATTGATGGTAAACAGGCCGACCATTGGCATATGAAACCACTTTACCCGCGTGAGGCAATGCGATGTATTTTCAGGATGTGATTTTGGCTTTGCACAAATTTTGGGCCCGCAAGGGGTGTCTGCTGGTGCAACCCTACGATATGGAAGTCGGTGCCGGCACGTTTCATCCCACCACCCTTTTGCGCGCCTTGGGACCCGAACCATGGAATGTGGCCTATGTCCAACCCTCCAGGCGCCCCACCGACGGACGTTATGGTGAAAATCCCAACAGGCTTCAGCATTACTATCAGTATCAAGTCATTTTGAAACCCTCCCCTCAGGATGTCCAGAAGATTTACCTGGACAGCATGAAAGTGCTGGGCATCGACCCCCTGGAGCACGACATCCGCTTCGTGGAAGACGATTGGGAATCACCCACCCTGGGCGCTTCGGGTCTGGGTTGGGAAGTTTGGCTGGATGGTATGGAGATCACTCAGTTCACCTACTTTCAACAGGCCGGCAGCATCGAGCTTTCACCCGTCTCAGTTGAATTGACCTATGGCCTGGAACGCATCACCATGTACCTGCAGGGCGTGGACAATGTCTACGACCTGAAGTGGAATGAAGGAACGACTTACGGTCATGTACATCACCAGCAGGAGGTCGAGCAGTCGACCTATAATTTTGAATTGGCCGATGTCAACATGCTGCTGTCCCTGTTCAACCTTTACGAGGCCGAATCGCAGCGCGTCGCCGAGGCTGGAATGGTCCTGCCGGCATATGAATATTGTTTGAAATGCTCCCATGCCTTCAACCTGCTGGACGCGCGCGGCGCCATCAGCGTCACCGAGCGCACCGGGTATATCGGGCGCATCAGAAATCTGGCCCGGGCATCGGCGGAAGCCTATCTCAAACAGCGCGAGGAACTGGGGTTCCCGCTGCTCGAACGCTAACATCGCATCCTCTGTCGGCGTGCCGTGGAGATGTTCGGTGCGTGTCGATGGGCCGTTTTACCATGGATTGAGGACGATATGGAACGCTTACTACTTGAAATTGGCACCGAAGAGATTCCGGCCGGCTACATTCAACCCGCACTGGACGCCTTGTCCGCGAATCTGTCCAGGGTATTGACAGATGCCCGCATCGATCACGGCACCGTGCGGTCGTATGGCACGCCGCGCCGACTGGTAGCCCTGGTCGATGATGTGGCCCTGCGCCAAAAGCCCCACACCGAACAGGTGATGGGACCGCCTGAAAGAATTGGAATAGATGAACAAGGCCGCTATACGGTACCGGCCCTGAAGTTTGCCGAAAAAGTCGGTCTGCCGGCCGAACGCCTCGAGGTGGTCGAAACGGACAAGGGGCGTTACCTGTGCGCCGCCATGACCGACAAGGGCACGACCACAAAGAGCTTTTTGAAACAAAAGCTGCCCGATATCATACTGGGCATCCCTTTTCCCAAAACCATGCGATGGTCGGATTTGACGATCTCCTTTGCCCGACCGATCCAGACACTTGTGGCGTTGTTGGGATCTTCGGTCATCTCCTTTACTTTGGGTGGCCACCTCAAAAGCGGCCGCATGACCTGGGGGCACATGTTCATGAACCGCAGGCGGGTGCGGATCGGCGACGCCGGTTCCTATGTGGATGAACTTCGCAAAGAGAACGTCATCGTCGACATTGAGAGACGCAGACAGATGGTGCGCGATGAGGTCGACGCCGCGGCTAAGAAGTTGGGTGGCACGATCGTGGAAGACGAAGCCCTGATCGATACGGTGACCCATCTGGTCGAGATTCCCATCGCCTCGGCCGGCCGTTTCGACGACGTTTTTTTGGAATTGCCGCGTGAGATTTTGATCACCTCCATGCGCGAACATCAGAAATACTTCGCCGTCAAGGATGCCGACGGGCATCTGCTGCCATGCTTCGTGGCCGTTAACAATACGCGCACAAAAGACATGGCCCTGGTGGCCAAGGGACACGAGCGGGTGCTGCGCGCACGCCTGTCCGACGCCCAGTTTTTTTTCAGAGCCGATTTGAAGCAAAGCCTGGAGACATGGTACACGCACCTCGAGGGCGTGCTTTTCCAGGCCAAACTGGGGACCATGCGCGCCAAGTCCGATCGCGTGCAGAAGATGGCCGAATACCTGGCCGGCGTGGCCGCACCCGAGACCCTGGCGTCGGTTTCACGGGCCGCCCATCTGTGCAAGGTCGATCTCGTTTCTCAGGTCGTGGGCGAATTTCCCGAGTTGCAGGGCAGGATGGGGCGCGTTTATGCCGCAGCGGCCGGAGAGCCCGAGGTTGTGGCGGCCGCCATTGAAGCACACTACCGGCCGACATATTCGGGCGGGCCGTTGCCGGACAACATGACCGGTGCGCTGGTGGCCATTGCCGACAAGCTCGATACCATCTGTGGCTGCTTTTCGGTGGGGCTCATTCCCACGGGCGCCTCCGATCCATATGCACTGCGGAGACAAGGCATCGGCATCGTTCAAATCATGTCAACCTTCCAGCTTGGCTTTTCGTTGCAAGCGGCCATTGAAGAAGCCTTGAAGCCCTATTCGCCGGCCGATCTGGACGACACGCGATCAGCGGTCTACGGCTTCATACAACAACGCATCAGCCATATGCTGACCGAAGAGGGCTTTGCCAAAGACGTGGTGGCATCAGTGATCAGCGTCTCGGTCGATCATATCCCCAATGTTCGGCAGCGTGTCGCGGCGCTGCAAAGCCTCAAAGGAGAGCCGGGCTTTGAACCATTGGCCGTGGCCTTTAAGCGGGCGGTCAATATTTTGCGCAAAACAGAGGAAACCATCCCAGAGGTTCCGGACGCGGCGCTTTTGAGGGAGGCTGCTGAAGAGGAGTTGTACCGCGCTTTCCTCAAGGTCAGGGAGGAAGTCCAGTCCAGCCTCGTTTCCGGAGACGTTCACTCCGTGTTGAAACGCATTGCCACCTTGAGGGCTCCGGTGGATCACTTTTTTGAGGATGTCATGGTGATGGCAGAAGAGAAAGAGACCCGCCACAATCGCCTGGCGCTGCTGAAAGCCATCGCAGGTCTATTTAACCAGATTGCGGATTTTTCCAAAATTGCGACATAATCTCCATTGCCGGCAGCGCTTGGCGCAGCATGCGAGTCTTACGGGTGCAATGGTTCCAAACGAATGTCCGTCCACAAATAGGCCAATTGGGCATTTGTGGAGGGGCACGAACGATTCACGGGAGGTTTACTTATGCCTTATGATGCAAATAAGGATGAAGTGATCAAACAGTGGCGTTGTGATGAGACGGGGCTGTTGATTTCCATACAGCGTTACGATGGCGGCGAGGCCAAGGTTCAGATCGGGCCGCGCATCCTGCGCAAGAAGGACGGCAGCGAACGTGCGCCGGCCAAGGCGGGACGGTTAACCATCGAAGACCTGATGTTCCTGTATGATATTATCGATGAGATCAAAGAGGAGATGACCAAACGGGTCGGTCCGGGTTAATCCGATGCCGCAAATCGAAGAGCTCGTCGCTCAACTGCAAGAGTACAACGATGCCTACCGCAGTGGTCGCCCGATTGTCGATGACGCCACCTATGATCGGTTGGTGGAGCAGCTTCGTGAGATCGACCCGCACCACCCCTTTTTGCAGCACGTCGAGCCGGAAAGGCTTCCCGGTCGTCGAGAAGTTCGCCATCCCGATCCCATGCTCTCTACCGAGAAAGCCTATGACCGCAGCCAGCTCGAGCGCTTTGTCCAACGGGTTTTAAAAGAAGCCAAAAGCATCGGCCTCGAAGAGGTCATCTTCCAGGTGACGCCGAAACTCGATGGCCTGGCCGGCCGCGATGATGGTGTGATCCTGGCCAGTCGTGGCAACGGGATGGTGGGCTATGACATCACCAGTGCCTTTGATAAGGGCGTTATTCCCGTTGGTGGTCGAGGCCAGGGACTGGGTGAAGTCGTGGTCGTCAAATCCTACTTCGACGAAAATATGGCGACCAAGTTCGAGCACCCGCGCAACATGGTGGTGGGCATCGTCTCATCGGATACATTGAATGCGGATGCGCAGCAGGCCCTCTCCGATGGGCGGGTGAGATTCGTCCCCTACAGCCAAATGCGCGCCTGGCGGGGAGATGGGAAACAGTTGCTGGAGAGGTGGGATCAGATCTCCCAGGAGGTGGCCGCGGATGTGGATTATCCCATGGATGGCATGGTCGTCGAGGTGTGCGATCCAACCCTCAAGGCCCGCATGGGAGCCACCAGCCATCACTATCGATGGCAGATCGCCGTAAAAACCAGGGGCGAAACCGCAGTCACCACGGTCATCGGCATCCAGTGGCAAGTCGGCCGCACCGGCAATATAACTCCTGTTCTGGAAGTCGAGCCTGTTCCTCTCTCCGGGGCGACCATCAGACGGGTGACCGCGCACCACGCCGGCATGGTGGCCAAGCACAACATCGGCCCGGGGGCACAAATCGAAATCATCCGCAGCGGGGAGGTGATTCCCAAGCTAGAACGTGTTCTGAAACCGGTCGATGAAGTTCACTTGCCGGAGGTTTGTCCGGCCTGCGGATTGGGGCTGACCTGGAAGGGTGATTTTCTGCGCTGCACCCATATGCATTGCCCGGCCCAGACCATTCAACGCATCAGCCATTGGTTTAAAACATTGGGTACCGCCGACTGGTTCGGTATTAAGACCATCGAAAAACTGGTGGCTGCCGGGTACGATTCACTCGAAAAGATTTATGCCATGGCCGAGTCCGATTTCGTTGGCCTGGGATTCGGCCCGGTGCAGTCCCGGAATCTCGCGGCAGCACTTGAAACGAGCAGGACCAAGCCGGTGGAAGATTGGCGTTTTCTAGCCGCCTTGGGAATATCGGATCTGGGGACTGGGGACAGCCGCAAGCTGCTTCGTTACATCGGCCTCGATTCGCTGATCGGCGTCACCGCCGACCGGATTTCCCAAATCAATGGGTTCGGGCAGATCACCGGCAAGGCCATCGCCCAAGGCGTCGATGAGGTGCGCGATACCCTGCTGCATCTGCTTTCCCTGGGATTCAATCTGCAGCGCACGCCGCTGGCGTCAGAGGAGAGCGCCGTGAAAAGCCCGATTGCCGGCAAAAGAATTGTCTTTACCGGGAAAATGCAATTCGGCAACCGCGAAAAGATGGAAGCCGATGCGCAACGTCTCGGCGCACAGGTTCAGACCGCGGTCAACAAGAGCACCGACCTTCTGGTTTGTGGAGACAAAGTGGGACAAACCAAATTGGATAAAGCCATCGCACTGGGTGTCGATCGCCTATCCGAGAAGGACTATTTTCGGCTCATCGGCCAAGATGTGCACGAATGAAACATCGCTTGACTGGACGTAGACATGCCGGGTTGTCCGGGCATCGCATTTCTTGGACCGGAAGGAGGGGGGATTAAGAATGGAAGCAAACGCAAGAGCGCACGTGATCGTTTCGGGGCGGGTGCAAGGCGTTTTTTTCAGAGATGAGACGCGGCGCGCCGCTGAGAAGAACGGTGTGGCCGGATGGGTTCGCAATCTGCCGGACGGTACGGTTGAAGCCCTTTTTGAAGGTCAGGCCGCGGCCGTGGATGCCATGATCCAATGGTGTCACCAAGGCTCTCCACACTCCCGGGTGGCTGACGTGCAGGTGGAGAAACAGGCGTACGTTGGAGACATGAATGATTTTACGATACGTCGATGAATGAAAAGGCGGCTGGGCACCCGAACGCCACGCCGCCCTTACTCGCTGAATAGATTTCAAGACCCAAAAGAAAAAAATCAGATTGCTTCCTTGAGTTTTTTACCTGCCCGAAACTTCACCACGTTGCCGGCCTTGATCTTGATCTCTTCGCCGGTTTGCGGATTACGACCTTTTCTCGCTTTCCGTCGTACCTTGGCAAAAGTGCCGAATCCAACGAGTGTCACTTTGCCGTCTTTCTTCTTCAGTGCTTTGGCTACGGCGTCGATGAAGGAATCAAGTGCTGCCGCAGCTGCGGTTTTTGAAATAGTTGCATCCTTGGCCATCTGTTCAACGATTTCTGCTTTGGTCATGACGCGGTTCCCCCTTTTTTGAGTTTTTACGCCAAACTTGCCATTTTTCGATCCTCTTATAGTAGCGCGTATACCGTGTCAACACAAAAAGCCTTACGCTGCATAGGATTTTTTGATGATACCCTCGGGGAGGGCCATATCACCTGCCTCGGGCAAAGGTAGCGGCGGTCCAACCCGTCCGGGGAAAGGATGGAACGGACCCAGCGATCGTCAAAAAAGCGCATCGACGAACTGTTTCGCATCGAAAGGCTGCAGGTCGTCGATGCCTTCTCCAACCCCTACATAAAGCAGGGGAAGTTTGAGCTGCTGACAAATGCTGATGACGATACCGCCCTTTGCGGTACCGTCCAGTTTGGTCAGCGCCAATCCGGTAATCCCCATGGATTCATGGAACAGCTTGGCCTGGGAAAGTGCGTTCTGGCCGGTTGTGGCGTCCAGGACCAGAAGGATCTCATGGGGCGCATCGGGTATTTTCTTTGAAATGGTACGTTGGATTTTCTTCAGTTCTTCCATCAGATTGATCTTGGTATGAAGCCTTCCGGCCGTATCGACAAAGACGGTATCGATGCCGCGGGCCAGGGCGGCTTCTATGCCGTCGTAGGCGACAGCGGCAGGATCGGCGTTGTCTTTATGCCTGACGAAGTCCGCCCCTGCGCGTTCCGCCCATATCGCCAGCTGTTCGACCGCAGCCGCCCGGAAGGTATCTGCGGCAGCGATGAGAACCTTTTGACCCTTGCGTATCTCGCGCGACGCCAATTTGCCGATGGTGGTGGTTTTGCCCACGCCATTGACACCCACCACCATGATGACATGGGGTTTGGCGTGGTGTTCGCGGGAAGCCTGGGGCACGGCGCTTTCCATCAGGGAAAGGATCGATTGCTTGATCGTCTCTTTCAATTGGCCGGGCGTTGCGATTTTGTGGGCTTTGCGCGAAATGTCGTTCATCAGCGCCATGGTGGTCTGGACGCCGATGTCCGATGTAATCAGGAGTTCTTCGATCTCCTCGAGCATCTCCTCGTCGATCTGCCTTTTCCCAGCGAAAATATCCTGTATGTCGGTCGTCAGAATTTCTCTGGTTTTGGTCAGGCCCCTTTTCAGGCGTAAAAAAAAGCCTGATTTTTCTTCTGTCGTTCGTTCTGACGACGGGGCCGATTTCTCCAGCTTCTTTCGACCATCGTCCATCGCCCGGGCGCTTGGATCGAGCGGCTCGCTTTCATCGGTGTCATCAGGGGGTCCAATTCCGGAATCATGGGCAGTGCCGTCTTTGTCGGCGGAAGTCGACTCCGCCTTGGCGGGTGCGTCGGGTTTGTTCTTCTTTTTAAACCAGAATGCCATGGGTTGACCTATAGAAGATTTGGGTGAAGCCTTGGGCGAAGCCTCAGGCCGCTTTGCCTTGCAAGTTGACGGATACGACCTTGGATATGCCTTTCTGTTCCATGGTGACCCCGAACAGCATCTCCGCGAATTCCATGCTCTTTTTATTGTGGGTGATCATGATGATTTGTGACTTCTGCCCGATCACCCGCATCAGGTTGTTGAAGCGAACGACATTGGCTTCGTCCAGAGGTGCATCGATTTCATCCAGCAGACAAAAAGAAGTCGGGCGGATCAAAAAGATGGCAAAAATGAAGGCAATGGCGGATAGCGCCTTTTCACCGCCGGAGAGCAGGCTCATCCGTGTCAGTTTTTTCCCCGGCGGGTGAACCATGTACTCCACACCGGTTTCCAGGGGCTTGTCCGGATCTGTCAGCTCCAGGCTGGCCGAACCACCCTCGAAAAGCCTCGGGAAAACCTCTTTGAGTTTGGCATTGACCTGCTCATAGGTCTCCATGAAACGTTCCTGGGTGATGCGGTTGATTTTGCGGATCACCCTATGCAGGTCCTCGATGGCCTTGACCAGATCGTCGCGCTGGGTGCTGAGAAAATCGAAACGCTGCGTCAGCTCTTCATACTCTTTGATCGCCCCCAGATTGACATCGCCGATGCCGGCCACCTGGCTGCGCAACCGCTCCACCTCCTGCTCCATTTCGGAGAGCGTCATGTGCACTTCCGCCAGTTGTGCCACTTGAACGCGAAGTTCCCCGATGCTCATATGATATCGTTCGTTCGCTTTGGCACCAATGTTGTCCCGCATGACCCTTTTTTCGGACAAATCGAGCTCCAGAAGCCGCATCTTCCCTAATATTTTTTCACGTTCCGATTGAATCACCGCCTGCTTTTCATCGCTTTCCTGGAGGGCTGCATCGATGCTGTGGTATTCGGTCTCGTTGGTCGCCATCACCTCTTCGAGTTGCCTCAACTCACCATACAGCCTTTTCAGTGTCGATTCATGAGATGCTTCCCTGGAGAGCGCCCCCTGGTATTTCTCCCTCTTTTGAGAGATATCGACGTTCAGCTGCTCGAGTCGGGTCTTGCTGTCCTGTTCGAACTCTCTCAGGCGCTGCAATGTGTGGGCGCCGTTTTCGTATTTTGCCTGCAAGGCGGTGAGCTCCAGCTTGAAGTCCACGACCTTTTGGTTGAAGGATTCGAGGCGACTGGCCACCGTGCTGATCTGGCGGGTGTTTTCAGCGGTCCGGTCGTTTATTTCTTTGACTTGCCCCTCGATTTTGGCAAGGGCTTGGTTGTATTTTCCGATCTCCTCGTCCAGATCGCTTTCTTCGCCAAGCAGCTGCTCCTGTTCCAGCAGAACGATTTCCTGGTGCCGCCTTGCATTTTTCAGATCTTCTCCGATGCGGTAGAGCTGTTTTTCCGCTGCCATGGCATCTTCGGCGGCAATGCTTTTATTTGCGATGGCCTGTTGGAGATCGGACTCAAGAGACCTGACCTTGGCTTCCATTTCACGCAGATCGTCCTGACAGACGGCAAGCTCCCGGTCGAGCTGCTCGGCGTGACGGGTCAACTCCTTCAACTCCTGCTTTTTGGACAAAATACCGGCCAACTGCTCCTGGCTTCCGCCGACGAGAATGCCTTGATGTGAGACGACATTGCCGTCCAGGGTGACGATACTCTGCACGCGTCCGTTGCGGTTGAACAGCGCCAGGGCCTCGGCCAGAGAGGGCGCGACAGCCACATGGCCCAGCAATGCTTCGGCGATGGGACGGTGTTCTTTGGAGACGGTGACGTGATGGAGCAGTCTCTGTTCGGTCGGGATCGTTGTCCCGCCATCGGACGACACGGACTTGATCCGCGACACGGGGATAAAGCCGCTGCGGCCGGCAGCGCTATGTTGCAGGTACTCGATCGCCGCCGTTCCCGCTTCCTGGTTTTCCACCAGAATATATTGCAGCGCTTCTCCCAATACGGCTTCCACCGCCGTTTCGTATCCAGGCGCCGGATCCAGAATGTCGGCCATCAGGCCGACGATGCCTTCGAGCTGTTGACCTGCAGCCGCTGCATGACCGCTTTCAGCATTTTCGGATCGTCGTGCCTGCATGACTGCTTTAACGCCGTCCCGGTACCACTCGAAATTGGCGGCCATTTTCTTGAGGGCGGCCAACTGCGTTCGGGTTTTATTTTTTTCCAGCTCAAGGGATTGGGTCTTTTTCACCTGGTTGCCCAATTGCGCCGCATGGGCAGAGAGCTGCTCTTTCAAATTGGTAATTTGGGCCTCATAGTCGGCGATCACCGCCTTGGTTTCGTCCAACTGGGCTCGGGCTTCGTCCTGCTCTCTTTCTGTCGCGCCGACTTTTTTAGCGGCCAGCGCCACCTCCTCGTCGATTCGCTTGAGGCGCCGCTTCAGGTTTTCCTTGTTGCTGGTGACGGTTTGATAGATGTTTTTATAGCGGGCTTCTTCGGCAACCAGATTCATGAGGCTGTTTTTGTGCTCTTCCGCGATCTGGTTCAGACGGCTCAATTCCGCTTGAAGATGTTGCGCACCAGTGCGCTCGGAGTCTATCTTGGACTTGATGTCGCTGATAGTGGCCTGCAAACGCTGGTTTTGCGTTTCGACCTGCCCGATTTCGGTCCCAATGGTGGTCGATCTGGCCATCAGATCCTGTCTGGCCTGCTCCATGGCCTCAATTTCACCGATCAGTCGATTGGCTTCGTTTTTGAGATGCTCTCTTTCTGCCTCGAGGCGATCGATATTGCGCTGACTTTCGAACCGATTGGCTTTCTGGGTGGAGATTTCCTGGTTTTTCTGCCATCGTTTGAGCTTGATGTCCTCGACGGCGGCATCGATTTTTTTCAACTGCGTAACATGTGCCAGGTCTTCATCCTTCAGTGCTTTGATAAAGGATTCGGCCTCGTTAATCTTTTGGTTGAAATCGTCGAAATAGTGAAGCAGCAATCGGGTATCGACGGCTTTAATCCGGTCCTGATACTGTTTGTAGCGTTCCGCCTTTTTGGCCTGACGACGCAACCCGGCCATTTGGCGATTGACCTCTGAGATAATATCGTTGAGCCGCAGCAGGTTTTGTTCTGTGGCCTTAACCTTTCTCAACGCCTCGTTTTTGCGGAATTTATACCGCGTCACCCCGGCTGCCTCTTCGATAAAAAGACGCCTTTCGTCCGGACCGGCGTCTATGATCGCGCCGATATTGCCTTGCTGGATGATGGCAAAGGTTCGTGTCCCCACGCCGCTGCCCATAAAGAGGTTATAGATGTCTTTCAATCGGCACGGCTGTTTGTTGATCAGGTAGGCGCTTTCTCCGGAGCGGAAAAGCCGTCGGGTCACGCTGATTTCGGCATAATCGCGGAATTCCTCAGGGGCGTTGCCGTTGTCGTTGGTCAGGGTCATCGTCACTTCCGCCATGTTCAATGGCGGTTTGCCGTTGGCACCTGAAAATATGATATCCTCCATGCTTTTGCCGCGCAGCTGTTTGACGCTTTGTTCGCCCATGACCCAGCGAAAGGCATCGATGACGTTGCTTTTGCCGCACCCGTTCGGCCCCACGATGGCGGTAATGCCGGGGGGAAAAGCAATACTGGCCTTGTCCTGAAACGATTTGAAACCGACAATATCCAGTTTTTTGATCTTCATGGAGTGGATCTCCGATAAGGGGCGAATTTATTCGGTCCGCCTGGCAGGCTGATGTAATGGGTGTCTCATATCAATTCAGCCCTTTCTTGTAAAGCGAAAAGCCCAACGGAGGGTGCTGAATGAGAATATGGCATACTATATCTGGTGGTTGTCGCCGCCATTCAATTGAAGTTGCATTTTACTGGCACTTGACCGCTTGGCGTGTGGCATCGGCCACCTGTTCCATCCACGCCGGGTTTAATGAATAGCGTTCAGTTAGAATTACTGAGTCATAAGCAAATAGCTTGACTTACCGACGCAACGGCCGGTATTAAATACAGATATTCGGTGTGCCGGCCATATCGGGCCATCTCCATCCAACCTTTCACCGCTTATTGCATGAGCCAGGGAGGTTATCGTGTCCAATACATCCTATGACGATATTCATCCGCTTTTCGACCGTCCAGAGATCCAGCGCGTCACATCGCCGGACAGCGCCTCGGTGAAGGCGCGCAGGGCTTTTCGCCCCGCCGTCTGCAAAGCCTTCGAGGGGGAGGCGACGCAGGTTTCGAAAACCGATGCGTATCGATTCGATATCGATCCGGAAGCAGGACGGCAACTGCCGGACATCATAAATAATAAGGTGCAAGTCGTCACAATGGCGGAGGCTGGCGCAGCCTCTGTCGACGATTCCTTTGAGAGGCCTCGAAAAATCGGTATCGTTTTTTCGGGAGGTCCCGCCCCTGGAGGTCATAATGTCATTGCCGGCCTTTATGACGCAGCCAAACGAGCCAATCGAGAGTCCCGGGTGTTCGGTTTTCTGGTCGGCCCCGACGGCATTATCGAGAATGAATATGTCGAATTGAACGACGCTCTTGTCGATGCGTATCGCAACCTGGGCGGTTTCACGATGATCAAAACCGGCCGCACCAAAATCGATACCACCAAGAAGATGGCCATGGCAAAAGAGAACATTCTGGCGCTGGGCTTGGATGCACTAGTGGTGGTCGGGGGGGATGACTCGAACACCAACGCCGCGTTTCTCGCCCAGGAGCTTTTCAAGGAACACGTTCAGGTCATCGGGGTTCCCAAAACCATCGATGGGGATATTCAGGTGCGCGATGCGGACAATCATGCTCTTTGCGCCGTCTCATTCGGATTTCACTCGGCTGCGCGCGCTTTTGCCGAAGCAATCAGCAACTTGAGCAATGACAGCAGCTCGGACATCAAATATTGGCATGTGTGCCGGGTGATGGGCCGTGTGGCCAGCCATCTGGCGCTGGAGGTCGCTTTGCAGACCCACGCCAATATCACCCTTATCGGTGAAGATCTGGCGGATTATGTCGACACGCAAAGGCTCGAGAAAGCCAGGGCCGAAGGGACTACAGACTATACGGCCTACGGCATGACGTTACGGCACCTGTCCCGCGTGATATGTGACGCAATCGTAAGACGCGCGGCGGTGGGAAAAAATTACGGCATCGCCGTCATCCCTGAAGGAATATTGGAATTTATCAATGAAATCGAGCTGTTTATCATCAAGCTCAACACGATTATCGCCGAGTACAATTCAACCCACGATGGGGATTTCCACACCAGCTTCCCCCTGCTCGAACAAAAGCTGGATTATCTCAGAAACCTGGTTCGCGACGCACCTCCGGGTTTGGCCCCCAATATCTGGAACGCCAGGGACGACGAGCTTTTCAACGATCTGCCCGCCTTTTTCCAGGATGGCCTGCTCACCGAGCGGGACAGTCATGGGAATTTTCAATTTTCCCAGGTGCCCACTGAAAAAGTCCTGCTCGAACTGGTGAAGGATTATCTGAAGATTTTGCGCGATCAGGGAAAATACAAAATCGGGATCGAGAGCGGATACTATGTCAAATCAATGAAAAAGGCGGGCCTGGAGCCCGATTTTTACGGGCCGATGCTTTTTAAAAACTACGGCACGGACAGGTACCTTCTCGTCAAAAGCAACATCATATCCCTCCGGACATTGAGGAGCGCGCTGGTGCAGGCCGGTGCCATCACGGCAGATGGCGCCATACCGCCGGCGGTTGAGAAGATTTATGGGCTGTCGGTTCCCAAGTTCAAGACACAGTCCCATTTTTACGGTTACGATGGACGTGGCACGGATCCCACGATGTTCGATTGCACCTACGCCTATAACCTCGGCCTGACGGTTTTCAGTCTGATTGCCGGCGGGGCCACCGGGCAGATGGCGGCCATACGCAATCTCGAACACGGGTTTGAAAAATGGGAGCCTGTGGGGATTCCCATTGCACCGTTGATGCGCCTGGAGGAGAGAAAGGGGCGCTTGACCCTGGTATTGGAAAAGAGCCTGGTGGATGTCAATTCACAGGCCTTTAGAGTCGTGGAGGCCCTTCGGGAGAAATGGCTCGCGGCGTTGCCGGGTGATGACCAGTACCGGCGTCCGGGGCCTATCTCGCTGGAAGGCGAATATGAAGAGGACCGGCCGATCACACTGCTGATCAATGCTATTACGAAGTGATAACGAATTGAGCGGATTCAGATCAAGATCCGAACGCATGCTTATCCAGAATCAGGCGAATTGAGTCGTTTTTTTCGCCCGAGCCCGGCGGGACAGGCAAGGTCCCCGAAGAAACAAATGCAAACAGAATCGGCCCCAGCGGCCCATCTACTGCAGGAAAACCAAAGTTTAAGAGACGCTTTGGCCGCCTTGAAACAAGCCAACGCCGAACTGCAAAACGAGGCCCTGCAGTTCAAGGCATTGGCACAGTTCTCGGGTGATCATCTATTTATGCTGGACCGCAAGGGGACCTACCTGTTCAGCAATGACAACGTGTCGTCGTTCGGCTTGAGCAAGGGTGGCGAATTGACCGGCCGCCGGTTGCAGGAGGTCTATCCCTTCGATGCATCGTCCTTGTACCGTGAGAAACTTGCCGCGGTCTATGAAACCGGCCAGGCGGTCTCTTTCTGGCACGAAGTGTCGACGGGCCAGGGCGCCAGGTACGATCTGGTGATGCTCTATCCGCTTTTCAAAGAAGAATCCATCTGGGCGGTGGGCGGCATTTGTCGTGACATGTCGGCCCAGCGAAAAATCGAGAATAGACTCTTCCAAGCCCAAAAGATGGAATCCCTGGGCACGCTGGTGGCCGGCGTCGCCCACGAGATAAACAATCCGATCAATCTGATGCTGCTCAATCTGCCACTCTTTAAAAAGATGTGGACAGATTTGCTTCCCATCATCGAAGGCCACACGCCCTCCGAATCGACGCATACGAAATTCGGGGGGCTCACACTGGATTTCATCAAGCAGAATGCCCTTCGTCTGATTACCGATATGGAAATGGCGGCCAATCGCGTCGCCCGAATCGTGAAAGGACTCAAGGCCTTTTCGCGGAAAAACAACCCGGCCGAAAAATCCGACATCCAGGTCAATGTCGCCGTTGAAAATGCGGCCCGCCTGGCGTCCTCCACATTTTCCAAATCCAAAGCGGAGCTTCAGATCACGCTGTGTCCCGACTTGCCGTTGTTGCGCGCCAATCTGCAGCATCTCGAGCAGATTGTGCTGAATTTGATCATCAACGCACACGAATCGATTCGCCACGATAAAGGGTGGGTGCGGGTGGAGACCAAGTGGCAAGAAAAGGAACAGGCCATTCAAATCCTTGTCTCGGATAACGGGCGAGGGATCAGCCCCCTCGTCGCCGACAGGATCTTCGATCCTTTCGTCACCGACAGACAGGCCGAGGGTGGCACGGGATTAGGCCTATCGGTGACCTATAACCTGGTCAAGGCCCACAATGGCGACATCGCGTTTCGTTCGATACCCGACGAGGGCAGCGAGTTCGTCGTCTCATTTCCGGTTTCCAGACGGCACAAGACTTCGAGAATCATGGTGGTGGACGATGATGCAAGCTTTCGCGCGTTGCTGGTTCAGGTCCTCACCAGGCAAACGGCCGGTTTGGTGGAGGGATTCGCCAATGGCACCGAGGCGTTGATTCGTCTGGGCAGCGATCCGCCCGACTTGTTGGTGCTGGATATGTTCATGCCCGAGATCGATGGCCTGGGGGTTTGTCGTGCCATTAAAAACGAACTGGGCCTCGAGCGGATAAAGGTGATCATCGTCACCGGGTTTCCGGAGCATCCCAACATTGGTGAGGCCGTCCGGATGGGGTTTCGTCAGGTGGTCACCAAGCCCCTTGACATGCCTCGGTTTATTCAGATCGCCAGAAACGAGCTCGATGGAATATCTGCCTGAGCATTCCCCAATATTGATTGTTGACGATGATGAAGGCCTGCTGTTCTCGATTCGCACGGCCCTGCTGAGCGGCGGCCTGCCGGATCCCGCATTGCTATCGGACAGTCGCAGGGCCGTCGAACTTGTCGTCGCCAAAAATTTTCAACTGGTTCTATTGGATTTGATGATGCCGCATTTGGGTGGCATGGAGGTTCTCAAACAGATCAAACTCAGAGCCCCGGATACGGAATGCATTATCATCACCGCCATAGACGATGTGGAAATGGCGGTATCGGCCATGCGTTACGGCGCCTACGACTACCTCGTCAAGCCTTTGAATCTGGAACGTACCACCATCGCCATCGACCACGCACTCGAACGTTTTCAACTCAAACGGGGAATCGCACTTTTCGAGCGTCCTCAAAGTTTCGAGGATCTTCGTCACCCGGAAGTCTTTGACGACATGGTCGCGGAGGATGAAGCGATGGCGCTGGTATTCCGCCAGGCGGAAACCTGCGCCATGAGTGATTATAACGTCATGATCACAGGAGAGACCGGTGTCGGGAAAGGCAAGTTGGCCAGGATCGTCCACCGTCTGAGCGCACGCCGAAACGGGCCGTTCGTTGCGGTGAATATGTCTGCTTTCAGCCGGACCCTATTCGAAGACGATGTCTTCGGGCATGTTCGCGGTGCCTATACAGGGGCCGTGTCCGATAAGCGCGGGTTTTTCGAAGCTGCCCAGGGGGGGACCCTTTTTCTGGATGAAATCAGTGAGTTGGATACAGTTATGCAGGGGAAACTGCTCCGGGTGATTGAAGAAAAGGAGTTTTATCGTCTGGGCAGCACCGATCTGACCAACGTGGATTTACGAATTTTATCTGCTTCGAACAGAAACATCGAGGAGGCGATGGCATCCGGCCATTTCCGAAGAGATGTCTACTATCGTCTAAACGAATATCACATCCATATACCCCCTTTGAGGAGACGGCCAAAAGATATCCGTGCGCTGGCAAACCATTTTCTGAAGTTCCATGCAAAAAAGAATGGAAAAGATATCGTCCGGGTGTCACCGAAACTGCTGGACGTGTTGCAGAGTTACACCTTCCCCGGAAACGTTCGCGAACTCGAAAATATTATCTCTTCCGCGGTCCTGATCGAGACAGAACGTGAACTTTCCTTGGCCTCGGCCAGCAGCTTGATCTCCTTCAGCGGAAATCAAGTTTCTGCGAAAGAGGGGTTTCCCACATTGGCGGAAGTGCAGATGAATCATATCCGTCAGGCATTGAAACTCACCGGGGACAACCGCACGCATGCCGCCAAGCTTCTGGGTATTGGACTGCGGACATTGCAGCGAAAGCTCAAATCCACCGATATTCAAGATGGAGGTGCGGCAAAAAGTCATAGGGGCACGCCATAATGGCGCACCTGCTGACATGCATCCGATCCTACAAACAAAGGAAGTTCGGCCATTTCCACCATGTCAAAATGACATGGAAGGTGTTGCCTCCAACGCTTTTTACATTTCCTGTTGATCGATTCCGGCTCGAACATTTGATGACGCCGTAAGCATTCCTGGAAAGGTCCTGCTGGCGACGTTCGGCATGCCGAACCTATAGAAAATACTGGAATTCTGATTACCCCGGATGATGGGAAGAGGCAATTCCGGAGCTTTTGCGGGACTGCAGAATTGTAAAATAATCATGTAATTGGCTAAGCCGGAATCGGATTTTAATGCTGGCATAAATCATGCTTTTTTACTGATTGTGCGCTAATCCATACCTTGCACAAATAGGTTCGTTTGACTCAAATTTGCATCAGCATCGAATTGAATCGAGAAATTACCCGTTTTGGCCTGTGGGTGTGGCTTTCAGTTGCTTTGTAAGTATGGATGGGTGTGAAGTAAGGGTGCGCTTTAAAAATGCTGGAATCCCACCCACAGGCTTTTCTTTTTTGACCCTCCGTGTTTTTCGATTGTTGTCATACCCCCCAGAAGCTGATGGACTCGTAAAAATTGGTTGCCGGACGGCGCCGTCAGAAGTTGTTTGATAAAAAAATCGTTTGGCATCGGTCACCTGCCCCATCCACGTCGGGTTTAATGAATATCATTCAGTTAAAGGCTTTAGTGTTGCATTGCAACAGCCGATGGAAGTTGTTATGCATGCTTTGATTTCAAATCCAAACAGCTCTTGGAAGGCCAGATGAGTTTCAGTGAAGCCATATTCAAAGTTGTAGATGTTTTTGGGTGCCCCTATTACAAGAAGAGGGACGAGTTTAAAATTTCTGGCAATGCATTGCTCCTGGAACACAACAAGGGAAGCAAGTTTATCTCGACCGCGATCATCGATTTGCCCTCAAACCGGAGAGAGTGCAGGATACTTATCGCGGAACTGACAAAGATCCTGGTCGAACACGAAAGGGTGGATCGTATTCCAGATCGCATCATCTCATGCGGGGAGTGCCACAGTGAGATACGACTGGAGCACAAGAAGGGTGCTTCCATCGCACTTGTTGAAGATATCAAGCAGCACAGCACCGATGTGACCACCATTGCCAGCTTATTGAGCAACTTTTCGATATTCAGGACCCTCGATGAGGTCAGCTTGCGGGACTTCGTTTCTCTCCTTCGCCTTAGAAAATACACTCGTAATGAATGCATCATCTCAAAAGGGGAGCCCGGCAGGAACTTATACATAATCCTCTCCGGTCTGGTGAACGTCGTCGACGAGGATGGTATCAGCATTACAAAATTGCGCAATGGTGAGGTCTTTGGCGAAATGAGCCTGATCAGCGGCGATCCGGTCGGTGCCACCATCAAGGTCGTCGAGCCCACCACGGTGCTATTTATCAGGGGGCAGGATTTCCTCAAGGTGCTCAATCGTTTCCCCCCTCTGCAGATGTATTTCGCGAAATTGCTTTCACGTCGCTTGGCAAAATCGAACATTCTGATATCAAAAGAATTTTCATCCGGAATGACCGGAACGCTGGCCCAAATGCCGCCGGTGGAGTTGTTTCAAACGCTGAATTATAACCTGAAAACAGGCACTTTACGGTTAAATCTATCGAAAGGTCCGGCGAGTGTGATGTTCCGCGGCGGCGCGGTCGTTCAGGCCAAATATGGTCGCAAAAGGGGGAAATCGGCTTTTTTTGCCATTCTGTCCGAGAAGACAGGACGTTTTCATTTTGAACCCGGATTGCCGGAGCAGGAGTTGGCCATGCCGGAGCTCGGCATGTTTATGGAATTGCTGATGGAAGGCTTGCGAAGGGTGGATGAGCGCGTCGAAGTGTAGTTGTCCTGTGTCAATCCCATCAATTATCACCTGCACATTAAAGAATTCCGACCAAATTACCGATACCTAAAAAGAGCACATCGGCGCGTTGCTGAAACCGGTTTTTTGTGGCCGACAAGTATGTCATATTTGTAATGATAAGGGCGAGTTAAATGATACTGTTCTGCGAAGAATGCGGCACGCGGCATGATATCGATGAGAACCTGATCAAGGTGGGCGACTACAAGTTCTCCTGTTCCGTCTGTCATGAAATGCTATGTGTGACTCTGAATAACCGACAATACATGAAAAACGCTCAAGCCGCCCTGCATGACGACGGCGATGCGCGATCTGGTGGTGCCCCCGCACCTGATAGAATAGTCAAGGTGCTCGTCGTCGATGATTCCAGGATGATTCGCAAAGTGTTGCGCGGCATTATCGAGTCGAGCGGTAAAAATAAAGTCATCGGCGAGGCCGAGAACGGAAAAATGGCCCTGGATATGATCGCAGCCGAGCGTCCGGATGTGATTACGCTGGACATTAATATGCCGGTAATGGATGGCTTGACCACACTCAAACACATCATGATCAGCCATCCCATTCCCACGGTGATGATCAGCGCCTTGACCAAGGAAGGGGCGACGGAAACATTCGATTCCCTCAAATATGGGGCTATCGACTTTTTGCCCAAGCCTTCCCAGGTGAAAGGCGCCGATCTGAACATCCAGCGGGAGGAAATCCTTCGTAAAATTGGATTGGTGTCAGGCGTACAGGTCGAATCCATCCGCTATTTGAGGCGGCCTGCAAAGGACAACGCAAAAGAATCCGACGTCCAACTACCATGTCAGTGCGTTGTGGTTCTCGGCGTGGCCGAGGGGGGATACGGGGCGCTGTTGAATGTGATCCCGAGGCTTAAAGCTGACATACCGGCCGCCTATGTCGCGATCATGCATCAAGCGCCTCATCATGTAGATGGATTCGTCCGATATCTGGACCAATGCAGCCAGTTGGCCGTGGGCCGCGCTTCTGACGGCCTGGTCATGAAGGGCGGCAATTGCTATTTGTCGGCCGATTGCGAGCGTTTCCAGGTCACCAAAGCGGACGGTCAGATCCGGTTGCAACTGGCTCCATCGGCCGGTGCCTCCGAAGGTGGTGCCATCGATCACATGATGAGGTCCGCAGCGACAGTCATGCAGGAAGATGCCGCCGGCGTCATCCTGACGGGAACGGGTGTGGACGGGATCGACGGGCTCGGGGCCATCATGGGAAATGGAGGGACGGTATTCGTGCAGGATCCGAGAAGCTGCCTTTTTAAAGAGACGCCTGTCAGGGCGATCGATACCTATCATGTTTCGAATCTGATCAGCGATAAACAGATGGCCGGAGCTATCAACGCTTTTCTAATGGCTCAAAACAAGTCAATCAAGGAGATGTGCGTATGAATGAGAGCCTCGCCATAGATAAGCAATCTGAAGCAGAAGATGTAGTCCAGATGGTCGGCTTTGTTCTGGCCGGTGAGCTTTTCGGCGTCGACATCTTGATGGTCCAGGAGATCCTGAAGGAAATACCGATTACCGGGATACCCGATTCACCAGATTTCATCGAAGGCGTCATCAATCTACGGGGTAACATCATCCCCATCATTGACTTGCGCAAACGATTGAACTTGATGCCATCCGATAAAGACGATCGATCGGGGACCTGGACGATTATTCTCAACATCGGTGGACGGGTCACGGGGGTGATCGTCGATCAGGTGACCCGCGTGCTGAAAATTCCTCAAGGTGCCGTTCAACCCCCGCCGGAAATGGTCATCAGTGCATTAAAAAGCCAGTATATCAGCGGCGTGTGCAAACTCGATCAAAAGCTGATGGCCATCCTGGATTTTAACCGTATCCTTGTGGTGGATGAATTTAAAAAGATTGCTGCATTAAAACGTCAGCAAGTGAAATAATCCGGTCAATTTGCAGGGTGTACATCCATGGGCAAGAAGATATTGATTGTCGATGATTCCTCGATCATGCGCAAAATGATCAAACAGACGCTTCAAGACCAGCAGCACATGGTCGCCGGGGAAGCTAAAAATGGCAGGGATGCTGTAGAAATGTACAAATCCTTAAGGCCCGACATCGTCACCATGGACATCACCATGAGGGAAATGGACGGGTTTGAGGCGGCCAAGGAGATATTGGCTGTGGATCCCGAGGCGAGAATTATTTTTTTGTCCAATCTCGACGAGGATAAGTATAGCGAGGACGCAAAGCGTCTAGGCGCCGTTGGTTATGTTAACAAACACAACGCCAAGGCCATCGTGGAATTGATCAATAGCCTTTAAAGTGTTCCCGATCGCCCGCCGGGAACAGCATCACATGGCACGGCAGCGGATTGAATGAAACCCACTGGGCGCTAATGCAGTGTGGGGCGATCTGAGAAACCGGAGATGCACCGTTGGATTGACTTATTGTGGCGGGTGACCACGAATAGGAGACACGTATGATCGACAACTCCTTGTTACAGGATTTCATCATCGAGACGGGAGAGCATTTAGAGGAGACCGAGCGCAATTTGCTGCGATTGGAGCAGCAGCCCGACGATGGGGATGTGCTCAACGAGATATTTCGTTCGATTCATACGATAAAGGGTTCATCGGAGTATTTGGGGCTGGAGCGTGTAGCGGAGCTGTCCCACAAACTTGAGAGCCTGTTGGATTTGTTGCGTCGCGGCGAGCGCAAGGTGGACGCCGGGGTAATCGACATATTGATTGCCGCCAACGATCGGATTGGCCAATTGGTGGATGATTTATCCAAGCATCAGACCGAGCGTGTCGAGATAGACGATCTGGTATCTCGGATCGAGGGTCGGTTGGGTCACGTTGCGCCGGTGTCGGTGGAGACGGTCGAGGGCGATGCAGGGGCAGAAGGGGAGAGCGAGGCGTTTGAAGATGAATACGACGAGGAGTTGTTCGGTATCTTTGTCGATCAACTTCGCGATGGTCTGCAGGTGTTGTTGAACGAGACCGGCAAGCTGCTGTCCGGGGAATCGGCCGATGCGGTGCTGGGGCGGTATGCGGATCGGCTCAACACGCTGAGTTCTTCGGCCAACTATATGGGGTACGACAAGCTCAAGCAGATATATGCCAAGTGGTCGCAGGTGGTTGCCGAGTGGGATGTGGGGATGCCTTCAGACCAGCTTCGGGATTGGAACGCATTCGCCAAGGAGGTGACGTCGGCCAATATCGAGCGGGTGAAAAAGTTTTTCGCCAAGGTCCCGGCCGTCCAGAATATGGTCCTGGAAACACCGCCGGAGGCGCGCACCGATGCCGTCGAAGTCGAAGACCAAGCCCCCGTCCAACCGCCGGATGTGGCGGTTGAACCGGATGAACAGGTCGTCTTTCCGGAAGTAACCGACGATGGCCTTTTGGGAGATTTTATTGAAGAAGCCGGCGAACACCTCGATGAGATCGAACACAATCTTCTCTTGCTGGAAAGGCAGCCCGACAGCGTCGAGGTGCTTAACGATTTGTTTCGCTCGGTGCATACGATTAAAGGTTCCGCGGAATATCTGGGATTGTTGCGTATCGCCGAACTGTCCCACAAGCTGGAAAGTTTGTTGGATTTACTCCGGCAGCAAAAACTCAACGCAGACCTTGAGATCATCGACACCCTGATAAAGGGCCATGACCGCATTGCGCAATTGGTCAAAGAGATATCCGATACACAGAAGGAACAATCGACAATAGGGGATCTGGCTGCGCGTATCGAAGCGTTGGTGACGCCAAAACCGATCGAGGAACGATTCGATGAACCATCCAAAGCGGACGCGTTCGAAAATGTCGCCACCCCGACCTACTATGAAGAGTCCTACGATAAAGAACTGTTCGCCATTTTCGTATCCCAACTCAAAGAAGGTCTGAAAGAGTTGGTTCAGGTGACTGAACGCCTGAAGCGTGGAGCAGACATCAATGGGGCGCTGGCACGAGGCAAAGAGTGGCTGTCGCGTCTCAAATCCTCCGCCAATTACATGGAGTATGACGAACTCAAGGCAATTTTCGATCAATGGATTGCCGCAGTGGATGCGCTGCGAAACGGTATTGAAGCGGGAACGGACGAAGATATTGACGCTTGGTGCCGAATTGTCATGGCCGGTAATGCCATTCGGGTCAGACAATTGTTCGATCTTCCCGAAGAACCTATTGTGAGCGACGTCTCCGAGGGGGCTGTCTCGGTAGCGCCCGAACAATCCCTGTCCGATCTGGAAACGAACGCGTCCGTCGGATCAATTCCCATCGAGGACCCATTGGTCCCGGTGGATGATCTCGCCACGCCCATTGAGATAGATGCTGAAAGTGATATCCAGGACAACGGCGCATCCGTTCTACTGGAAACCTATGAAAACGACATCATCGAGGATCAAAGTCTTTTGGCCCGGTTGGAAAGTGCCTTTGACGCCCGGTTTGAAGAGCACGTGAATACGGATTTTACTGTTGATTCGCAGCTCGACGTAGTTAAAGAGCTGTTTTCCGATGAAACTCCGGAAAGCGAATCCTCGGCCATCCATCCAATAGGTTCGAAAGATGTCCATGCGTCACCGGAAACGGCCGGAGGAGTCGGCACAGATACCGTAGAAGCGTTCCTGTTCTCCGATACCTCAACACTTCAGCCGTCCCGTTCTCCCTCGCCGCCCTTGCCTCTGGCCTCGAAGGTTTCGCCGGCCGAACAACGATTGGAAACGGTTGCCGAGTCAGAAGATCACCGTTCCCCTTCGATCATGGGAAGGCGCCAGACAGACAAATTTCGAGAACGGCACTTTAAACAGAGCATTCGGGTGGACGCCGGCAAAATTGACACCCTGATGAATCAGGTCGGCGAGTTGGTCGTTACCCGCGCGGGTTTCAACCAGCTTTTTCTTGAGATGCGAGAGTTGCAGCTCATTTTTAAACAGGCCCAAAAGCTGGATAGCCGCGAAAATCAGTTGATCAAGGATTTGACCAATCGCATCAACGAGGCAACCGTATCTTTAGGCCGGGTCACTTCCGAGCTCCAGGAAAACGTCATGAAGGTCCGGATGCTTCCCATCGCACAACTTTTCAGTCGCTATCCGCGTGTGGTCTATGACCTGGTGCGAAATACGAACAAAAAGGTAGAACTGGATATCAAGGGTGAAGAGACCGAATTGGATCGAATGGTCATCGAGCAAATTTCCGATCCTCTGCTTCATATCATCCGAAATGCCGTGGACCACGGCATCGAACCCAAAGAGGAAAGACAGCGGAAAGGCAAAAACGAAACGGGCGTTCTGCGTCTCGAAGCCTATCACGAGGGCAACTATGTGGTCATCGAGGTCAGCGACGACGGCCGGGGTATCGACGCCGCAAAGATAAAGGCCAAAGCCTTGAACCAGGGAATCGTCGACCCTGAAACCGCCGAGCGCATGGATGACGATGACTGGGTGGCACTGATCACCAGACCCGGCTTTTCGACAGCCGATGAGGTCACCCATACGTCGGGGCGCGGCGTGGGAATGGATGTTGTCAAAGACAACATCGAAAAACTCAACGGTACGCTTGAAATCGAGGGCCGGCCCGGCCGGGGGGCGCTGTTCAGAATCAAGATTCCGCTGACCCTTGCCATTATTCAGGCGCTTATGGTCCGGATCGGCAATGAACTTTTCACAATTCCACTGTCTGCCGTGGACGAGACCATCCGCATCCGCAAGAGCGACATATCCACCATAGAAGGATTGGAAATTTACTCTTTAAGGGAGACGACACTTCCGTTAATTCGCCTGGCGCAGTTGTTTAAAATGCAGCTTAGCGAGACTGTCGCCGAAGAGCTGTTCGTGGTCGTGGTCAATACCGGCGCGCGTCAAGTGGGACTCGTCGTGGATCAGCTCAAAGGACGCGAAGAAGTCGTCATCAAACCTCTGGAAGATTATCTGCAGGAAAAAAGCGGATTCTCCGGCGCAACCATTTTAGGAGACGGCAGCATTTCTTTGATATTGGATGTATCCGACCTGGTCTACATGGCTATCGATCAACATGCCAAACGCGTGAAAGCCGCTGCGATATAGCGAAGAAAAGATCAACTATGACCGACCATTTGAAAAGCCCTAACCAGGATCAAGGCGGTGGTGGATTCGCTGGGACCCTGCGCAACATTCAACTCACAGATATTATTCAAATGTGTTGTCTGGCGGGCACCAGTATTTGTGTCCGTGTGCGGCAGGACCAAAATCAGGGCAATATATACATCCAGGACGGTGACATCGTTCATGCCCAATGCGGGGCGATATCGGGTACAAAAGCATTTCTTACAATTCTAGGCTGGCCCAGTGGGCAGTTTGAAACCCTGGATGCCTCTGCATCTTCGCCGCGAACGATAAAGGAGCCTTACCAGTTCCTGCTCATGGAAGCGGCCCGCATGGCCGATGAACAGGCCCAGACCAGGCGTGAAGCACCCGCAGCGCCTGAGGCGGAAGCCAGTCGGAAATTGCGCGTGCTGATCGTCGACGACAGCGCCATCATGTCCAAGATTCTGAACAGCATGTTGTCGGCCGACCCTGGCATCGAAGTGATCGGAAGTGCCAAAAATGGAGAGGAAGCATTGTCTAAAATGAAAGAGCTCTCTCCTGATTTGATCACCATGGATGTCAATATGCCGGTCATGGACGGCAGTACCGCCTTGAAACACATTATGATCGAAAGCCCCTGCCCGGTGCTGATCATGAGCAATTTAGGCCCTTCTTCTTATGCAACGATTCTATCGTTTTTGAACCTCGGCGCGGTCGATTTCATGAGCAAGCCCGTGAAAAACCGCAACATCGTCCAGCAACAACAACGAATGGTCGATCGGGTCCAACTGGCGGTCACGGCAAACATCAAGCGTTTTCAGCGCGTACGGCCTCCAAAACTGACAGCGGATGACTACATCAAGGTCAACGAAAAGAAGCCTTGCGAGAAATTAATGATTGCCATTTCCGGCGTCGGGGGGCACTTGGAAATGGTCAACCTGATTACTTCCTTGCCCAGCAAGCCTTCGGCATGCCTGTTGTCATTGCAATCCATACCGCCCCCTTTCGCGCCAACCTTGTCTGAATATTTAAATGTTCGCAGCCGGTTCGACGTCATGCCTTTTCAGGCGGGTGCCCGTTTATGCGCGGGGCGCTGTTACATCGGTACCAGCGAGCGGGCCATCGATATCGACCTGGATGAAGCCGTTTGGGTTTTTAAAGACGCCGATCCAACCCCACATGCCGATGGATCCACCAATTTCGATCGATTGCTGGGTGCTGTTTCAGAACTCTATTTGGATCGTGTCGTGATCGTGTTGCTTTCCGGATGCGAGATAGGCACCATGCAGGGTTTGGAAAAAGTTAAGGAGAACGGTGGTCAAATCGTCGCACCCCAATTGGAAAAATGCATCTTGCCGACCACCATCACACCTGTAGTGGAGAAGGGTTTGGTTACGGAGATATTCAGCCCCAAAGAGATCGGGCAGATGTTAACGCGTTATTGTTCCTGAAGTAAGAGAAAGCAAACATCGATACCGGGTGAAAGGAATGGGAATATTCCATGGATGAACCGATTAAAGTGCTCATTGTCGATGATGCGCTGTTTATGCGTAAGGCCATTACGGAAATTCTTCAGACGGATCGTTCCCTGAATGTGGTGGGTACAGCCAGGGACGGATTGGATGGGTTGGAAAAGATAAAGGCCCTCCGGCCGCACGTTGTGACACTCGATATCGACATGCCGCGAATGGATGGCCTGGCTGCCATCCGCCATATCATGATCGAGTCACCTGTTCCGGTAGTGGTGCTCAGCTCCCTGTTCAGCGATGGCGCCGTCACATTCGAGGCTTTGCGGTTGGGCGTTGTCGATTTCGTGCCCAAACCTTCCGGCGGTATCTCCGAGGACATGGATCAATCCAGACGCAAAATCATCGATCGTGTCAAAATCGCCAGCAGTGTCAATTTCGACAATATTCGCCGCGTGCGGATGAATGAAGGCGTTACGGATGAAAATTTGTCGGTTCGCACCGGCTTTCATCCGCTGGAGTATCTGGTCGCCCTGGGTACCAGCTTGAGTGGCCCGAACACCGTTATACGGCTGCTCACGCGATTATCGCCGACCTTGCCGGCCGCCATGGTTGTGGTTCAGGAGATCGCCCCCCAGATTCTTCCGGCATTTGTCAAAAAATTTAACGAACATGTGCCCTGGACGATCGAGGTCGCAGAGGACGGTCGGATTTTGGAACAAGGGGTTTGCTACGTCTGTTCCAATGAAAAAACCATGTCCATCGATCGGAATGAGAACGACCAGCCCTGCATCCGCTTGGAAGATGCGGCGGACCAACCCTTAAATGCATTGTTTCGCTCCGCTGCGGAGGTCTTCAACAACAACACCGTCGGCGTGCTGCTCACGGGTGTGGGCGATGATGGCGCGGATGGATTTGCACGAATCAGGGAACTGGGAGGCAGCACCATTGCACAAGACTCGCAATGCTGCGTGTATCCCAATCTGACACAGCATGCGATTGAAAGAGGAACCGTGAGTAAAATCGTCGATGAGACGCAGTTGCCGGATGCCATCGTCGCATCTATCGCTTAGTCGTTTTATGAATGGGGGAAACTTCCATGATTGTCGTCTGCCCGAACTGCCAGACCCAGTATGATTTGAACGACCAGGTCGTCGAAGAGCCGAACTTCATCGCACGCTGTTCAAGGTGCCAGCATATATTCACAGCCTACCGGCCTGTCCGGGTTGAAGAGATATCGTTTATTGATCTGGCAGCGGCGAAAAAAAGAAACGACCATGGGAACATCGTGGCGATCAGCAACCAGAAAGGCGGCGTGGCGAAAACCTCGACATGCTTGAACCTGGGGCTGTCTCTTGCGCAACAAAACAAGCGGGTGCTGCTTATCGACTTCGATGTCCAGGCCAACTTGACCATATCGCTTGGGTACAAAGAAACCACCTCCTTTTACGAAGCTTTGAACGGTGGCCCGAATAGCTTGGAAAAGCTGATTATTCAAACGAAATACAACCATCTGTTTCTCCTTCCCTCCAACAAGAATATGGTATTGCTCAATAAAAAGTATTTCGGAGCGCGCAATTTCGAATTTCTTTTAAAAGATCGCCTGTTGCCCATCAAAGATCGTTTCGACTTCATCCTCATCGATACACCCCCATCGATAGAATTCTTTACTTTAAATGCCCTGACCGCATCGCACCTTATCGTGATTCCCAGTCAGTGCGACTATCTGTCGACCCATGGGATCGACCAGATTCTCAAGCTCATACAGCTGATCAAGGCCAAAACCAACCCATCCATCAAGCCGCGGGTGCTGATCACGATGTTCGATAAGCAGAGCACGGCATCGAAGATGATATGCAACAAGCTCAAGCGGCTTTACGCCGGCCTCACCTTCGACACCATGATCGAGTTGGATGCTCGTGTGCGTGAAGCACAGATATTGAGTCTGCCGGTATTGGAATACAACAAGGAGAGTGTGGCTGGGATGCAGTACGCCGAAGTGGCCAGGGATATCATCGCCCAGCTGTCTGGAAATCAGTAGCGGTGACCTCGAGATTTGACGATCGGTCTGTGATGGCGGGCCGAATCCCCACCTCTATGATTTCCAAGAAGTTGCGTAAGTTCTTTAAATCTCAGCAAATGCTATGGTAGCAACTCGTTATGGGCGCCAAATCGAGATATAGTCTGCAGCGAACCATGATCATCTACTTTCTGCTCATCGGATTCGCTTCCGTTCTGGTCAGTGTCGAGTTCATGGCGGATTTCCACAGTGGCAGCCTTAAATCCGAGATATGGGACAACCTGCAGCGGTTTGGAAATTCGGATCACCACCAGAAAGAGATTTTTGCGCCTATCGATCGGATGAGAAGCAAAGCCATGCTGATGGTGGCCATCATATTGGCGGTGATGCTCATCGTACTGACCATGTTCATCAAGAATATCACTGAACCATTGCAGCACATGATCAAAGTGTCCGAAAAGATTTCGGCCGGCGATCTTAGTCAGAGCGTCCGAATCGAAGCCAATAACGAGCTGGCGGAATTGGGAAACGTGATCAACGAGATGGCCACGAACCTCCAGGAAATTATCCTTCTTTCGCAACGCATGTCCGAGGGCGGAAAGCAATACGTGGAGGAGGCCATCGGACTGCTGAACCAAAGGCCCTTTTCCGACGATCATCTTCCCCGGATGGAATCGTTGGTCCTGAGAATCAAAAATGAATTGGTCGCCTTGGAAGAGGTCATCTCCTGTTTCAACTTCTACTCGGTGGATAAACGACATCATGATGGATAATTGGTGGTCCTTCCCATTCGGCGTGCTCATCGCGATGATTTCTTCCACCGTAGGCATCGGCGGCGGTATCCTGTGGATGCCTTTTTTGTTGATTTTCGTCGGGCTGGGACCCGGTACCGCGGTTTTGACCAGTCTCATGATTCAAACGGTCGGCATGGGATCGGGCACCTTGGCTTACTGGCGCCAACGCCAAATCGACAAGCGCCTTGCCGCCTTCCTGCTCTTATTGACACTGCCCGGTATCGCTTTCGGCGCCTGGTTGACGCAATCGGTGGCGCCTTCCAATCTCGAACTGGTATTAGGTCTCTTGACGTTGTTCACTGCGCTGATTTTTGTCTCCGCCAATCAGAAGTATGGGGATAGCGGAGACGCCCGGGTCGATATGAGAAGGGCTCGACGGTATGGTTGGGCGGTCAGCCTGATGGCTGTTGCCAGCGGCATGCTCAGCGTGAGTATCGGGGAGTGGGTGGTGCCACTGATGCGCAACAAGATGTCGTTGCGCATGGGCGTGGCCGTCGCCACAAGCATCGCGACGATCTTTGGCGTCTGTCTGCTTGCCACCATTTTTCACATCATGGGTGGTGCGCGAGCGGATTGGCCGATCGTCGCCTGGGCCGTCCCCGGCGTTTTGATAGGGGGGCAATTGGGCCCGCGATTGGCTGAACGCATCAATGATCGCGTGTTGAAGGAGATCTTTATCTTTCTTTTGACGCTGATTGGTATTCACCTTATTTATAATTCCTACTGATGGCTATGACATCCGAACGAAGCGAGCAGCACCCATTCGAACACCAGGCCCCGGCACCCAGCAGAAGACCGGTATGGCTGGGGTTGCTCACATTTCTTCTAATCGTCATGGCCTGGGAGGTGTTGGCGCGGTTCAGCGGTTGGAGCGCCCAGATTTTTCCCGATCCATTCACCGTGGTGATCAGCATGGGCCAGTTGGTGAGGGACGGCACCTTGTTGCGCCACACCGTGGCCAGCCTGTTCCGCGTCACGGCCGGCTTTTATCTCGCTGTTTTGCTGGGCGTGCCTCTGGGTATTCTTCTGGGCAGGATGTGGATGGCCAGATCGTTTCTGAATCCGGTCATACAGTTCTTGCGTCCCATTTCTCCTTTGGCATGGATCCCCCTGGCCATGCTGTGGTTTGGTATCGGCGATCCGCCGGCCATTTTTTTGATTTTTCTTTCGAGTTTTTTCCCCATGGTGGTTTCCACCACCGTCGCCGTTCAAAGCATCAACCCGACCTATTTCCAGGTCGCCGCCAATTTTAAATTCACGCGCCGGGAAATGTTGACCATGCTGATCATCCCCGCGATCGTTCCCGAAGTGGTCACGGCCTTGAGATTGACGATCACCATCGCGTGGCTGGTCGTCGTGGCGGCCGAAATGATCGCGGTACAATCGGGTTTGGGCTATCTGATCCTCGATGCGCGCAATGCATTGCGCATGGATTATGTCATGGACGGGATGATCGTCATCGGATTGATCGGCATCGTGCTGGATTGGCTGGTGCGGCGGCTGGGAAACATCGAATCGGCGAGTTGGGGCATAAAAAGCAGATAAGGGTCATGAGCTATATTCAGATTCAAAATCTCACCAAGATTTACATGGGCCGGCGCAGCAAGCCGCGCAGTATCTCTGATCCTGTGGAACAATCGGGCGACAACATCCTGGTGTTGAACAACGTCAGTATGTCTTTCGAAGAGGGAGAGATGGTATGCGTCCTGGGCCCGTCCGGATGCGGCAAGTCGACCCTGCTGCGCATCATCGCAGGCTTCGAAAAACCGACCTACGGATCCGTGAGGGTGGCGAGTGAACGGGTGAGGGGGCCTTCGGACCACTCGATTTTCGTGTTTCAGCACAGCGGGCTTCTGCCCTGGCTGACCGTGGCCGAAAATGTCGGGCTCGCACTCAGAGGCGTGGCCGATGTGAGCGAGAAAAAAAATCAGATTCAAGAATATATCGAGATGGTGGAGTTGGAAGGGTTCGAAGCCTATTATCCCCACCAACTGTCCGGAGGCATGCAGCGGCGAGCCGAACTGGCGCGTGCCATTGCCGTCAACCCAAACCTTTTGATCATGGATGAGCCTTTCAGCGGCCTGGATTTTTTAACGCATATGAAGATGCGTGAAGAAGTGGTCAACATGCACGAGTTCATCCGCAAAACGACGCTGGTGGTCACCCATGATATCGATGATGCGCTGATCATGGGGGATCGCATCGTCGTTCTCAGCGGCAGGCCATCAGTCATCAAACTGGCCCATAAGCTAGACTTCCCGCGGCCGCGGGATTTTGAGCGGGATCAGGAGCTGAGCCGGCTGAGGAGTGAGATCTTTCTCATGCTGGGGGTGCCTTATGCCGTTTAAGGCCCCAGAGCTCTTGACATCATGGCGCTCTTATCCGGTCAGGATAGCTTCGCTGGCCTTCACGTGGTTGATCGTTATCGCGGTGTTGCATCTGACCTTGAACACGGAGCGTGAAGCCAGACCCTTGATAAAAATGGGATACATGCCCGTCGTCACCAATCTGGCGGCCCCCCTCCTGGATGCGGCCAGCTTGGAGTTTCCATCGACACTACGATTTAAAGCCATCAAATTCGCCTCGTTCGCGGAAATGGCGGAGGCGTTGCGCAACAGGGAGATCGAGGCGGCATTTATCATCGCGCCCCTTTCGGTTGTCTTGCATCAGCAAGGCGAAGACGTGCGGGTCGTCTATATCGGGAATCGACATGAAAGCACCATGGTCGTCCGTAAAGATTTGACGGCTTCTTCGTTTGCCGATTTGTCGGGAAGGACGGTGGCCGTACCCATGCGCTATTCAGGACATCACATCGCCATCCGAAAACTGAGCACTGAAGCGGGTATCGAAAATCAGATCCATATCGTAGAGATGAATCCGCCCGACATGGCGTCTGCATTGGCGGCCGGATCATTGGATGCCTATTTTGTCGGCGAGCCGTTCGCTGCCCAGACATTGAAACACGGCACCGGCAAGCTCCTGTTTTACGTGGAAAGCGTCTGGCCCGGTTTTATCTGCAATCTGCTTCTGGTCAAACAAAGCTATATCGATGCCCATCCGGATCGGGTTCAAGCATTGGTGGAAAGCGCCGCCCGTTCAGGGATTTGGGCCCAGGAAAACGTCGCACAGGCGGCACGGATCGCTTCCAAATATTGGGGACAGCCGGTGGATTTGGTTGAATACGCGCTGACCACACCCGATCATCGCATCGTGTACGATCGCTTTGTTCCCAGTGAAACCGAATTGCGAGAATTGGCAAAAATGATGGTGACCTGCGGACTTGCAGAAAAAGAGGCCATCGGAGATCTGGTTGTGGATCGATTTGCAAAACAGGCGGATTTAACCCACATCCAAGGCTTTGATTCTATTTTATCGTTGCCGTAAAAGGTCGCACACGCAACGCGCATCAACCCTTGCGCAGACGATCCAACTCTTTTCGCAAGCTTTCGATCTGCCCTTTCATCTCTTCGATCCGGGCATTGAATCGCCCTTCCAACTCGGCCATCGCCGCTTGAAAAGCGCCATTTCCCATGGTGCCGGCTGCCTCGGCAGCAGCTTCGGCGGCTGAGGTTGCGCCGATGGGAACCGTGGACTTTCGCTGGGATTCGATCTGTTCCTTGAGTTTCTTGAATGCCGATATTTCTTTGGCCACAAGACGCTTTCTATTGGTCTGGTGCATCTGTTTGTCATTGACCAGGGATTCGATACTGGCAAATACAGACATCACCCGCTTTATGGCATCCTGGTGGGCTTGAGCCTTTCGCTGCTGGATGTATCGCGACAAGGCGCGAAGCATTCGCAAGAGGGCGTGGGTTTCCGGCTCTTTCCGGTAAGTGGGCAGCAGGGCGTCTGTTTCGCCGATCAGATCGGAAAGGCACTGGTCCGTGATCTCCCAGTCGATGGACAGCACGGCGGACTTGAGTCTTTCCAGGGAACTGCCGGTATGGGGAGGAGTTGCCGGCGCGGTCTGGTCTTTCTCGCCAAAGAAATCATCCAAGCTGTTTTCGATGTCGTTCACCAGTTTTGATTTCTGAGAATTTTCCAATACCGTCCTCCTATTTCAAATGTTCCTGGAGAGATACAATCGTTAAAGAAATCGCCTTCTTCACCGTGGGGATCACGTTGTGGCCTTTAATGGCGCTGGCCTCGAAGCAGGGCGCCTTCAAGACCGAATTCAAGTCCTTTTCCATCGTCTCGATATCGAGCAGGGCGATTCCCTCGTCGGCGAGATCACGTTTATTGTACTGAAGCACAATCGGAAATTTGTTGTATAGATCGATGCCGTAAAATGCCAGATTCTCTTTGAGGTTTTCCATGGCCATGATATTTTTTTCGCGCATCACCTGCATGGAATCTGCTACGAACACGATCCCGTCGACTCCCTTGAGGACCAGTTTCCGGGTCGCATTGTATTTGACTTGTCCCGGCACGGTGTAAAGCTGGGTCTTGATTTTGTATCCCTGGATTTGCCCGAGCTCAAAAGGAAGAAAATCGAAGAACAGCGTTCGATCACCATGCGTCTTGATGCTGACCATGTCAGACTGAATTCGATGCCGGATACTTGCAAAGATAAAATCCAGATTACTGGTCTTACCCCCACGGCCCGGTCCAACGTATACGATCTTTATCTGGACTTCGCTTTTGCGAATATTGATAACTGCCACGCGGGCATCCTCGCCTTTGGGTTAGCTGCTGAGTCTATTCGAAGACCAACGGATATGCCTGCAATCAGATCTTTTTGGTCGATTCGAATATCTTGCTGATTTTGCCGATGGACTCATCGACCTTTAAACGCAGATAACCCAACGAGACGTCGTTTCCAAAAATGGTCACCAAAAGGAAATCATCCATCACCTTGCTGAAATGGATGTTCTCGCTTTTCCCCTTGTGGAAAAGAAGTGAAAAGTCATCTTCGCCGATAATGGCAGCCATGGCGCAAACCGCGCCGAAGTTGCCAGCGGCCAGAGCCGCCAGGGAATAAACGTCATGACCCACCTGACCATTGTCCAGGTTGGCAATGATGTTGCCGGCCATGTCAATAAGAATGACGCACTTTAGACCAAGGTCCATCAAGTCCTTCTGCAAGACCTCTTCGATACCATCCAGCTGTTCTTGATCGAGTATATAGGACAATGATCTTCCTCCTTTATTCCCAAGTTGAGCAGAATCCCCTTTTAGTTCAGTGAAGTATAGGGAATTCAGAGATTTGTGTCAAACAAAAACAGATTTTTGATGTTTTGCGCGAACGGTTGGGGAGATTTCAAACAGTTGGGCTTGATTTTCCTCGCAAGTGTGCGATATGAGAAAACATATGCAACGCCCTGCAACCTTGTAACGGTGTAGAAAGGGATCCCTGCCATGGCAGATTCAGCTGACCAGGTCGAAAAACACACGCTCTTTTTGCGGTTGGCCGTATCCATCTATAAAATGAAAGATGACGAGCTCAAACTACTGCTCGAAACGCTGGACCCGGACGGCGGCAACACTCCGGGCTCATCCGGCGGCCATCCTGTGAGATCGCAATCGGTAACCGACGATCCGATGCAAAGGCAAATGATGCTGGCCAGGATCTTCGTTCTGCTCAAGCAATCCGATACAGGAACGCTGTTAAAACGACTAAGGGCATTGAAAGATCCCGCTTTCAATTGGGTGCGGGCATATCCGCGCATGGCCTGTTACCTGCTGGTCGATTTTGCCTCCCAGGGAAGAGCCTATCGAAGCTATATTCGAGACATCAGTGCCAGCGGGGTCTTCATCGAAACCGCAGAAAAGTTCCAGGAAGGGCAGGTTGTCTCTTTGTGTTTCACCCTCTCAAATGCCAATGAACCCTTGCCATTCAAGGTGAAGGGGCATGTCTCCCAGATCTATCCCGATGGTATCGGGATCCAGTACGATCAGACGACTTACTATCAGCGTGAGATATTGGACACCCTGATCAAAAAAATCTAATGAGAAACAATCCTCAATTCAGACAGAATTCGTTCGACACTGGAAAGCGCGATGCTGCCTTGTGACAATTCGGAAAACGGCGTCATCTGGGAGATCATCTTGTCGATGAGCAGGTCGTATTCAATCGTGCCCAGCTCTGTGGATTGAACGGTCAGATACTTTTCCGCAACCAATTTGATGATCCTGGCGGCGTTGTCGTCCCGTTCATCCTTTGCCATATTGGTGATCAACATCGGTTTGATGGTGCCGATGGCCCCGGCCAGGTGATTCGCGATCTTGACGCCGTGAGATTTGCGAACCGTTTGGTACAGATCCCGGAATGTCCTCATGTGGCTTTCGTTTTTGGGATCCATGGCGCTTCTGATGATATGTTGCAGTGACGTTTGCTGGCTGGTTTCCCGGCTGAGCTTGCGATACACGGTGTTGCGGATAAAGGCATACGCATTCTGTATCGAGATGGGTTGGGGGGTCAGCACGACGATGGGATAGTCGGCAATCAGAAAAAAGTCCAAAACATTGTACGAGTTGCCGGCGCCCAGGTCGAGAATGACGTGGTCGACCGGCAGGCTGGCGATACTCTGCATGATTTTGGTCTTTTGGGCGTATTGGGGATTGGCCAGGGAGAGAATTTCGCTGGCGCCGCACACCAGGGAGAGATGAGGCACCTGGGTTGGGATGCAAATATCTTCGATGGTATTGTATTTGCGCGTTACGAAATCGTTCAACGTCCGTACCGGTGTTTTGATCCCCAGCATGGTATGCAGATTCGCCCCGCCCAGGTCGGTGTCCACCAGCACGGTTTTCATCTGCTGATTGGCGATCCCCATTGCCAGTAAAATGCTGACCACGCTTTTGCCGACACCGCCTTTGCCGCCGCCGATGGCCCAAATGGTCGGCTTTCGCCTCGATTTCTGCTGTGTGTGAGTCGTCACGTGCGTCCTTCCATTCCGGTGTGGGGCTTATTCGTTTTTGACCATCGTGTCCCATAGACTGAGCAGCAGGTTCTGCTCGCCGACACTGCCCGAGCAGTATTCGATCAGCACCTCCTGGTCCACGGGATTAAGGGTGTCGAACCGTATACCGATGAGTATCGATGTGCCCTGGGCAGTCGGTTGGTGCCTTTGCCAGACAATTTTGCCGGTCAGATTCAGGACGGCTTCCTTGTTGAGCAAATCCAATGTCATGTTCACCAGCCGGCCTTTCAACACAGGCGTATCTGTGTCGATTGCTTTTTCCCCCAGGTCGACACAGATGCCCCCTATAGAAAGATCTATGGCGATTCCGGTTTCTTCGATCTCGTTTTGGCCGGCGGCCATGGTCGGGCAGCGCAGTTCCACCTTGGTGGGAAGTCCGTAGCGCATCGCCCGCCGAACGGTCTGCCATGCCCGGTCGCAAACTCCCCGGGACTCGGGCTTGTACAAGGCCCGAAGCCGCCTTTCGATGTTCGGATACTTTTGGGCGGCGTTGCGAAGCACGGCCCTGGTGACCTTGACCAGTTCGACGTCCGTAACGGATCGGATTTCGGTATCCGACGTGCTGTCGCGATCCAGCGGGAAGATGTTACCGAAAATATCGTTGGGACCCAACAGCTTCGGCTCGTAATCGATACCCGCCATGCGGGCTTCGATCACACATTCCGGCGAGGGCATTTCCGCCAGGAAACCCGAGACGACGAAGAAGATCTCATTGTTGGGTTGATCGACCCGCAGCATCGTTTTCCCTGATCGCTCCTTTACCCTGACCATCCGACGCATCACGGCCACCAACTCGGCATAGCTCATCCCCGCCCAGAACCGTTGCAGCGGCGTTTCGTTGCTGCCCGTTTCATGCAGCAGGGCATGGAAGGCCCGGCCTTCTTCGTGCGTGGGCTTTTGGATGCTCCATTCGAGTATTTTGGATACGATTGCCTGGAGGTTCAACCCTCTCGCAATGAAAAAAACGGCCGCCTCCTCGTACATAGAAACCGCTTCGTCATCACGTCCAAGGCGTTGGAGCAGATCCCCATAGCTTCGATATAAAAACGGGTCATCGGTGTAGATCTTGAGGATCTCTTCGAACTCTTCAGGAGACTCGATGGGCAGGGTGCCGTCGAGAATGCGCTGCATAATGCTGAATTGATGGTCTGTGGGAAGTGCGAGAGGGATTTTCAACGTCACAGTGGCTCTCCCTTGCGTAGGGCTTCCAGTATCGTGTCTATACGCTCGTTTAATATTTCACTTTTCTCGAATGTCAGCCGCATGATTTCATATAAAGGCTTCATACGGCGGTCGATGATCAAAAACATGTTGGTGAGATGGGCCATCCGTTTGTTGATCGCGTCGATCTGTTTCTGAACCGAGGCCATATCCGGCTCGACATAGGGGCGGGCCTGCCGGAACTCCCCGATCATTCGTTCAAGATCGCGCCGTTCTTCTTCGGAGAGACCCATGTTCAATGCAAAGTCTTGTTCGCCCATTCCGGAATCAGACCTCGTCATAACGCTTTAATTGTTCCCGGACGCGTGCATTGATCGAGGCAATACGCTCGTCCTGGTGTTTCAGGGACTCATCGATCTTTGGAGGCGTTGCTTTTCTTCTCGATATCTGATTCGACACCAGCATCCAAATGAGGATAAAGAGAATACCGACCGTGATAACGACCAACGCGAGGATCAGAAAATATTGAAAGCGTCCGACCCCGGATGGTCTCGATTTGTCGATGCCCTTTTCGGCATCCGAGGGTGTCGCCGATTGGCCGTTGGCCGGGGCGCGATCCGTGCTTTCGTGTGTTATTTCATTTTCAGGTGGGGCCGAAGCGTTGCGGTCTTGGGCGGTAATGATGGTTTCATTGTCCAAAACATCTGAGTGTAAGTTTTCGGTGGATGCAGGGGGCGGTGCGGTCTCGCTGTCGATTCCCGGAATTGTGCTGTCAAAAGGCGGTTCGGTAAATCCGGGTGCTGGATTGGCTTGCCCGTCGCCGATGGACTGCGGTTCGGGATGGGGCTGTAAATCCCGGGCCGGTTCCGGGATGGATGCCCCCGCCTGCCAGAAAATATCCAGCGCAAAGCGCGGGGGACTGTCCAGTTCGAACGTTTTCCATCGCTCGTATGGCCGGTTGAAATCCAGTACGATCGCCAGTTGACCCTTCTGGACGAGAACTTGAAGATCCTGGATAAAATGGCCGCGGTCGATGGGAATTTTTCGAATAAAGGCGGGCTGGGTTTCCTTGAAGACCAGCGTGAGTTGTCCGGATGGTAAAGCGCGGATTTGCGCGTCTACCGGTTCGATGTCCGACTCAAAGACAATTCGCGTGAATTTTTCGTATTCTCCAATGCGGATGTCTTTGAGTCGTGCAGCGAAGGACAGGCAGGGGGCTGCAAACAACAGGATGCCGATGCTGACCCAGTAAACGCAACCCCTACGAATAGAAATCAATGCATCCACCATCTCATTGTCGATAAGATCAAGCCCATTTTGTGATCAAGATACGACGGACAGGCAAAGCACGCGCACATCATGCTGCAAGCTTCGAAATTATCCATAAATGGTGAGAAATGTCAAGCGCCGGTTGAGAATGAGATCGGAAGAATTTCTTTAAATCTCGATAAGATGGTGCGTATAAGGGGTATTTCAGTTTGACTTTGGGGAGGGTTTTTTAAAACAGGGCGATGATCAATCCATGTCTGCCTGAACGGTGAAGCCATCCTCCTCCAATGCTTTCTTGATCGATTGGGTGTCACATGGTGTCAATCTGAAATAATAGGTGCGTTTGGCCGTTCGCTCAGCCGTCATGCCGACATTGATGATATCCCCGCCCAGGCTGTGGATGATCTGTATCGCTTTGTTCAGCCCCCCCGGTCCCTCTCCCGTGGTCACATCGATCCGGGCACTGCTGGACAAAATGCCCATCATATCGATGAAGGTCCGCAATAAATCCGATTCCGTGATGATGCCGACGAGTTTTTGTCCGCGCGTCACGGGCAGTCCACCGATTTTGTGTTTGTAAATCAGCTGGGCCGCGATTTCGACATCGCTTTCCGGAGATATGGTAATGGGGTTCTTGATCATCAGGTCCGAGAGGGTGAAATCCCCGATCATGGAGGGTATCAGCGCCTGTTTGAGATCGGCCAGCGTGAGAAGTCCCTTCAGGTTCATCTTTTCGTCCACTACGGGCAGGTGCCGGATCGAATTGAGTTTCATCACTTCCAATGCCTCGCCGACTGTCTTTTTGGCAGTGACGGTGATCGGATCGGGAACCATAAGGGATCTGATTTTCATCGAACGGCCCTTTCTAAATGGGTGCGTCGATTACTATTTAGCACTGAAAAAACAGAACAAACAAGCTCTTTTTTGCCGGGCGGCGGAGAAGGGGAGGAACTGGTAAAGCGTCGTAGGGGCGGGCTCTACGCCCGCCCGCAACATCCACCTGAGTTGATGGCTTGGACGGTGACGGAAAGCTATTTATGGGCACTATCTATCTGTCGGCTGATACAGGCACAGCGGCTCTTGAGCCATGAAGTCGCCGGTGGCCTCGTAGGCCCGGGCGCGGCAACCGCCGCACACCCTGCGATATTCACATATCCCGCATTTCCCCTGGAGTTGATCGACATCGCGCAGCTGTTTGAATTGGGGCGAATGGATCCATATGTGGCCGAACGGCTCCTTGGTGACGTCGCCGCACTTCAGATCGAGGAATCCACAGGGCTGAACGATCCCCCGATGGGAGATGAAGCAAAACCCGGTGCCGGCCAGGCAGCCGCGCGTGACCGCATCGAGGCCATGGGTCTCGAATGTCACCGTTTGTCCGTCCGCCTTGGCCCGCTGGCGCAAAATACGATGATAATGCGGGGCGCAGGTGGCCTTCAGCTGAAGCTGGGTCTTATCGCGTTGGTCGTAAAACCAGTTGAGTGTCTCCTCGTATTCCCGGGCGTCGATCTCCTGGTCCACGATGTATTTGCCCCGGCCGGTGGGCACCAGTAGGAAAATATGGTGGGCCACGGCCCCGAGTTGCTCCGCCAATTTCAGGATCAGCGGAATCTGATCGAGGTTGGTCTTGGTGACCGTCGTGTTGATTTGGAACTGGATGCCCGCTGATTTGGCATGGGCGATGCCCCGCAGCGCACCTTCGAAGGCGCCTTGAACCCCCCGGAAACGATCGTGGCTCTCGGCGTCGGCCCCATCGAGACTGATGCTGATGCGCTGGATCCCCGATTCGGCAAGACGCCCGGCAATATCGGCCGTCAGCAACGTGCCGTTGGGGGCCATGACCATTTTCAAGCCCAGCGTGTCGCCATACTTGGCGATATCGAAGATGTCCTCCCTCAGCAGCGGTTCCCCGCCGGTGAGAATGACGATCGGTTTGGCGACTTCGGCAATTTGTTCCAGCAATCGAAATGATGCCTGGGTGTCCAGTTCGCCGCTATAGGGCCCGCAAGTCGCTGAAGCCCGGCAATGGATGCAGGACAGATTGCAATTGCGCGTCGTTTCCCATGCGACCAGACGCAACGGCGGTACGCCAGGTTCTGTTTTCATATGATCGGCACGAACCGCATGGGGATGGTGTGGGGGATGTTGCATGATCTTTTGCCTGTCTATTTAAGTTGTAAAAACAGAATGTTTTTATGGATTATCTAAAGTTTTTGGATCACTTTTTACGGTTTTATCTCCTTTGCTGCATCCATGGCGAAGTAGGTGATGATGATATCCGCACCGGCCCGTTTAATGGCGGTCAGCATCTCCATCATGGTTCGCTTTTCGTCCAGCCACCCGCGTTCCGCCGCGGCCTTGACCATGGCAAACTCCCCGCTCACGTTATAGGCGGCCACAGGGAGATCGAATTCCTCCCTGACCCGGCAGATGATATCCAGATAGGGCATGGCCGGTTTCACCATGATGATGTCGGCCCCTTCCTCCACATCCATGGCCACTTCGCGGATCGCTTCCAGGGAGTTGGCCGGATCCATCTGATAGGATCGTCGATCACCGAATTTGGGCGCCGAATCGGCGGCTTCCCTGAATGGGCCGTAAAATGCCGAACAATACTTGGCCGCGTAGGACATGATCGGAATGTGACTGAAGTCGGCCTCGTCCAGGGCATTGCGTATTTCCGTCACCCTGCCGTCCATCATGTCCGACGGCGCCACCATGTCGGCGCCGGCCTTGACGTGGGACAGCGCCGTCCTGGCCAAAAGGTCCAGCGTGGCGTCGTTGTCAATGGTGTGCCCCTCGACCACGCCGCAATGGCCATGGTCGGTATATTCGCACAAGCACACATCGGTGATGACGGCCAGATCCGGCAGCTTATCCTTGATGGCGCGCACCGCTTTTTGCACGATGCCGTCTTTGGCATAGGCCTGGGTGCCCAACGCATCCTTTTTGGGGGGAATGCCAAAGAGAATGACGCCGGGGATGCCGAGTTTGAAAGCCTCCTCGGCCGCCTTGACCACATGATTGACCGAAAGCTGAAAATGACCGGGCATGGAGGGAATGGGATTTTTCACATCCTTGCCGTGAATGGCGAACAATGGCAGGATGAGATCGTCCACCCGCAAATGGGTCTCACGTACCATTCGCCTGAAAGCCTCGCTCTGGCGCATGCGCCGCGGCCGATAATCGGGAAAAAGCATCGTCGACTCCGTTCCGTTAAGAGGGTTTTGAAGATTCAAGCAAACATTGAAATTCAAGTGGCGACCGTTAAACCGTCTGCGCAATCTCCTCATCCGTCAAATAGCATGCCGGATCCGCCGCCCAGACATTGCCGCTGACCGCCTCGGCCCTAACCCGGAAATTGCCGCCGCAGACGTCCAGCCAGCGGCACGAAGCGCAACGTCCCTGGACATATTTCTTTTTATCCTTGAGGTGCAGCAGCAGCGGATCTTCGGGCTCGGTCCAGATCTTGGAAAAAGGCCTCTGCCGAACGTTGCCGAAACTGTGATGGCGCCAGAACTGGTCCGCATAGACCTCTCCATCCCAGCTGACACAGCCGATACCGCGCCCCGAGCTGTTGCCTTCGTTCATCTTCAACAGCTCGAGCACCTCTGCGGCCCGCTCGGGATCTTTTTCCTTCATACGCAAATAGAGGTAGGGGCCGTCGGCATGATTGTCTACCGTGAGCACCTCTTTGGGTTTGCCCTTGGCGTGCAGTTCCCGGGTGCGCTCCATGATCAGATCCACTGCCGCGCGCGTCTCCGCATGCGAAAGATCGTCTGCCAGAAGGGCCGAACCGCGACCCGCATAAACGAGATGGTAAAAACAGATGCGTGGAATATCCATCTCTTCCAACAGGTCGAAAATGCCAGGGATTTCCCGGACATTCTGTTTGTTCATGGTAAAGCGAAGGCCCACCTTGATGCCGGCCGCCTGGCAGTTGCGAATCCCTTTGAGCGCTTTTGCGAAAGCCCCTTTGACCCCCCGGAAATGATCGTTGACCGGTTCCAGGCCGTCGAGGCTGATGCCCACGTAGGATAGTCCTATTTCCTTTAGAGTTCGGGCCGTTTTGCCATCGATCAGCGTGCCGTTGGTGCTGATCACGGCCCGCATGCCCTTGTCCACCGCATACGCGGCAAGGTCCGGCAAATCCTTGCGCACCAGAGGCTCTCCGCCCGAGAACAGCATCACCGGCGCACCGAAAGCCGCCAGATCATCAATCAGGCGAAACCCCTCCTCGGTGGTCAGCTCGTCCGAGGTGCCTTGTTCGGTGGCATGTGCATAACAGTGAACGCACCTGAGATTGCACGCCTTGGTGACGTTCCAAACGACCACCGGGCGTTTGTCTTCAGAAAATTGGAGCAGGTGACTGGGCAGTTTCGAGGAGTGGCGGCCGTAGCGCAACGCATCGCTGGGCTCTACCGTGCCGCAGTAGAGCTTTGAAATTCCGATCATTTCAATTTATCCTTTCAAGTTCTGCTTTAATCTTTTCTGTTGGTGTCGGCCGGGGGCAGGGGGGCGTTGTTCGGCACCTGGGCCTCTTTGAGCAGTTGGCTGATGAACTGGTCCGGCGCATCGAGCGCCTGGCGCGTCAGGAAAAAACGGTTGCGCCCCGTTTTTTCCCGCACCAGCTTGAACCCATACTCCAGGTTGTCGCTCAACTGCTTGTAGACGGCATCGAGGTTCGTGGCGCCTTCCAGCCAGCGCATAATGATGAAATCGATGGCCTCTTCCTCGAACACGATGTTGATACCGTGTTTTTTGAGAAATTGCATCTCGATACTTTTGACCTGTTCGCAGAAATGGGTGAAGCGTTCAAAGACACCATTGATATCCGTCGTATGAACGGTGTAATAATCCGCGATCAAGGTCACGCGCAGCGGCGTCAAGGGCAGCCCGTATTTATCGCTCAGGTGTGTCTTGTTCTCATTCACGTAGCGCTCGATCTTCTGACGCTCTTCAATTCTGACCCGCTCGAAAATCGCCTTCATTTCAGGATCATCCGGTTCAGATTCGAGCTTGGCCAACCACACCTGAGGCGATTCGATCACCTCCCGGGTCACCGCAAATCGCTTCACCTTGGTCGAAGGCAGCCGCGTTTCGAAGCTCAGCAAAGCCCGCTCCACGGCACTGACCAAACCTCGTGCGCCCGTGCTCTCCGCAAAGGCGTGTTCGGCCAGCAGTCGCAAGCCATCATCGCTGAACGTGACCCCGATGCCGTAGGAGGCGAAATCCACCTTTTTCCCGAGAATGATTGGATTGTTGGGATTGCTCAGAATATCGTACAGATCCCCTTCGGACAGTTGTTCGAAAACGGCGCGCACCGGCAGCCGGCCCACGAACTCGGATTCGAAGCCATACCCGATCAAATCCTCGGACTTGACCAGGCTCAACATCTCCGACGCCTCTCGATGCCTCCCCAGGTGCGCCCCGAAACCAATGGGCTGTTCGGTCAGGCGCTTTCTGATGATGGCCTCCAGCCCGGAAAAAGCGCCGCTCATGATAAAAAGGATATTTTTGGTATTGATCGAGGACTTGTCCCGGCTTCCCGTCTTTCGGAACCGTTCGATCTCCTGCAGCATCGAGATCGGATCGTGGGGCACCTTCAAATCGACATCGGTCTCTTCCATGGGCTTGAGCAGCGCCCGCTGCACCCCGGTGCGCGACACATCCGCCCCGATCAGGTTGTGGGCCGAGGCGATCTTGTCGATTTCATCTATATAAATGATGCCGTATTGGGCCCGATCGAGATCCCCATCCGCTTCACGAACCAGGTCTCTAACCAGGTCCTCCACGTCACCGCCCACATAACCCGTTTCGCTGAACTTGGTGGCATCCCCCTTCACGAACGGCACGCCGATCTTGTGGGCGATCAGGCGGATCATATAGGTCTTGCCCACACCCGTGGGGCCGAGCATCAAGATGTTGTTCTTGATACTGCCCACCATGTCGCTCATGCTGTCAGGGGACGCCTGCCGGTGGCGGATGCGGTTGAAATGGGTGCAGATTTTGGTGGCCAGGATCGCTTTGGCCTGCCGTTGTTTGATGATGTACTGATCCAGGTAGGCGATCAGCTCTTCGGGCTTCAAATCAAAATTGATATCCACCGCATGATCGATGGGCTTTTCCACCGTGTCGCTCGTCTCGGTCTGGGGCACCACGATGGGTGTCGCCAATTTGACCGATCCGCCGAACTTCTTGGCCAGAAAGTCGCCCAACTCTTTTTCCAACTCTTTGGGATCCGGAAATTTCTCATCACGTATGTTCATAATGAACGGACTATAATCACCTATAAAAATGTTTGCAAGATCAACGCACATTTACCGGTTTGCAGCCCAGAGCGTTTCCTGGATTCCGGCGTTCGCCGGAGTGACGGGGCAGGTACCAGGTGCCGGGGCAAATTACATTTCCGTCAAGAGCAATAACCAATTTTGCCCGTGCAGGGTGCAAAATTTTGTCGCAATCCCAACCCCACGCCGAAATAGTGACAGCAGTAAAATCGAATCCATCCTCTCCGGTATCCCACCATCCCGGCCAAGCCGTTAAAATCGCAATATATAGTGTTTGGACCACCGACCCACACCCTACCGAATGGTTAAACGGCACCTAATTTGCAGAGAGCTTTGCAAGCTCAGAGTTTACTTAAAAGGTGATTCTGCCACGGACCTTCCGTTCAGTTAATCCCTTGTAAAAAATAGAATAATTTTTAAAGAAATGGAGGCCGCCTTTCGATGCCTTGTCCTGAAAACGGTACCACTCCCCAAACAGCCTGCAATTACAACTCAAATTTAAGATTGGGGCATCGCCCCAAAATTTTCACTCGGGCAGGGACATTCCCTTTCCACTGGTGGTCGTTATGTCTTCTCCTGGTGTTTTCCCTTTGGTGCTTGGGCGCCTCAACGGCCTTCGCTGCACAAGTATCCCTGTCCTGGCAAGCCAAGAGCTCTCCGGTTCCCGATGGCTATTGCGTTTATCGTCGGACTCAGAGCAGTCAGTACGATTATCGATATCCGGCCTGGACAGGGCGTGCCACCTCCACCACGATTACCAATCTCAATGACAATACGACCTATTATTTCATCGTGCGCTCTTTCAAAGGAAGCGAGGAAAGCGACGATTCCAACGAAGTGGCCTTTCACTCCAGTTCGTCCGGCGGTTCATCCACCTCTACGACATCACCAACGACCTCGACCAGCGGAACGAGCACCGTCATTATCGACGATGGCAAATCCGGGACCTCCGCGGTTGGCACCTGGAAGGCTTCCGGCGGCACGAACCCCTATGGCGGCCGATCGTTGTACAGCAAAGCATCGGGGACCAGCTACACCTACCAGTCTTCATTGAGCGGCAGTTACGAGGTCTCCATCTGGTGGACCGAATACAGCTCACGCTGCTCGAACGTGCCCGTAAAAATCTATGACGGCAGCGACCTGTTGGAAACCGTTTACGTGGACCAGCGTGACGACGGCGGCCGCTGGAATTACCTGGGCAATTACGATTTCTCGGGCAAGGCCAAAATCGTCGTGGAATCCCGCTCCAGCACCTGCACCACCTGTGCGGATGCGGTTGAGCTGACCAAAGCTGGAAGCGCCGCGACCGGCGGCACAAATGTCGTCGTTGACGACGGCAAATCCGGAACCTCGGCGATCGGCACCTGGAAGGCTTCCGGCGGTACGAACCCCTATGGCGCCCAATCGTTGTACAGCAAACAATCGGGGACAAGCTACACTTACCAGTCCGCGTTGAGCGGCAGTTACGGCGTCTCCGTCTGGTGGACCGAATACAGCTCGCGGTGCTCGAATGTGCCCGTAAAAATCTATGACGGGACCCGTCTTTTGGAAACCATTTACGTGGACCAGCGTGACGACGGCGGCCGTTGGAATTATCTGGGCGACTACGATTTTTCAGGTACGGCCAAAATCGTCGTGGAATCCCGCTCCAGCACCTGCACCACCTGTGCGGATGCCGTCCTGTATTCAAAATAGGGGTTGGATTGCCCCGCTTCGCCCCGTCTCCGGTCACTGACGCCTGCATTTGCATGGGCACCGCTGCCCCCTCAGTGACCGGAGCCCCTTCAAATCAAACACTCAGCAACCCCTTGACCTGCCTTTGTAAAAAGCGATAAAAGTCAATTGATCCAATTGACCGGTGAACTCGTAGACATCGCAGAGGCGTCATGCCAGCCTATAATATTTCCTGAGAAAGCATCCGAATCCATGAAAGCCATTATCCTCGCCGGCGGTTCCGGCACCCGCCTCTATCCCCTGACCCGCTCCGTCAGCAAGCAGTTGCTGCCGATCTACGACAAGCCCATGATCTACTACCCTTTGTCCGTGCTTATGCTGGCCGGCTTCAGGGACATACTGATCATCTCCACCCCATACGACCTGCCCAACTTCGAACGGCTTCTCGGCGACGGCTCCCAGTGGGGCTTGAATTTTTCCTATGCCCAGCAGCCGCATCCCGAAGGCCTGGCCCAGGCTTTCATCATCGGCCGGCAGTTCGTCGGCGACGATCCTGTCAGCCTCATCCTGGGCGACAACATCTATTACGGCCACGGCCTGACCGACCAAGTCCGCAGGGCCGCCCGAAAAACATCCGGCGCCACCGTATTCGGTTACTGGGTCAAGCAGCCGCAGCGCTACGGTGTGGCCGTGTTCGACGAATCCGGCAAAGTGACCGACATCGAGGAAAAACCCCAGGCGCCAAAATCCAATTGGGCCATCACCGGGCTCTACTTTTACGACAACCGCGTGCTGGACATCGCCGCCGGTCTCAAACCCTCCCAACGCGGTGAACTGGAAATCACCGACGTGAACAACACCTACCTGCGCATGGGTGAACTTTACGTCGAAAAGCTCGGCCGGGGAATTGCCTGGCTCGACACCGGCACCCACGAAAGCCTGATGCAAGCCTCCAACTTTATCGAAACCATAGAACAGCGCCAGGGATTGAAAATCGCCTGCATCGAAGAAATCGCCTACCGCATGGGATACATTTCGCCCGCCCGGCTCGAAGAACTGGCCGAACCCCTTTGCAAAAACAGCTACGGCAGCTATCTGTTGGACATCCTGAAATACGAATTCAAGTAGACCGCCTCGATAATGACGGCGATCTAAACAGACCGGAATTCACTTTCCCCGTCACCCCAACGGAATCCGGGATCCAGTATTTTCAATAGGTTCTGGATGCCGGCGTTCGCCGGTATGACGCTTATGCGACTTTTTGCAGGACGCTTCCCTTTTTTCCCCATCCCAGACTATAGAAGCCCGTCCCATAGAAATAAAACTACACACAGAGACTGTAATTGTGAATTTAACTACATAGCTTTTGGATCTCCGCGGGCAGTCTCCTCAACTCTCCTATCCAAGCAACCAACTGTAATAAATATAAAATAAACCATTTATGCCAACCTGAGCAAATATGGCACTTCCTATGCTATACGGCTAAGTGCGTCCATCTGATTAAACAATAGCAAGTAATTTTCTTATACCAAATTGAATGGTTGATGCTGCATCATGTAGCTTCTGGGGGGTTGGGATGGGTAAGAAGTTTAAATTGATTTTTATGTTAGGCACATTGTTTATGGTGATGCTGTTCTGTGTGAGTGGTGCAGTACCCACCACCATTCCCGAAAAAAGCCTACTGCTGGGAATCTCAGAACCCGTTAAAATGTTAATGATCGGTTTTGGTCTCATCGGATTCGGGACTTTGTTGAAAATATCTAAAACCAGATAGTGAGTTTTTATCAGGGCTATGTGAATCGCTCGATATCGATGGCTGAACGGTAAAAAGGTCGGTGCCAGGCGCGTGGCGCCTGGCGGCGTTGGGATTGGAGGCGTGCTGTAGTAACAAACGGCTTGTGTGAAACTGGCAATTCAATAATCAATATACTCGTTCCAGCCCCTGAAAACCCAATCGATGGTTTTTTGGGGGGGTGGAGTTTTATGTGCCAAATTGCCTTTGCCAGCAAAAATATATGTGTATCGATCCTTTTCCTCGTTCCTAATTCTCCTCTGATTCAAGTCTAACGAATCGTCGCTCAACCAGGCTTCTTCACGATGGCACAGACTTACACATATCCGCTATCAGCACCACTCTAAATCCCACCAAAAAGTTGGTTGAGAATAGCCTCGATATCCGCGACCCGTCATCAAGGTCGCCTGCACCCGGTCCCGATGTCCACGACCAGTCATAGGGGTTTGTTGAAAATGAGGGTTGGTTGAAACTGGCCCCGATGCCAGCGACCCGTCTTCCCGGCGAACGCCGGGATCCAGAACCCGGGCTTGTTGCTGTTCCAGAGTATTTGCTGGACTCCGGCGTTCGCCGGAGTGACGGGGCAATAATAGTCGCCGGGGTGACAGTGCAAACAACACCACGGTGTGGATAAAATTTCTCTCAGCCAAAGATAATTTATTCTAAAAAGTGGTATCGTTTTACATAATCGTAAAACCCAAAAACAGAAAAAATGTGGCGACCCAACCTTATCTAATTCCCTTCGATGCCGATAATTAACTATAATTACATATAAACGCGATTTGGCAGAAAATCACGGGAATCGAATCGAAGCGGAATCGGATAACAGGCATATTACTTGCTGTAATACCATCGATTGTTGAGATGGCCACTGGAGTAAACAGGCCTGAGCGACCCTAAGACCAACTTAATCGAAGACGACCGGACAATGACAGCTACCAGGCAAACCTGCAATTTCAGGCACTTTACAAGATTCCATGAAGTCGGATGTCAGCCGGTAAATCGGATCATACCCTCGGCTCCAAAACCAGCCGGCACTCAAAACAAGACCATGGCCGACGACATTTTGTCACCGGTTGGGCCCAAGGTCGTCAGGCTTCAACCTGATCCGGCCCTGCCCCCGTGGCCAGAAAACACGCCCACGCGAAGCCCCGATGCATGCCATGGCGAATTTGCCGCCCATCGCGTCTCTCGTAATCCGACAAATCCGCCAACACTGCGGAACTATTTAATATCAGATGGCAAACCATGTTGAACGGGATGAATCCATATGGTATTGTTTCCAAATCCTTAAGCAGCGCTTATCCGCATCCAAAGCAAGGTTGAGCCATGAATGAGACCAACGAAAAATCGACATTCAAAATAACACCGGAATTCATCCTCGAACTGGTTCTTCGGCGGCGGTGGCTGATTCTGATTCCCTTTTTTCTGGCGTTGATCGCCGGAATCTATTTGTCCATAACCCTGCCCAAAATATACGAGGCCAAGACCCTCATTTTGATAGAACCCCAAAGGGTGCCCCAGCAATTCGTGCAATCCATCGTGACCGTCGACCCCGGCGAGCGCATCAACACGTTGTCTCAACAGATCCTGAGCCGCTCGAATCTGGAGAAAATCATCAATGACTTCAGTTTATTTAGCGAACCGCCGCAAAGAGATCTCTTCACGGAAGAAAAAATCGACATTCTGCGCAGACAAATCACCATCGATGTGATTTCCGATCACAGAAGAGGCACGGACGCTTTTTCGATCACCTTTAAAGGCAAGGACCCGAATAAGATCGCCAGTGTCGCCAATGGCCTGGCCTCCTATTTTATAGACGAAAATTTGAAGGTCAGAGAATCCCAGGCAATAGGAACCAGCGAGTTCCTGGATTCGGAATTGTTGTCAATGCGATCCCGCCTCGAGCAACTCGAGGAAAGCATGAAAGAGTATCGCAAAACCTATATGGGAGAGCTTCCGGAGCAGCTCGAAACCAATCTGCGTATTCTGGATCGCTTGCAGGAGAACCTGAATGATCAGCAGCAAAACCTCAGGGACGCCCGCGCCAGGATCTCGGATCTGAGCAATCAGGCCTCGGCGAGAAGCCAATCCGTGGTGGTTATCGGCGAGGGCACAAGGCCTGCTGAAGGTGGCGCCAGCCTCGAGGAGCTGAAAGAACAGTACGAGAGTCTGAGGTCAAGGTATACGGAAAAGCATCCGGACCTTTTAAGAACAAAAAAGCTCATCGAAGAACTCGAAGCCAAGCAATCATCCGAGGCAGCGGATGGAAACAGCCAACTGCCGCAAAGCGCATCGCTCTCTCCCGAGTTGCGACGCCAGATCGGTGACGCCCGTAGAGAAATCCAACTCGCTGAAGGCGAAATTGTGAATTTGAAGAACCAGATCGCCGAATACCAGAAGCGGGTGGAGAACACCCCCAAAAGAGAACAGGAGCTATTGGGGCTGAGAAGGGATTACCAAAATATTCAAGCGTCCTACGATTCCCTGCTGAGCCGGAAATTGGAAGCCGATATTGCCGTCAACATGGAGCGTAAACAGAAGGGCGAGCAATTCAGAATCATCGATTCCGCAAAAGTACCGCAAAAGCCGGTTGCGCCTGACTTGCGCAAGCTCTTTCTGATGGTCGTCGCCGTGGGATTGGGCATCGGCGGTGGAGCGGCATTTCTCCTGGAATATCTGAATACCTCACTTCGAAAACCAGACGATGTGGAGACGTTTTTCGAATTGCCGGTGCTCACCTCGATCCCGACCGTCTTTCGTCCCAAACAGATACTCTTTAGAAAACTCGATGTCGCAGGGAGTATCGCTTTTTCGATGATCACCCTGGCCTTCCTGGCGGTTTTCGCATTCGTATGCCTCCGAGGGCCGGAGCAGTTGGTGGGTGCCGTAAAGAAGTTGTTACCCATGGGTTAGTAACACTAAGGCTTTACATTAAAACCCGGGTTAACCGGATCAGGATACAACATGGGCAAAATATTCGACGCCTTGGAAAAAGCGGGCAAATCAATGGAGACCGGACGGAACAAATCCGTGGCGGAGCGCAAGCCGAAAGCCGAAAAGACCGGCAACGGCAACGTGGTGCCGCTCGCCACCCACAAGCAGCCGCTGCCGTCCGCGCCGGAAGGCATCGATCCCAACCTGGTCACGCTGCACAGCCCCCAATCCGCGGAGGCAGAGCTGTTCAAGGTGCTCAGAACCAACCTGCTGTTTCCTTCCGCCGGCCGGCCGCCCAAAAGCATCATGGTCACCAGCGCCCTGCCGGGAGAGGGAAAATCATTTGTCTGCGCTAACCTGGCGGTCAGTATCGCCAAGGGCATAGAAGAGCACGTGCTGCTCATCGATGCCGATATCCGCAAGCCC